>NZ_JAKZLE010000009.1:0-83323 GCF_022808885.1 Geothrix alkalitolerans | reverse complement strand
ATGGGTGATCGGGGACTTCGACCCACCCGGGCGTGATTCCCTCCCTGTGGGGCCCCGCTCCACAGGCTGCCCCGCAGCCTGTTCCGCGACCCACATGGTCGGGAGGTGGAGGAGCTGCTGGCTGCGGGGATGCAACGCCGCCCCGGACACGCCATGGGTGATCGGGGACTTCGACCCACCCGGGCGTGATTCCCTCCCTGTGGGGCCCCGCTCCACAGGCGGCCCCGCAGCCTGTTCCGCGACCCACAGGGTCGGGAGGTGGAGGAGCTGCTGGCCGCGGGGATGCAACGCCGCTCCAGGGCCCGGCGGGCGGATGTTCCTCGGCTGGCCGGGGAGGGGTGGTTCGTGGCACTCTAGGAGGTTCTCCGGGAGCCGCCAGTGGCCAGCATTTTTTCCAGCCAGTTCTGGTCCAACATCTTCAATTCGGACCTCGCCATCGACCTCGGCACGGCGTCGACCCTGATCCATACGAAGCAGGCGGGCCGCATTGTCATCTACGAGCCCTCCATCGTGGCCGTGAACACGGTCACCCATGACGTGGAGGCCGTGGGCGACGAGGCCAAGCAGCTGCTGGGCCGGGCCCCCCAGGGCGTGCGCACCATCCGACCCATGAAGGACGGCATGATCTTCGAGGTGGACGCCGCCGAGAAGATGCTGGCTCAGTTCATCTCCAAGGCCCGGCCCAACCGCGGCATCGCCCGCACCCGCATCGTGGTGAGCGTGCCGCCCCGGGCCCACCAGGTGGCGCGCCGGGCCGTGAAGCAGGTCTGCTACGACGCCAAGGCCGGCGAGGTCTTCATCGTGGACCAGACCATGGTGGCCGCCATCGGCGCGGGCCTCGCCATCAATGAGAAGCGCGGCTGCATGATCGTCGACATCGGCGGCGGCACCACGGACGTGGCCGTCATCAGCTACAACGGCAAGGTGTTCTCGGATTCCATCCTCATCGCCGGCGACGAGATGGACGAGGCGGTGATCAAGTACATCCGCGAGAAGTACAACGTGCTGATCTCCGAGGCCTCGGCCGAGGAAGTGAAGTGGACGCTGGGATCGGCCTTCCCCTCGGAGCTGACGCGCACCATGGAGGTGAGCGGCCGGGACCAGTTCGAGGGCCTGCCCAAGACCCTGACACTCAACGACGCGGAGATCCGCGAGGCGCTGGCCGAGCCCATCAACGCCATCATTGACCTGGTCCGCAAGGCCCTCAACGAGACGCCCCCCCAGCTGGCGGCCGACCTCATCGATCGCGGCATCTGCCTCACGGGCGGCGGCTCGCTGATCCAGGGCCTGGACGAGCGGCTGCGCAAGGAGACCCACCTGCCGGTCTTCCGCGCCGAGGATCCCCAGACCGCCGTGGTTCGGGGAACCGCGCTCCTGCTGGAGAACATCCCGCTCCTGCGCCGCATCCAGATCCTCGACTAGCTGGCGGGAGGTTCGACAGATGGCCCTCCGCGCAGCCAAGTGGGGATGGAGCCGCACGGGCTGGCAGCGCCTGCTCGTCCTCCTCCTGTGGCTGGGCCACGGAACCTGGGTCCTGCTGGGCCCGCATCCCGGCCGTCACTGGGCG
The DNA here is from genome assembly GCF_022808885.1 of Geothrix alkalitolerans. NCBI lineage: Bacteria > Pseudomonadati > Acidobacteriota > Holophagae > Holophagales > Holophagaceae > Geothrix > Geothrix alkalitolerans. The sequence continues at coordinate 81,756 of NZ_JAKZLE010000009.1, read as the reverse complement.
CGCGCCGCCGATGTCCTCTCGAAGCCCGGACAGGGCCTGGCGTCCCGGTGGACGCAGTGGCGGGCGGCCCGGCGGGTGTCGGCCCGCAGCTTCGCGGAGACCCAGGCCGAGAATGAACGGTTGCGCGCGGAGCTTGCGCAGTTGCGGACCCAGATGGCACAGGAGGCGCCCCGGCTGATGGAGGCGGACGAGGCCGTGCGGCTCCTGGGGCTGAAGCGGCAGGTCCCCCTGGATCTGAAGGGGGCACGGGTGATCTTCAGCACGCGGCCCGCCGCCTTCGGGGGGCTCATCCTGGATCGGGGCCAGGACCTGGGCCTGGTGGCGGATCAGGGCGTGCTGGTGCCCGAGGGCATCGTGGGTCGCCTCTGGTCCGTGGGGCCCACCCAGTCGAAGATCCTGCCGGCGGACGCGCCGAACGCTTCCGTGGCCGTCATGCTCATGCGCAGCCGCGCGACGGGCGTGCTCCAGGGCCTGGGGTCCGGGCGCGCCCTGATCCGCTACATCAGCAACCAGGAGGTGGTGCAGGTGGGCGAAGCCGTCCTCACGTCGGGCCTGGACCGCGTGTTTCCCCGGGGCCTCCTGGTGGGCTACGTGGCCGAGGTGGCGCGCGGCGACCTGGAGCTGAAGGTGCAGGTGAACCTGTCGGCGCCTCTGGATCGGATCTCCACCGTGCTGCTGCTGCCCGCCCAGCCGCCGCTGGAAGTGCAGCCGCCCTTCGTGGCGCCGGAGCAGAAGCCGCAGCGCAAGCGGGGGACGCCATGAGGATCCCGGCTCCTTCCGCCATGCGTCAGAACCTCCTGTGCGCGGCCGCCCTGGGCCTGGTGTTCCTCTGCGCCCCCTTCCCGCGGCTCCAGGCCGTGGTGCATGTGCTGCTGGTGCTGGCCCTGGCGCCCCGGGCGGGCTCTGCTCTGACGGGCGTGCTCTGGGCGGCGGCCGCCGGCTGGGCCTTCGAGGGATCCCTGCGACTCTATCCACACCTGGGCGGGACGGCCTGGGCCGACATGACCTTGACCTTGGCGGCCGGCTGGATGGCGGGCCGCTGGCCGCTGGAAGGTCTGAAGGGTTGGCTGGCGCGGCTGGCCTGCCTGGTCGTCGCGCACACCCTCCTGGTCCACGCGGCCGTGCGTCTGGCCGCGGGCCCGCATGCCTGGGGCTCCGGCTGGTTCTGGGCCTTCCTCAGCCTTCCGCTCTGGGGCTGGGCGACCTGGCGCCTGCTGTACTCCGGGCCTTCTCCCCGGCTGGGCTGATGGACCCCCGGCAGCGCCCCCTCCTCCACCGCCGCCTCGGGGTGTTCAAGGGCCTGGCCTGGGGCCTGGTGGCCCTGCTGGTGCTGATCTACGCCTGGCTCCAGATCGTCCGGCACGGAGAGTTCAAGCAGCTGGCCATGCAGCAGGCGGTGAAGATCCGCCCCATCGCCGCACCGCGGGGCCTGGTGCTGGACCGCAACGGCTACCGCCTCGTGGACAACCGCCGCGCGTTGCATCTCGTCATCCAGCGGGAGGATCTCCCCACCCGACCGGAAGTCGTGCAGAGCCTGGCCCAGGCCCTGGAGTTGGACCCGGCCGGGCTCATGCGGAAGATCCAGAGCTACCGTCTGGCCGGGAAGGGCCGTCCGCTGGTACTTAAGGAGAACCTGGATGATGTGGGCATCGCTCAGGCGGAGCGGGTCCGGGCCCGCTTCCCCTTCCTCAGTGTGGACGTGGCGCCGCGGCGTGTGTATCTCGGCGACGAGCTGGCGGGTCACGTGCTGGGGTACGTGGGTGAGGTGGACGAGCCGATGATGAAGGCCAATCCCGATGTCTTCCGGCTGGGCGAGACCATCGGGAAGGAGGGCTTCGAAGCCAGCGGCAACGACAAGCTCAAGGGGGTGGACGGCCAGCGGCGCATCCTCGTGGACCAGCTGGGCACGGAAGTCGCCCACTTCGGCCAGACGGACGCCGTCGCGGGTCACAGCCTCTACCTCACCCTGGACGCGGGCCTCCAGAAGGTCATGCAGGACGCCTACGGAGAGGAGGCCGGCGCGGCCGTGGTGCTCGACCTCCGCGACGGCGGCATCCTGGCCATGTACTCCAGCCCTTCGTACGATCCGAACCTCTTCCTCAACCGCCTCAGCCAGGAGATGGTGGACCGCTACCTGAACAATCCCACGCGCCCCATGATCAACCGGGCCATCCAGGGCATCTACGCGCCGGGCTCCACCTTCAAGCTTCTGGTGGCTCTGGCGGGTCTGGAGAAGGGCGTCATCACCCCCCAGACCGTGATCTACTGCGCCGGGAAGAAGAACTTCTACGGCCGCGACTTCCGCTGCGACAAGCCCACGGGCCACGGGGGCCTGAACCTGGTCCAGGCCATCGCCCAGAGCTGCGACGTCTACTTCTACGAGGTGGCCTCCCGGCTGGATGTGGACGACATCTACGCCACGGCGGAGAAGTACGGCCTGACGGAGCGCACGGGCATCGACCTGCCCCGGGAGAAGCGCACCCGCATCCCCAGCCGGGCCTGGAAGCGCAAGGCCGTGCCCAAGGATCCCAAATGGTATGCCGGCGAGACCATCAGCGTGGGCATCGGCCAGGGGGCCGTGGGCGTCACGCCCATTGGCCTGGCGCGGTTCTACGCCACGCTGGCCACCCGGGGGAAGGTGCTCACGCCCCACCTCTTCTACGGCTTCCGCAGCGACCAGACCAATCAGCTGGAGCCCGCGCCTCCCCCGGGCACCAAGGAGACACCGCTCGATCCGAGGCTCTGGGCGGTGCTGGACGAGGGGCTGTACGAGGTGGTCCAGAGCGGAACCGCCGCGGCCAACCCCTTCATCCGGGAGATCGCGCGGGAAGCCCCCTTCGTGGGCAAGACCGGCACGGCCCAGGTGGCCACCTTCGTGGACAAGAGCCACTACGCCCGCCAGGCCAAGCACCTGAAGGACCACGCCCTCTTCGCGGGCTACGCGCCCCACGACAAGCCCCAGATCGCCTTCGCCGTGGTGGTGGAGAACGCGGGCTTCGGCTCCACCGCCGCCGCGCCCATCGCCGCCAAGCTCGTGAAGTACTGGTTCGTGGATCGCGTGAAGAATCCCATCCCGCCCCCGAGGGGCCGCATGGTGGATCCCTTCGCCCCTCCTGCGGAGGCGGCGGAATGAAGGATCGCGTCCGAGCCCTGGATTCCCGGTTGCTGTGGGTCATCCTCGCCCTCATGGCCCTGGGCACGCTGACCCTCTATTCGGCGGGCCGGAACACGCCCCAGGCCACCATCTGGCTCAAGCAGACCGTCTGGAACCTCATGGGGCTGGCGCTGATGCTCCTGCTGGCGAACACGAACCCCCGCCGCGTCCTCCGCTACAGCTTTCCCGCCTACCTGCTGGGCTTGGCGGCCCTGGCGGCGGTGCTGGTGGTGGGCAAGAAGATCGGAGGCGCCACCCGCTGGTTCGTGGTGGCCGGCCAGACCTTCCAGCCCTCGGAGCTCATGAAGTGGGTGACGCTGCTCTACGTGTCCCAGCGCCTGGGCTCCCGGCCCGCGGACAGCATCGGCCGCCTCGAGCTGCTGGGCGCGGTGGGCCTGGTGGCCTTTCCCATGCTGCTCGTCCAGCGCCAGCCCGACCTCGGCATGGCCCTCAGCTTCCTGCCCATCCTGCTCATCATCCCCCTCATGAAGGGGCTCCGGGCGCGGTGGGTGGTGGCCCTCCTGCTGCTGGTGACGGTGGGTGGGTTCGCTGCGTGGAAAGTCGTGCTGAAGCCCTATCAGAAGCAGCGGGTGATGATCTTCCTGGATCCCTCCAGCGACCTCCAGGGCAAGGGCTACCAGGTGAATCAGAGCCGCATCGCCATCGGTTCCGGCGGCCTCATCGGCAAGGGTTTCACCAGCGGCTCCCAGACCCAGCTGAACTTCCTGCCGGTGAAGACCACCGACTTCGCCTTCAGCGTGTGGGCGGAGGAGCGGGGCTTCCTGGGCGTGCTGCTGGCCCTGGGCCTCTTCGGCCTCCTGCTCGGCCGCATCCTCGACGCGGCCAAGGCCGCCCACACCACCGCCGAGGCCTACTTCTGCGCCGGGGCGGCGGGCATCTTCGCCCTGCACCTGCTGGTGAACGTGGGCATGGTGGCCGGGGCCCTGCCCAACAAGGGCATGGTGCTGCCCTTCTTCAGTGCCGGGGGCAGCAGCACCCTCAGCTTCTTCCTCGCCCTGGGGCTCATCATGGGCATCCTGTACCGGTCGAAGGTGAAGTGATGGATCTCCGGACCCGCATGAAGCAGCTGGCTGACCAGGTGCGGCAGCACCGCCACCGGTACTACGTGCTGGACCAGCCCACCGTCTCCGACGCGGAGTACGATGCCCTGGAGCGGGAGCTGCGCGACCTGGAGGCCGCCCATCCCGAGCTGGCCGATCCCAACAGCCCCACCCTGCGCGTGGGCGCGCCGCCCGTGGAGGCCTTCGAGAAGCGCCGCCACGCCACGCCCATGCTGAGCCTCGACAACGCCTATTCCGAAGCGGAACTGCGCGACTGGGAGACCAAGTGGCGGAAGCTCGCGCCGGAGGCTCCGCCGCGGTACGCGGCAGAGCTGAAAGTGGATGGGCTGTCGCTGTCGCTGCGCTACGAGAAAGGCGAGCTGGTGGAGGCCCTCACCCGCGGCGACGGCGAGACCGGGGAATTGGTGACGGAGAACGCGCGGACCATCGCGGACATCCCCATGCGGCTGCCCGAGAACGCCCCGGACACGCTCACCGTGCGCGGCGAGGTGTTCCTGTCCCGCAAGCGATGGGAGGAGCTGAACCGCCAGCGGGACGCCCGGGGCGAGGCCCGCTTCGCCAACCCCCGCAACGCCGCAAGCGGCACCATGAAGCTGCTGGACAGCCGGGAGGTGGCCAGCCGCGGGCTGTCCTTCCTGCCCTGGCAGGCGCTCTGGGATGGCGGCCCGGCAGAAGATCACGCCCGGTCCATGGTCCACCTCGGCGCCTGGGGCTTCGGGGTCATGCCTGCCCATGCCACCGGGGACCTGGAGGCCATGCTGGCCTTCATCTTCACCCAGGCCGAGGCTCGCCAGAAGCTCCCGTTCGACACGGACGGGGTGGTGATCAAGGTGCTCGATGCCGACCTTCAGCAGCGGCTGGGCGCCACGGATCGCGTGCCGCGCTGGGCCATCGCCTTCAAGTACCCCGCCACGCAGGTGACCACCACGGTGCTGGGCATCACCTGGCAGGTGGGCCGCACGGGCAAGCTCACGCCGGTGGCGGAGCTTGAGGCCGTGGAGGTGGCGGGCTCCACCGTGCGCAGGGCGACGCTCCACAACGCCGACGAGCTGGCTCGCCTGGGCCTGAAGGTGGGCCACCGCGTGTTCATCGAGAAGGGCGGGGAGGTCATCCCCAAGGTGGTGGCCCTGGTGCCCGGAGAAGAGGACCGCGACCTGCCGGCGCCGGAGGTACCTCCCGTCTGCCCCGTGTGCGGCGGCGAGGTGGGCAAGGCCGATGACGCCGAGGTGGCCATCCGCTGCCTGAACCCCGAGTGCCCGGCCAAGCTGGTGGCGCGGATGCTCCACTTCGGCGGGCGGTCCGCCCTGGACATCGAGGGGATGGGCGAGGCCCTGGTGGAGCAGCTGGTGGCGTCGAGCCGCTTCCAGCAGCCCTGGGAGATCTTCACCCTGCTGGAGGAGCCCCTGCTGGGTCTGGCGTACCTGTCGAACCTGGAGCGCATGGCGGAGAAATCCGCCCAGAACCTCATGGACGCCCTGGCGGCGGCCCGCACGAAGCCCCTGTCCCGGTGGCTCCACGCCCTGGGCATCCCCATGGTGGGCGCCCGCACCGCGGAGCTGCTGGCGGAGGCCTACCCGTCACTGGAGGCGCTGTGGACGGCCGAAGAGGGCCGCCTCCAGGCCGTGGAGGAAGTGGGTCCCAAGGTCGCCGCCGCCCTGCGCGCCTTTGCGGCCCTGCACCCGGACCTGCCCGCGCGGCTGTCCGCCCTGGGCATCCATCCAACTCCGCCAGAACCCCGCGACCGGAGCGGCCTGCCGCTCTCCGGCGAGGTGGCCGTCGTCACCGGCACCCTGCCCACGCTCTCCCGGGAGGAGGCTGAGGCCTTGCTGAAGCGCCTGGGGGCGAAGGTCACGGGCAGCGTCAGCGCCAAGACCACGCTGCTGGTGGCCGGGGAGAAGGCCGGCTCCAAGCTGGCCAAGGCCGAGGCCCTGGGCATTCCCGTGCGGGACGAGGGCTGGCTGCTGGGGCAGGGGGACTGAAAAGGCCTGGACGCCGGCTTGGGGATCGTCCGATGATCGGGGCCGAATCCTTGGAAAGTCCCGTGCTCACGCGCCTCGGCAAGTTCGACATTCTCCGCCTGCTGGCTCAGGGAAGCATGGGCGATGTCTACGTGGGCCGCGATCCCATCATCGGGCGGGAGGTGGCCATCAAGGTCATCCAGGCCTCGGCGGCCGCGGGGCCCGAGGCGCGCGAGCGGTTCGCCCGGGAGGCCCGGGCCGCCGGGGCGCTGAACCATCCGAACATCGTCACCATCCATGAGATGGGGGAGGAGCAGGGGGTGCTCTACCTCGCCATGGAGCTGGTGAAGGGCGAAGACTTGGCCACGCTCATCCGGGCGGGCACCCTCTCGCCGCGGGACACCCTCGAGGTGCTGGCCCAGGTCTGCGACGGGCTGGCGGTGGCCCACCAGCACCAGGTGCTGCACCGGGACATCAAGCCGTCCAACATCCGGGTGGTGTGGGACGGGAAGGCCCTCCAGGCCAAGGTTCTGGATTTCGGGGTGGCCAAGATCTTCAACACCGACACCACGGATGAGGGCATCGTCTTCGGCACCGTGACCTACATGGCGCCGGAGTACCTCCAGGGGGGCCGTCCGGATGCCCGCAGCGACCTGTTCGCCGTGGGGGTGGTCCTCTACGAGACGCTGACGGGCATCCCCCCCTTCGACGGGCCCAATCCCGGCGCCGTGATCTACCGCCTGCTGCACGAGCCTCCGCCGCCCCTCCTGCCCACGGCCTTCCACGGCATCAGCCGCGACGTCTGGAACCTCCTGAGCGGCGCCTTGGCCAAGGACCCGGCGAACCGGTTCCAGAGCGCCGAGGCCCTGGCGGCGGCCCTGAGGGCCGCCAAGGATCCGAACTGGCGCTGGAGCCCGGAGTGCCTCCACGCCGGTCCCCCGCCGCCCCGCGGGGCCCCGGCCCCGTTCCCAGCGGCTCCTGCGCCTCGGCCCGCGAGAGCCCAGGAGGCCACAGTGCCGAGGGAACTCCCCGCCTCTGCCCCCGCTGCCTCCGGGCGCCCCCGGGACACCCCCCCTGCGAGGCCCCCGTCCCCGGGTTCGGGGCCCCGGGGGGTCGCCAGGGCCGGAGGGGTCGCGCCGGCTCCGGAGCATGAGGGGGAGGTTCCACTGGAAAAGCGTCCCGCGGGCCAGGCGGAAGTCCGGAAGGATGTCCTGGAAACCACGCGACGCCAATTGCTCCAGGCCCTCGCCATCGATCCGGGCAATGCAAGGGCCCACGCCATGCTGCTGGTCACGCTCTACCGCCTGGGCTGGCGGGAGGCCATGATGCAGAGCCTGCGCCACGCCCGGGATGGGGGCATTCCGGCCTCGCTCCTGAAGGCGGTCCCCCGCTGCGCTCAGCTCGTGGATGAGGAGGCCGCCGCCTGCCACCTCCCCCTGGAGCTGCACCAGGAGTTCATGGCCTACCTGGGGGATTAGCGCTCCCAGCGTTCTTGACGTTCCTAGCGCTCCTGGATCTCCAGGATCCGCCAGTCGTCGCCGGCCTTCCGCCAGCGCAGGCCGAAGGATCGGCGCGTGGCGTCCCGGGGCAGGAGACCGCCTTGGCGGCCCGTGATGATGAGGTCCACCTCCTGGAAGGCCTCGTTTCCCCGCACGGCGAGGTCGTTGCGCAGCACGGTCACACCCACCTTGTCCTGCCTCAGGAGGCCCGTGAGGAACAGCCGGGCGCCACCTTTGTCCATGCCTTCTGGGCCGCGGAAGGCCGGGTCCAGAGGCCCCACGGCGGCCGCCGCGTCCCCGTCCTCCACGGCGGCGCGACAGGATTCGAAGGCCTTCCGGATCCGGTCCTCGGGCTTGTCGGATCGACAAGCCAGGAGGACCGCCAGCATAGAAACCAAAGCGATGCTTTTCCTCATGGACGCTCACCTTCACACTGGTGGACCAGGAAGGATGGTCCCATGAATCCCCAAGGCCGTTTCGACACCCGCTGCATCCACGCCGGCCAGAGCCCGGATCCCACCAGCGGCGCCATCATGACGCCCGTCTTCTTCACCAGCACCTACGTGCAGGAGGGCCTGGGCCAGAACAAGGGCTTCGACTACGCCCGCGTGCGCAACCCCACCCGCGACGCGCTGGAGGCCAACCTGGCGGCCCTCGAGGGCGGGGCCCACGGCATGGCCTTCGGTTCAGGCATGGCGGCGGTGCAGGCCATCTTCGAGCAGCTCTCCAGCGGCGACCACGTGGTGCTGGGCGACAACGTCTACGGCGGCACCTTCCGCCTGCTGGACAAGGTAATGACCCGCTTCGGCCTCACCTACACCCAGGTGGACACGGGCGATCTGGCGGCCTTCAAGGCGGCGCTGCGTCCCAACACGAAGCTGGTGATGCTGGAGACGCCCACCAATCCCATGCTGGGCCTCACGGACATCCCCGGCGTGCGCCGCGTGATGACGGAGGCGGGCTGCACGGCCGTGCTGGCCGTGGACAACACTTTCGCCACGCCCTACAACCAGCGCCCCCTGGAGCTGGGGGCTGACCTCGTCTTCCACTCCACCACCAAGTACCTGAACGGCCACAGCGACACCATCGGCGGCATCGCCATCACCAGCCGCGACGACATCGCAGAGGGCCTGCGGTTCCACCAGAAGGCCGCCGGCGGCATCCTCTCGCCCATGGAGTCCTGGCTCATCCTGCGTGGCACCAAGACGCTGCACCTGCGCATGGAGCGCCACAACCAGAGCGCCCTCCAGATCGCCCGCTGGCTGGAGGCCCGCAAGGACCTGAAGGCCGTCTACTACCCGGGTCTGGAGTCCCACCCCCAGCACGCCCTGGCCAAGCAGCAGATGAAAGGCTTCTCGGGCATCGTCAGCTTCGACACGGGCGACGCGGAGCGCACGCGCCGCATGGCCTCCAGCTTCAAGGTCTTCTCCCTGGCCGAGAGCCTCGGTGGCGTGGAGAGCCTGGTCTGCCACCCCGCCAGCATGACCCACGGCAGCGTGCCCGAGGCCGACCGCCAGCGCCTCGGCATCAACGACAACCTCCTGCGCCTCAGCGTGGGCGTGGAGGACGTCCAGGACCTCATCGAGGACCTGGAGCAGGTGCTGAAGGTCTAAATCGCGCCGACCCATCCGGGCGGTTGATTCTCCGCGGTTGGCGGTTCTTCTTTTAGGGGCCTAACCGAGTCCGTGGGCCTGGTAGAGCTCAGGGTAGCTGCGGGGCTCCGCGCGGTCGGGGGCGAGGCCCAAGCCCTCCATGGCGGCGCGGATGGCCTGGGGGTCGCCCTCCAGCTCCAGGTAGCAGCCGAAGGGGGTCTCGTCGAGGCAGGCCTCCAGTTCCTCCCGCTCCCACACAGCCCGGCGCTTCTCCATGCGCAGCACGGGGACGTAGCCCAGGGCGCGGAGGATGGCCTCCAGGGATTCGCCGTCGTCGATGCCAGCCTCGTGCTCCGGGCGGATCTTGAGCATGGGGTCCGGCACCTTGGGGCCCTTCCAGGTCAGCCGGAAGGCCCCGGCGAAGCGCCGGGTCCGCAACGCCGAGCCCGCGGCCCGAAGCTCGCCATCCCGGTCCCAGAGCACGCTCACCTCGGCCTGGGCGGGGATGACCTCGCGAAACCCGAGAGCCTCCAGCAGGGCGCGGTAGGGCCCCGTGGCCGGGATGCGCAGCTTGAGCTCGGTCTCCACGGCGGGTTTGTGCTTCATCGCGGCGCGCCTCCGATCAGGCATGATGGTGCTGTCTCTGCGGTCCCATCGTGATCCCACAACGGTACATCATCGCCACCCTCTTCATCGCCGCCATGCTGCTGCTCTTCGCGGTGGTGCAGGCGCCGCGTCCGGTGACCTCGGGCGGGGTGGGCGCGGCGGACGCCCCCGCGGTGATGAGCTTTGGCGGCAGTGAGACCCTCGCCGAGCTGAGGCTGGAGGATGGCTGGGCGCCCCGCTTCCAGGGGGCCCTGGACCCGGACCAGTCCGAGCCCTGGCCCTTCGAAGGCGGCTTCGGGACACCCTGGGAGCCGGCCTCGCCCTACCTTGGCGACCAGGGCCTAGCCCTGAACGGTCCCCAGGGACGGAGCGAGGTCGTCCTCTGGCGCGGGCTGGAATGGCGCCGGTACCGATTCGATGCCCCCCTTTCCTCCGCTCGGCTGGATCCGGGCAAGGGCAACCGCCTGCTGGTCACCCTCCAGATGGGAGACGGCCGCTACGAGACTCGGCTGCTGGAGGTGCCCGAGGGCCGGGTGATCTGGTCCACGGAGTCCGGGCCCTGGAGCCGATTCAGCTGGGACGGGAAGGCCGTGCTGCTGGGCTTTTTCGAAAAACCGGATCCCCGGGCGGAATCCCGCCTTCTGGTCGGCGTCCTGCCCCTGGAGACCGATCTGGGGGAAGCCACCCTCGCCGCCTGGGACGAAGCGGGTCTCCCCCCTCCGCCCCGGGGCCTGGCCACGAAGCTGGAGGCCCTGTCGGACGATGGCCGGGACCTGCCCGGGGCCCGCATCGAGCTGCCCTGGCACGCGGGGGACCGCCTCTGGTTCCCGCGGGCGGACCGCCTTTGGTACGGAGGCGTCCAGGGGTGGGCCGCCTGGGTTCTGAAGGAGGGCCGGTGGCGCCGCGCCGCCGCGGGACCGGGGCTGCTCACGGCCCACCCGCCTCAGCGCATGGCCCTGGCTTCGCCTCTCGCCGACGAGGGGATGGCCCGCCGCACGAGCCCGATGACGGGGGTGGACTGGACCCCGGTGCCCGAGGGGGCGCTGCCTTGGCCCGCCTGGGACGCGGCCTGGGCCTGGCGGGACAACGGGGCCTTCGATGCCTGGGACCAGCGGTGGAACGAGAGCGCCCTGCCGCCGGAGCGCCAGCGCCAGGCGCTGAACGAGGCCTTCCGTCCGGATTGGCGCGCCGCCCTGAACCTGCGCGTCTCCGTCAAGGGCTGGCTGCCCGGAGGCCCCGAGGTCGCCTTGCGCGAACCCCTGGGCGTCGCCTGGATCTGGGTGGGGGACCGGGTCCTGCTGGTCCGCCTGGTGGAAGTGGAACGGGTACGGGTCTTGAAGAAGCTGTTGCGCTAGCGTCAGATTCCAGACACGCCTCCGGCCCATTCGCTTGCGTTGGAAGTGCAGATTTCTGGTAGCGTTGTGCCCAGCCACTCTTTCTTCCTCCCGGCCTCCCGAGGTAACCAGATGCCCCGCCTCCTCCTCGTGGACGACAATCCCAGCATCCACCGCATCGCCGAATCCCTGCTGGCTCCCACGGATGTGGAAGTGGTCTGCGTCGACTCCGCTGCCGAGGCCCTGGACCGGATCGCCCGGGGCGAACGGTTCGACGTGGCGCTGGTGGATACCGCCATGCCCGGCATGGACGGGTGGGCCCTGCTGGCCCGCATGCGGGAGATGGAGGCCACCGCCCGCCTTCCCATCGCCATGATGGCCGGTGTGCTGGACCCCGTGGACCCGGCCAAGCTGGCCCAGGCCCCCATCCAGGGCTTCCTGAAGAAGCCCATCGAGCTCCGGGAGCTGGCGGACCGCGTGAAGGCGCTGCTGGCGACCCCGGTCGCCTCCGCTGCGCCGGTGGCTGCCGCGCCTGCCGCCGCACTGGTTGCCGCCGTGGCCCCTCCGACGCAGGAGCCTGCGAAGACCGCCGAATTCGCCCGACCGGTCTTTCCGCCCGACCTCCCGCCTCCGGCGGTGGCGGCCGACTTCCCAGTTCCGGACATCAGCCTGCCAACCCTTGATGCGGGCCCCGAGCCTCCCCAGATCGCCCTCGTCGACACGGCCGAGGATGACCTGCTGGTCCTGACGGCCGAGGACCTCTGGCCCGAGGATGTGGCGGTCGGGGCGGCCCCCGTGCCGGCTCCTGAACCGATTCACGCACCGGTTCCCGAACCGATGGCTGTGCCGATTTCCGCCTTGGCCTCCGAACCCCCGGCTGTGGCCCAGGTCCACCTCGACCTGGAAGAACTGGACCTGGATAGCCTTCACGGCCTGGCCACCGAGTCGCTCCCCTCGCTGCCGGCCGCGATCCCTGCGGCGGCCGAGTCCCTGCCGGTCCCTCCGTCGCTTCCCCCGGTGGCTGCCTCGGTGCCGGAGCCCGCCCCCGAACCTGTCTCTGAACCTGCCCCGGCGGAGGCCCTGGTCGAGGAAAGCCTGCCGGCCTTCTCGGGCCTCGAGGCCCTCGACGACCTGGGAGGCACCCTCGAGCTGCCGCCCTTGCCCGAACCGCCCGCCGCGGCCGAGCGTCCTTCGGTCCTCCCTGCGGCGGGCGTCGCCTTCGCCGGCCTGGCGGCGGGAGCCGCCGGTCTGCTGGGGCGGTCGCAGGAGGCTCACCAGCCCGCTCCCGAGACCCCTCACCCGTCCCCTCATCCGGCCGCACCGGAGCCCCAGGCGGTCCCGTTCCTGGAGCCTCCCCTTCCGGCGCCCCCGGTCGCCGGGATTCCGCCGGTGGTCCCGTTCGCGCCGCCCGCTGCGCCAGTCATGCCCGTCCTGGCCGCCCCGGTGGAGGCGACCACTGCCGCGCCTGGGCAGGCGCCTGCCGCACCCGGGCAGGCAGCCCTCACGCCCGCCCAGGTCCAGGCGCTCCTGGCCGATCCTGCGCTGATGGATGCCCTGGTGAAGGCCCTGGTGGCCCGCATGGGCGATCAGGTGATCCGCGAGATCGCCTGGGAGGTCATGCCGGAACTGGCTGGAAGATTGCAAAGGTAGGTTCATGAACCGCCCTGCCACTTCGTCTTCCGGGTTCCTCCCATGATCACCGGCTACAACACCGATGTCCGCCATGGGAATCGCGTCTACCACGTGCAGACCGAAGACAAGGGCATGTCGAACCCCAAGATCGAGACCCTCATCTACGTGGGCGGCGAGATCCTGGACAACTACCGGTCCTCCTACGAGGACCTGATCTCGACCCCACCCGTGTCCGATGTCGCCGTCCAGGAGCGCATGGATGAGCAGCACCGGGCGGTGATCCGGGACATCAAGAACGGCAAGTACGACCAGACGCCGCCGGACCTGCTGGAGAAGCAGGCCTTCAACGACCGCCCCCTGGACCAGGCCATCCTCGAGTTCCTCCAGCTGGAGGGCGATGTGGACACGCTGGAGCTGGTGCTGGACCAGCCCCTGAAGCCGGCCTTCGGAGCCCCCTTCCGGGTGCGCCTGCAGGCCCGCCTCAGCCAGAGCCAGAGCCCCGTGGCCGATGCCGAGGTCTCGGTGAAGCTGGTGTCCAGCCTCAAGAAGGCCACCAGCCTCCTGAGCGGGCGCACGGCCAGCGATGGCCACTTCGACGGGGAGGTCCAGCTGCCGCCGAGCCAGCCCGGCCAGTGCGCCGTGGTGATCAGCTGCACCTGCGACCAGGGCTTCGACGAGCTGAAGGCGGCCGTGGTCGCGCTGTAGGCCGCATTGCAGGTTCCGCGGTCATCCACGTTGTAGCCAACGATCCGCCGCCCGGGGAGGGCCGGAGGTCACGGCGTCGTGTGGTCCGGATCCCACTGTCGGCGGAGGCGGTGCAGCAGGAGGCGCATCTCCAGCAGCAGGGGACGGGCCGCGAGGAAGCACAGGAACAGGGCCAGGGGCACCGTGACCTTGAAGCCGATGTGCCGGAACCCGAGGGCCCCCGACACGCCGCCGACGATGAAAGAGACCAGGATCAGCAGAAGCAGCGTGAGCTTCTGGCGGTTGGCGACGATGCGCTCCCGGCCGTGCCGGTGGTGGACGTTCACGTAGGTCAGGCGGCTCAGCTCGATGCCGATGTCCGTGACCGTGCCCGTGAGGTGCGTGGTGCGCACCGCGGCGCCGGAGATGATGGAGGTGACGGTGTTGTGCATGCCCATGATGAAGCAGAGCAGCATGACGGTGCTGGGCAGGGTGAACCGGATCTCCTGCTGGAGGCGGTTGCCCATGAGTCCGAAGACCATCATCAGAAGGGCCTCGAACACGAGGGTCAGTGCGTAGCGGCTGCGCATGCGCCGGCGCTGGCCGAAGCTGATCAGGGTGGTGCAGACGAAGGCCCCCGCCAGGAAGCTCAGCATCATGGCCAGCGCCGCCAAGGCGGTGGCCAGGTCCCCGTCGGCCAGCTCGTCGGCCATGGAGGACACCACGCCGGTCACGTGCGAGGTGTAGTGGCTCACGGCCAGGAAACCGCCGGCGTTCACCGCCCCGGCGATGAAGGCCATGGCCCAGGCCAGCTGACGGTTCAGGGTCTCAGAGCGCAGGGCCCCCTCGCGCACCAGGAGTTTCTCCTGGATGGGCAGGGTGGCGATGGCCGTCTCCACGGCCGTCTGCAGTTGCCGGCCGGACAGACGCCCCCTCAGCAGCCGCCGGAGATAGCGGCCCGCGATCAGCTGGAGGTAGCGGGGAATGCGGCGCATGAGCTGGCGAAGGTCCCGGTCCAGTTAACCATCCGGAAGGGGCGTGGGCCAACCATGGACCAGAGCATCGACGGTGCGCCGTGCCCGATGGAGAAGTCCGGCCCGTTTCGATTAGGGTGGAAGCATGCGGACGATCCTCCTTCTCCACACGGGTGGCACCCTGGGCATGATGCCCAGCGGGGAACCGGCCTCGCTGGCGCCGGGGCGATTCCTGGACCACCTGCTGGAGCAGGTGCCGGAGCTGGGCCAGATGGCGAAGCTCTCGGTGGAGGTGCCCTTCAACCAGGATTCCTCCTGCCTGGAGCCGGAGCACATCCTGGCGCTGGCCACCCGCGTGCGGGCCGCGGCCCAGGACTTTGACGGGTTCGTGATCATCCACGGCACGGACACCATGGCCTTCACGGCCTCATGCCTGGGTTTCCTGCTGGCGGACCTGGGCAAGCCCGTGGTCATCACGGGCAGCCAGCGCCCGCTGGCCTTCGTGCGCAGCGACGCCCGCAGCAACCTCGTCAACGCGGTGGACCTGGCCTGCCGCGGCATCCCCGAGGTGGGGATCTGCTTCGGTACCCACTGGATCCGCGGGGTGGCGGCGGACAAGCTGAGCGTCCACCAGTTCGAAGCCTTCCAGAGCCCGAACCTGCCGCCCCTGGCGGAGATCGGGGCGGAAATCCGCCTCCACCCCGATGTGGGCCAGTTCGTCCGCCAGGTGCCGGAGGGCGTGGGAGCGCGGCTGGATCTGGCCATCCACACCCTGACGCCCCACCCGGGCATGGCCTGGAGCCTGGCCCCCGCGGGCGCCAGGGCGATCCTGATCCAGGCCTTCGGCGCGGGCAACCTGCCCATGGGCCGGGCGGACCTCCGGGCCATGCTGGAGGACGCACGGCAGCGGCGGCTGCCCGTGGTGGTGATCTCCCAGTGCCCCTACGGCGGCGTGGACCTCTCGGCATACGAGCTGGGGCGGCAGATCGAGGCGATGGGCGCCATCTCCGGCGGCCTGCATACCCGCTGGGCGGCCCTGGCCAAAATGGGCCTGGTCCTGGGCACCGATGGCGGCATCGAGGCGGTGCGGGAGGCCTTCGGGGTGGCTTGGGCAGGAGAGCCCATGCCGGAGGGAGCCTGGGCGCAGGCCTGAGCCTCCTCCGAACGCGCCAAGGCCCGTTCGGAGCAAGTTAAACTGATCGTTTCCGGGAATCCCCACCATGATCGACGCCAACCTCCTGCGCAACGACCTTGACGCCGTGGCGGCCCGCCTGTCCGAGCGCGGCTACGCCCTGGATCAGGCGCGCTACCAGGAGCTGGACCAGCGGCGCCGGGCCGCGCTCCAGGAGGCGGAGGCCCTCAAAGCCGAGCGCAATCGCGTCAGCGAAGAGGTGGGTCGCCTCAAGCGGGCCAAGGAGAACGCGGACCACCTCATCGCCCAGCAGCGCGAGGTGGGCGACAAGCTCAAGGACCTGGAAGCGGCCGAGCGCGAGATCGAAGCCGCCTTCCGGGACTTCCTGGCCGGCATCCCCAACCCGCCCCACGCCAGCGTGCCCTCCGGACGCGACGAGCATGCGAATGTCGAGGTCAAGCGCTGGGGCCAGGTCCCCTCGATCGCCGCGCCGAAGGACCATGTGGAGCTTGGGACCGCCCTGGGCATCCTGGACCTGGACCGCGCCGCCAAGCTGAGCGGCGCGCGCTTCGCCGTGCTGAAGGGCCTGGGCGCCAAGCTGGAGCGGGCCCTCATCGCCTTCATGCTGGACCGCCAGACGGCGGCGGGCTACACCGAAGTGATTCCGCCCTACCTGGTGAACGCCGAGAGCATGTACGGCACGGGCCAGCTGCCCAAGTTCGAGCAGGACCTCTTCAAGACCTCGCGCGGGGACGGCGCGCCCCTCTACCTCATTCCCACGGCGGAAGTCCCCGTCACCAACCTCTACCGCGACGAGATCCTGCCGGCGGAGACCCTCCCTCTGCGGCATTGCGCCTTCACGCCCTGCTTCCGCAGCGAGGCGGGCAGCTACGGCAAGGACACCAAGGGCATCATCCGCCAGCACCAGTTCCACAAGGTGGAGCTGGTGACCTTCGCCGCCGCCGATGACGCGGAGGCGGAGCTGGAGCGGCTCACGGCCAACGCCGAGGCCATCCTCGAGGCCCTGGGACTGCCCTACCGCCGCGTGCTTCTCTGCACGGGGGACATGGGCTTCAGCAGCCAGAAGACCTACGACCTCGAAGTCTGGCTCCCCTCGCAGAATACCTATCGGGAGATCAGCTCCTGCAGCTGGTTCGGCGACTTCCAGGCCCGGCGCGCCAACATCCGCATGAAGGGCAAGGAGGGCAAGCCCGCCTTCGTGAACACCCTCAACGGCAGCGGCCTCGCCGTGGGCCGAACCTGGGTGGCCATCCTCGAGAACTACCAGCAGCCCGACGGCAGCATCCCGGT
Source organism: Geothrix alkalitolerans (assembly GCF_022808885.1). NCBI lineage: Bacteria > Pseudomonadati > Acidobacteriota > Holophagae > Holophagales > Holophagaceae > Geothrix > Geothrix alkalitolerans. The sequence goes on along the minus strand of NZ_JAKZLE010000009.1, from coordinate 64,798 downwards.
GCCCGAGGCCCTGCGGCCCTACCTGGGCGCCGAGGTGATCCGCTGAGGGAAGGGCCCGTCCTTTGCGCTGAAGGCTTGCGCCTTCAGCGCATGGGGAAGGATGTGCTCAGGGGTGTCTCTTTTTCCATTGCCCAGGGGGAAGCCCTGGGCGTGGTCGGCGCGAGCGGGGCGGGAAAGACCACCCTGCTGAATCTCGTGCTGGGTCTGCTGGAACCGACGGAAGGCCGGATCCTCCTGGAGGGCGCGCCCTGGTCGCCCCTGCCGGAGCGGGAACGGCGGGTCCGCCGGCCCCGGATCCAGGCGGTGTTCCAGGATGCGTTGGCCAGTCTGCCGCCCCACCGCACGGGCTGGGAGATCCTCCAGGAGCCCCTCGAGATCTGGAATCGGGGCACGGAGTCATCCCGCCGGGAGGCTGCGGCAGCCATGGCGGCGCGCGTGAGGTTCCCGGAGGCGGCCCTGGATCAGCGGCCCGGGGCCTGGTCCGGGGGCCTGGCCCAGCGCCTCTGTCTGGGACGGGCCCTCATGCTGGAACCGGTCCTGCTCGTGCTGGACGAACCCTTTTCGGCCCTGGATGCGACCCTGGCGAGCCACCTGCTGACCCTGCTCCTGGACCTCAAGGCCGAGGGCACGGCCCTCCTCCTGGCCAGCCACGATCAGGCGGCTGTGGAGGTCCTGTGCGATCGGGCGATGGAGCTGTCAGCTATCAGTCACTGACAGCTGACAGCCGATAGCTGTTAGCTACTCCTCCACCGGCACCTGCACGGCGCTGGCGTTCACGTAGATGCCGCCGAAGTGGCCCCAGAAGCTGCTGAGGCCCGGGCGCAGGCGGCCTTCCTGGTCCAGGGACTGGAGCTCGGCGGAGAGGAGCTTCTGGGCCTCGGAGGTCTGGACCTCCTGGATGAGGCTCCGGCGCTTTTCGAAGTCGAGGGCCGGGGCGGGCTCCCGCGAGACGATGCGGGCCGCCCAGAGCTTGCCGTCCGGAGCCCAGAGCAGGGGCGTGGTCTGGCCCACGGGGGTGTCCAGCAGGGCCTTGCGGATGCCGGGGTGGGACACCAGGTCGCGCAGGCCGCTGAGAGGGGCCGCAGCCTGGTCGGAGACGGGGCCCACGGCCTGGATGCCGCCGGTCTTGATGGCCTGCTCGGCCTTGGCCAGAGCCTGCTTGCGGGATTCCTCCAGGCGGTAGGCGGTCAGCACCTTGGCGCGGATCTCTTTGAAGGGCGGCACGGCCTCAGGCAGCTCCTCCTGCACGCGGAAGAGGATGTGGCGATCGGCGAACCGCATGGGCTTGGAGACCTCGCCCACCTTCAGGCGGAAGGCCTCGCCGGCGATCTGGGGCAGTTCCGGCAGGCCTTCGGACTGGGCGCCGGGCTCGTTGCTGAAGGGCTGGCTGAGCTGGGCCTGGCTGGCGAAGCTCTTGGCCGCGGCTCCGAGGTCGCCCCCGTTGGCGCGCTTGCGGATCTGCTCAAGGCGTTCCTGGGCGCGGGCGTTGAAACGGTCCTCCGAGATCTCGCGGGCCAGCTGGTCCTTGACCTCCTCGAACCGCTTCTCCCGGCGGCCTTCCAGCTTGATGAGGTGGACACCATAGACGGTCCGCACGGGCTGGCTGATCTCGCCGGGCTTGAGCGTCGCGGCGGCATCCGAGAAGGGCTTGACCATCTTCGAGGCATTGAACCAGCCCAGGTCGCCGCCGTTGCCCTTGGCGCTGGGATCCTCGCTGAGCTCCTCGGCGGCCTTGGCGAAGTCCTGCCCCTTCACGAGGCGCTCCCGCAGCAGCTCGGCCTTGGCCGTGGCCTCCTGGAACTGGGTGTCGCCCTCGGCCTTGAAGAGAATGTGGCGGGCCTTGAACTCGATGAAATCGTTCTTCCGGGCCTCGAAGGCGGCCTTGAGGGTGGCGTCGTCCACCTGGAGGTCCTTGCCCAGGGCGGCGCGGTCCACCGCCACGTACTGGATCACCCGGCGGGGGGGCTGGAGGAAGCGCTGGCCGCCGGCCTTGTAGAACGCCTCCAGGGTTGCGTCGCCGGGGTCGGCCACGGCGGCGGGGTCCACGGCCAGGGTGGCCTGCTGGAAGGCGACCTTCTCGTTGCGCAGCCGGTTCTCCACCGCCAGCCAGGCCTCGTCCACGGGCACCTGGACGGCCGCCTGCTGAATGAGCTTGGTGCGCAGCAGCTCGCTGCGCAGGTTCCGCTCCTGGATGGCCGGGTTGAAGCCGGTGTCCTGGAAGATCTGCTTCAGTTCCGCGGTGGACTTCAGGTTGCCGTTGGCATCCAGGAGGACGGGGTACTGCTTCAGGAAGGCACGGAGACGGGCGCCCACCTCTTCATCCGTCACCACCACGTGGTGCCGCTCCGCCAGCTCCTCCATGAGCTTCTGGTTCATGAGGTCCTTCAGGGCCTGGGACTGGACGAAGGGCTTGAGGGCCTCGGGGCTGGCCTGCTTGCCGTAGCGCTGGTAGAGCTCCTGCATGTGCTCGGCCAGGTCGCGCAGGAGCACCTCGCGGCCGTAGACCCGCGCCACGACGGTATCCGGCGTATCCACCCGCCCGGAGGGGGCCAGATACGCCACCAGGCCCAGGAGGACCACGATCATGACCGCCGCCATGGGCGTGCGGTTGGATTTGAAGACCTGGCGGAAGGAACGCAGCATGCGGGGCTCCGGGGTACGGACCTCTCAGATTACCCCGGGAACCCCGATGGATTACACTGGAATGCTGGAGCGAATGCATGGCCGTCCTGCCCGTACTGACCTGGGGCGATCCCCGATTGAAGAAGAACAGCGAGGATGTGGGGGCATGGACCCCCGAGCTGGAACAGCTCGTGTCCGACATGTTCGAAACGGCCCTCGACGAGGAAGGTGTGGGCCTCGCGGCGCCGCAGGTCGGCGTGAACCTCAACCTGGCCGTCATCGACTGCTCCTGCGGAGAGGATCCGGCCCAGAAGCTGGTTCTCATCAACCCTGAGATCGTCCGGACCGAGGGCAGCCAGGTGGGGCCAGAGGGCTGCTTGTCCATTCCCGGCATCCGGGAAGTGCTCGAGCGCCCCCAGAAGGTGGCCATCCGCAACCGGGCCAAGGACGGCAGCTGGCACGAGCTGGAGGGCGAGGACCTGCTGGCCCGGGCCTTCTGCCATGAGATCGACCACCTGCGCGGCCGGCTCTTCGTGGAGTACTTCGGACCGGTCAAGCGCCAGGTCATCCAGCGCAAGTACCAAAAACAGGCCCGGGGATGACACGCATCGCGTTCCTTGGCACCCCCCGCGCGGCCGTCCCGGCCCTGCGGGCCCTGGCCGAGGAAGGCATTGAGGCGGTGTTCTGCAATCCCGACCGGCCTTCGGGCCGGGGGCGCCACCTGGAGGCCCCGCCCGTGAAGGGGGCGGCCCTGGAGTTGGGCCTGCCCGTCCACCAGCCCCCGACCTGGAAGGCGCCGGAGACCCGCGAGCTGTGGGACTCCCTGAAGATCGACCTCGCCGTGGTGGTGGCCTATGGCCATCTGCTGCCCGGCTGGATGCTGGATTCCTGTCCCAACGGTGTCTGGAACCTGCACTTCTCCCTGTTGCCCCGCTGGCGGGGCGCGGCGCCGGTGAATCACGCCCTCCTGGCGGGGGACGAGGAGACGGGTGTCAGCCTCATGCGCCTCACCCCGGGGCTGGACGAAGGGCCCATCCTGGCGCAGTCCCGCCGCGCCATCGGCCATGGGGACACGGCCGAGAGCCTGCTGGCCACCCTGGCGGAAGACGCGGCCGAGCTGCTCATGGATCAGCTGCCCCTGCTGCTCTGCGGCTGCGGCCGACCCGTGGAGCAGCGCCACGAGGAGGCCACCTACGCCTCGAAGCTCCGCAAGGACATGGGCCACCTCGACTGGCACCGCCCGGCGGCGGAACTCCACCGGCAGGTGCGGGCCCTCTGGCCCTGGCCGGGATCCGAGCTGCAGCTGGAGGGTCAGCCCCTCAAGGTCTGTGGCGTGGGGGCCCTGCGCACCTGCTACCGCGACCCGGGCCAGCTCCTCTGGGGTAAGGAGGGCGCCTGGCTCACCACCCCCGAAGGCGCCCTGGAGCTCACCCAGCTCCAGCGTCCCGGCAAGCCCGTCCAGCCCGCCCTCCAGGCCCTCCAGCCCTGGGGCGCCAGCGGCAGCCGGGTAGTGAGCTAGCTCACGCCAGGCCCGAGGGGAAGCGGGTGGGCAAGCAGGATGAAAGCCCTCGCCCGGCTTCGCTGGGCGGGGGCGTGGGGGACCGGGGGTGTGCGCGCAGCGAAGCGGAGCGCGGGTCCCCCGGAAAGCGTCAGGCCAGTCTCGCGGCCACGTCGCGGTAGTCGGGGTCCATCTCGTGGACGGCCTTGAACTCGGCGGCGGCGAGGGCGGTCTGGCCCTGCTGGAGGTAGATCTCGGCCAGGTCGTAGCGGAGGCCGATGCTGTCCTCGGGCGGGAAGCCGGGGGCCTCGACACCCTGCCGGAGCCAGTCCACGGCGGCCTGGAGATCGCCCCGGCTCTGCTCGCAGATGCTGAGCATGGAGCAGCACTCGAGGGTCCGCTCGGGGTCGCCCATGGCGATCTTGAACTCCTCGATGGCGGGGTCGATGAGCATCATCTCCTTGTAGGCGATGCCCAGGTTGTAGTGGGTGTCGTAGTCGTCGCCCTTGACCTGCTTCTCCACGCCCTCGCGGAAGGCGCTGAACAACTCGTCGACGCTCTGGATCTTCTCCACCACGTGGGTGGCGTCGTGCATCTCCTCGCCCTCGCCCGTGTCCAGCAGGGCGGTGCCGAGCACGTCCGTGAGGTCGAAGAAGGAATTGGCGAAGTCACCTTCCTCCAGGGCGCTGGCCTTGGGGGCGTGGCCCAGCTTCTGGAGGGCGATGGAGGCCCGCTCCATGCGGGCTTCCAGTTCGGGGTGCCCGGGGAACTGTTTGAGGGCGGCCTGGATCTCGACTTCCGCCTCCTCCGGGCTTCCGTAATCCAGCTGGAAGTCGATGTCGCCCAGGAGGCCGCCCAGCTCATCCGGCAGGGCCGGCTCCGCCGGGGGCGCCCAGGGCTCTCCGGCCGAGAGCGGCGGCAGGGCCTCGACGACCTCCGGTGAGAGGACGCCCGTGGGCATGGGGGGGAGCTGCAGCGTGGGGGAGGAGACGGCTTCCGATCCGGCGCTCAGGTCGGACAGAGTCTCGTCCATCCAGCTCAAGTCGGAGGCGTCGAGCGCAGCAGGCGGGACCGCCGCCGCTGTGGGGGCCGAAGGCAGGGCCGCGGCCGGGAGGATGGGCTCCGGCAGCACGGGCAGGCCTTCACCCAGGGGGATGGGCTCCCGTGAGGGGGTGCGCGGCTGCTTGGCCGGCGGCGCCGGAGCAAGGTCGGGAAGCTCCAGCTCGATGGGCTGTTCCAGGGAGAGGGAGGGCTCGGGCTGGGGCTCGGGCTGGGGTTCTGGCAGGGGGATGGGAGCGGGGGCCGGAGCGGGCGCGGGAGCGGCGAGGGGGATGGCCGGTCGCGGCGGCGGCGGGGCCGGCGCAGGAACCGGCGGAGGGGGCGGAGGCTCGGGCAGGCGGGCGCCGGGCTCGGGCAGGCCCAGGGTCCGGCGGTGGATGCGGGTCGATCCCGGGAAGAGCTGCTCGGCCATGTCCAGCAGCTGGGCGGCCTCGCGCTTCCTGCCGAGCTGGTTGAGGGCCTGGGCGCTCTGCACGTACTGCATCTGCACCTTGGTGAGGTGCCCGGTGGTCCGGTGCACGGCGACGATGGCCTCGATGATCGCGAGATCCGATGGATCGAGCTCCAGGGCCTTCTTGTAGCTTTCCACGGCGCGGTCGTGGCTGCCGCCGCGCAGCAGGGCCTCGGCCTCCCGGGAGAATTGCTCGATGCGAAGGCGTCGGACGGGATCCAGCTCCGTGTCCCCCCCGCCCTGAAGGGTGGTCTCCATGATCGCCGGAGCCTGGAAGCCCGCGGAGGAACCGGCCTGGAGCGGGCTGGGCAGCGGCGCCGAGGCATCGGGAACCACGCCCAACCCGCGGAGCTGGTTGGCGAGCTGTCCGATCTGGGACTGGTCATTGGCCTGGTGGGCCAGACTGTACGCATTCTGCAGGGCATGGACCTGGTCGGCCCGGTTGCCGCTCTGGTGGGCGATCTCGGCGAGCAGCACCCAGGCCTCGAGGCTCATGGCGCTCTGCATGGCCCCACGGAGACTGCGGCCGACGATGTCGCCGGAACCCCGGCGGGCCAGTTCGCGGGCGATGGGCGCGAACAGCAGGAGGCCTTCGTTGCCGCGGTCGGCGTTCACCAGGTTGCGGAGGGCCTTCTCGGCCAGCGGAAGGGACTTCTCCGGGAGCTGGGCGATCTCTCCCAGGGCCTCCAGGGCGCGGTCGGGGTGTCCGCTGCGGAGTTCGATCTCCGCCAGGGCTTCCAGCAGCTCCGTATCGCGCGGGTTGCTGGCCAGCCCCTCACGCAGGTGCTGGGCGGCGAGGGCATAGTCGCCCTGGATCACCCCCAGCCGGCTCTGGGTGAGGAAGACATGCGGCGTGGAGATCATCGACTTGGCGCGCTCGAGGATCTGGTTGGCCTCCCCGTGCATCTGCTCCATGGCCAGGGACTCGGCCACTTCCAGGTAGATGCCCGCCGCGCGGTCCTTCATGCCCTCCTTGTTGTAGAGGTCGGCCAGCTTGACCTTCATCTTCAGGTTCTTGGGGTCGAGGTCGACGACCTTGTTGAATTCCTCCAGGGCCCGCTTGATGAGGCCCTTCTTCTGGAAGTGCTCGGCCACCTGCAGGTGGACCTTCACCGCATCGGTGACCTTGTTCATCTGGCGGTAGAGGTCCGCCAGGCGCTGGGCGGCGTCGATGTCCTCCGGTGCGTTGCGCACCACCTTCTGGAAGATGGCGGCGGCCCGGGCGTGGAAGCCGTCCCGCTCGTAGGACCCGCCGAGCCGCTTGTGGATCTCCACTCCTTCCCGGGACCGGCCGATCTGCACGTAGAGGTCGCCGATCTGGTTCAGGGTCGCGTAGTCCTTGGGGTTGTCCTCGACGAGCTTGTGGAACTCCTCGATGGCCCGATCGACCTTCCCCGCCGTCAAGAGCTTGTCGGCTTCCTTCTTGACTTTGACGCGATCAATGGCCATTCACTTCCTCAAGATGCCTGACGGTTCGGAAAGTGTAGGCGGCGGGGGCCCACTTGGATAGATCCTGTGGTCTAAGTGAAGTTGCGCCCTGTGAAGCTGTGGGGCAGCAAGTCCTCCAGGCGGTGAAGCTCGCGGCCATGGCGGTTGGCCAGGAGGATCGGCAGCCGCTCGGCGAACTCGGCCAGTGCCTGCCGGCAGGCGCCGCAGGGCGGCGTCAGCATGTCCACGTCCGTCACCACCACGGCGGCCACCAGGCCTCCCGGGCGCAGGCCGGCGGCCACGGCCGCGCTGAGGGCCCCCCGCTCGGCGCAGAGGGTGACGGGGTAGGCGGCATTTTCCACATTGCATCCGGCCACGATGTCGCCCGAGGCGGTCAGCAGCGCCGCCCCGACCTGGAAGTGGGAGTAGGCGGCGTGGGCATTCGCGCGGGCCTTCCAGGCCGCCTCCAGCAGGGGCGTCCAGGATGGGGATTGGGGATCGTCGAACACCGGCGCCTCCGTCACGTTCAGATTAGCGGAGGTTCTCGGGGGCCGCTGGGTCTCCGGAACCCTCGGCCTGGGCGAGGGCCAGGGCGCGCCAGCAGGAGGTATGCCCCCGCACCTCCCGGGTCTCCAGGGGGCCCTGGAGCTCCAGGCTGACCTCCCGCTTCTGGAGGCGGGCCTGGAGCACCGCGCCGGAGAGGCGCTCCAGCTCCCGCTCGAAGGGCCGGCCCGGGGTCCAGGCGGTGAGGTCGAGCCGCAGATGCAGGCCCTGGGGACGCTCCTCGTGGAAGGTGCGCACCCAGAGCTGGCTCCGCTGGGCCGTGCGCTTCCAGTGGACGCGGCCTGGGGGATCGCCCGCCCGCCAAGGGCGTGCCCCCTCTGGGCTGCTGGTTCCCTCCTGGGTGACGGTGCGATGGCCCTCGCCCCGCCATCCCACCGGGGAGGCGGGCGGGGTGCGGGGGTGGGGGAGGATGAGCAGGTCCTGATCCAGGTCGATGAAGCGGGCCTTCTCCACCAGGCCGAAGGGGAAGCGGGTGCGGAGCTCCAGCCGCCGCGCCTTCGTCCAGCCCCGGTGGCCCGCGCGGGCCTGGAGGACCACCAGGATCTCGCCATCGGAGGTGGACCGGCCCAGGAAGCCGGGCTCCACCTGGCCGTCCTCCAGGGTGAGGTGGAGTTCCAGGCCCCGGATCCGGCCGCGGCCATGGTTCCGGCCCTGGTCCTGGAGGCGGAGCCGGAGGCCGCCCCGGACGCGGGCGAAGAGGTTGCCCTCCTCGAGGCTGGCGATCCGGAGGCCCTGGAGGGCGCGGCGGCTCAGGACCCCTGAGACCAGGAAGAGGCCCAGCATCAAGGAGAACACCAGGTAGAGCAGGTTGTTCCCGGTGTTCACGGAGAAGGCGCCCACCGCCAACAGGGCCAGCAGGCACTGCACGCCCAGCCCCGTGAGGGAGAGCCGGAGGCGGCGGTCGTTCCAGAGCCTCACGCGGCACCTCCGCCTAATGCACGCGTCGCGTGCTCCGGCGCGCTCCGCTTGCCGAGGCGGAGCCTCCCTGCGCCCCGCCCATCGGGCTTCGGCTGCGCCAAAGTGGCACTTCGCTCCTGCTTCGTGCTCATGGCTCCAGCCTACCCCGCCATGGGATCGGAAATCCGCCTGCTAGCATGGTCCTTCATCCCCACAAGGCCCCCCATGCTGGAACGTGTCCTTCGCACGAAAACCCTGGAGCAGCTCCGCGCCAGCGCCGAGGAGCCGGAGCACCAGCTCAAGAAGAACCTGGGGGCCTTCGACCTCACCATGTTCGGCATCGGCGCCATCATCGGGGCGGGCATCTTCTCCAGCATCGGCACCGCCGCCGCCGGGAACATGGCCGACGGGCGCCTCCCCGCGGGACCGGGCCTGGTCCTCAGCATCCTCATCGTGGCGGTCATCTGCGGCTTCACTGCCCTGGCCTACGCCGAGATGGCGTCCATGATCCCCGTGTCCGGCAGCGCCTACACCTACGCCTACGCCACGCTCGGCGAGCTGATGGCCTGGATCATCGGCTGGGACCTGCTGCTGGAGTACGCCATCTCCAACGTGGCGGTGGCCATCTCCTGGGGCGACTATGCCCGCAGCTTCCTGTCCACGGTGCTCCATGTGGACATCCCCGGCTGGCTGGGCATGGACCCCCGCAGCGCCCTCAAGCTGGTCCAGGGGGTGCCGGCCATGGACCTGGGCGCCAAGCTCCAGGCCCTGGCCCAGGCCAAGGCGGGGCTCATCAGCGGCGGCGCCACCTTCGCCAACTGGGAGGTGCTGAAGGCCGCGCCCACGGTGGCGGGCTTCCCCATCACCATCAACTTCCTGGCGGTGATCATCACCACGGTCATCACCTGGCTCTGCTACATCGGCATCAAGGAGAGCGCGCGGGTGAACGGCGTCATGGTGGTGATCAAGGTGATCATCCTGCTGGCCGTGGTGGGGCTCGGCGTCAAGTTCATCAGCCCGGACAACTGGCATCCCTTCGTGCCCCACGGGTTCCGTGGCATCCAGGCCGGCGCCGCCATCATCTTCTTCGCCTTCATCGGCTTCGACGCCGTGAGCACCACGGCCGAGGAATGCCGCGATCCCGGCCGCGACCTGCCCCGGGGGATCCTGGGCTCCCTGGTCATCTGCACCGTCATCTACGCCGCCGTGGCCCTGGTGGTGACAGGCATGCTGCACTACACGAGGCTGGGGGGCATCGCGGATCCCCTGGCCTACATCTTCACCCAGCACAAGATGGCCGGCATCGCCGCCGTCATCAGCTTCGGGGCCGTCATCGCCACCACCGCGGCCCTCCTCGTCTACCAGGTGGGCCAGCCCCGCATTTTCCTGAGCATGAGCCGCGACGGCCTGCTCGGATCCTGGTTCGGGAAGGTCCATCCCCGGTTCAAGACTCCCTCCACCGCCACGGTGTTGACGGGTTTCCTGGTGGCCATCCCGGCCGCCCTGCTCAACATCGATGAGGTGGTGGAGCTGGCCAACATCGGCACCCTCTTCGCCTTCGTCATCGTCTGCGCCGCCGTGCTGATCCTGCGGAAGCGCCGGCCCGAGGCTCCCCGGAAGTTCGTCATGCCCTTCGCCTGGATCGTGGCGCCCCTGGGCATCCTCGGCTGCTTCTGGATTGCCAGGGGCCTGCCCGCCATCACCTGGTACCGCTTCTTCGGCTGGCTGGGCATCGGGCTGGTGATCTACTTCTTCTTCGGCTCGCGGAACAGCCGCCTGGAGTCGCCAGCTGCGCGATGATGGATCCGGAGCTGTCCCATGTTCACCGGTCTGATCCGACATCTCGGCACCCTTGACTCCCGGTCCTCCCGGGCCGGCGGGGCGCGCCTGCGCATCGCGGCCCCGGCGGACCTGCTGGCGCGCGCGGAGCTGGGCGCCAGCATCTCCGTGAACGGTGCCTGCCTCACCAGCGTCGCCGTGGACGGCCGGGCCTGGGAGGCGGACCTCAGCGAGGAGACCTTGGCGAAGACCACCCTGGGCCGCCTGCCCCTGGGCGCGACCCTGCACCTGGAGCCGGCCCTGCGCGTGGGCGATCCCTTGGACGGCCACCTGGTCTCCGGCCACGTGGACGGCGTGGGACAGCTGCTGGCGCGTCCCCAGGTCCAGGGCGGCGTGGCGGAAGGCATCTGGCGCTTCGCCATGCCCCCGGAGCTGGCGTCCATGACCGCTGCCAAGGGCTCCATCGCCGTGGAGGGCATCTCGCTCACGGTGGTGGACTGCGGCACGGACTGGTTCACCGTGGCCCTCATCCCCGAAACCGTCACCCGCACCGCCCTGGCCACCATGCGCCCCGGCGACCCGGTGAACCTGGAGGTTGACCCCATCGGCCGCTTCGTGGCCCGCGCCATGGCCCTCCGCGCCCGCGACGAGAAGCTCGCGCGCTTCGCGCAGGGCGGCTGGGACAGAGCCTAGTTCAGGGGTCCCAGGTCCTTGGCGGGATCGTAGGCGAGGGTGCCCAGGCCGTCGAAGAGGTAGCCCTTTCCTGAGGCCGAGCCGGCGCCGTACTGGGCCAGGGGCCTCGGCAGGGGGGCGCCCTGCGTCCAGGTCCCGCTCCCGGGGTCGAAGCGGTACACCGTGGTGAGGGCCGGCTCAGCGTTGGCGCCTCCGAGCACCACCACCTGGCCGCCGAGGGCCAGGACGGCGTGCTGGTACACCCCGGAGACGGCCGGGAGGGGCGGGGCGGAGGACCACGTGTCGGTGGCGGGATCGTAGACATCCACCCGCGCCAGCCAGGGGTTCACGGTCCCCCCGGCGTACCCGCCGACCACGTAGAGCTTTCCGTTGAGGGCGCAGGCGCTGGCCCAGGACCGGGCGACGGGGAGGGGCGCGCAGGTGATCCAGGCGTCCAGGACGGGGTCATAGGCCTCGACTGTGGTGAGATCCATGCCCTGGTTCCCGCCCGCGACGTAGAGGCGGCCGCCCAGCTCGCAGCCGAAGGCACCCTGCCGTTCGGTGGGCAGGGGGGCCACGGTGGTCCAGAGTCCGGCGGCCGGGTCGAACACCTCTGTGGTTCGGCTCAAGCCCCCGGCGGCCACGTAGATCTTCCCGCCGATCACGCCCGCCACGGCCGGATCGCGCGGCATGGCCAGGCTGGCCCGGGCGGACCAGAGGCCCGTCGCGGGATCGAAGGCCTCCACGGTGGTGAAGTGGTTGCCGAGGGAGTCTCCCCCGCCGAGGACGTAGATCACGCCACCCACCGTGGCCGTGGCCACGCGGTAGCGGGGCGTGGGCATGGCTGGCAGGGCCGTGTAGGGGACGGGTGCCACCCGGAAGGTCCCGTTCAGGGCCTGGGAGGCCGACGCCTGCTTGTCGGAGGCCGTGATCTGGAAGCTGAAGGTGTCTGCCTGGGTGGTGCCGATCGTCACCTGGCCGAAGAGGCTGCCGTGGGTCACGCCCGTCACGTCCGTGATGGGCTCGCTGATGGACTGGATCGTGGTCCCGGCCCCGTTCTTGATCACGAGGTTCACGGTCGAAAGGTCGCCCCCCATGTCCGTGAAGTCGAAACTGGCGGATACGGTGGCCGTCCCCCCGCCATGGCCCTGGTACAGCGCGGTGGGGGTGACCGAGAGGTTCGAGATCGTCGGCGGATGAGAGGAGGATCCGCCCCCCGATCCACCCCCGCCGCACCCCACCCAACCCAGGACGAGGACGGAGAGGATTCCCTGGAGAGCGACCGATGCGTGTCTCATGGCTGCTCCATGTGCCGCCTGCGCGGAGGGGACTTCACCGGGCCCAGTGTCGTTCCGCGCTGCGGGCCGGGCACGGGAAACTGCGTCCCCCGGGCAGGGGACCGGCACCTCCATTAAAATTCTCTGGCGCCTACTCCCGGGCGCCCTTGCGGATGCGATCCATCTCGCGCTTCTGTTCGCGGGCCTTCAGGGCCTCGCGCTTGTCGCCCACGGCCTTGCCCTCGGCCAGGGCCACCTTGACCTTGATCGTTCCCTTTTCATTCAGGTAGATGGCCAGGGGGATGATGGTGAGGCCCTTGCGGACGACCTTGGCGGTCATCTTGGTGATCTCGGCCTTGTGCAGCAGCAGCTTGCGGGGGCGCAGCGGGTCGTGGTTGGCGTAGGTGCCGAACTCGTAGGGCGAGATGTGGGCCTGCTTGAGCCACAGCTCCCCGGCCACGGCGTCCACGTAGGCGTCCTGGAGCTGGCCCAGGCCCGCCCGCAGGGCCTTCACCTCCGTACCCTGCAGGGCGATCCCCGCCTCCCAGGTCTCCAGGACGTGGTAGTTGTGCAGGGCTTTGCGGTTGCGGACGAGGTCTTCGGACATGACCCCAGTCTATCCGCCCGGTACACTCGTCCTTTTGGGACGCCGCCATGCTGCAGAAGCTCCTCGCCCCGATCATCGCCTGGATGGTGGCCCTCATGGCCGCCATGGGGCCCCTGGGCGTCATGCTGCTCATGGCCATCGAGAGCGCCTGCATCCCCCTGCCCAGCGAGGTCATCATGCCCTTCGCGGGCTACCTGGCCTTCCAGGGCAAGCTCACCTTCCTGGGCATCGGCGCCGGCAGCCCCGCGGGGCAGATCTGGATCGCCGGGATCTTCGGCGCCCTGGGTTGCAACCTGGGCAGCATTCCCGCCTACGAGGTGGGCGCCTGGGGCGGCCGGCGCGCCATCGAGAAGTACGGCAAATACATCTGGCTGCACACGGGCCACCTGGACCAGGCCCACCGCTTCTTCGAGCGCTTCGGCTCAGAGGCCATCATCATCGGCCGCCTGCTGCCCGTGGTGCGCACCTTCATCGCCCTGCCCGCCGGCATCGCCCGCATGAACCGCACCCGCTTCCACCTCTACACCTTCGTGGGCAGCCTCCCCTGGTGCCTGGGACTGGCCTGGGTCGGCTACAAGCTTGGCGAGAAGTGGAACACCCTGGGCCAGTACTTCCACAAGCTCGACGCCGTCATCGGCGCGCTCCTCGTGGCGGGCGTGGCGTGGTTCGTGTACGACCACCTCAAGCACCGGTCCAAGGGCTGAGGCCGCCGGGATCGCAAGGCTCACCGGGCCTCCGCCTCGCGGCGCGGGAACAGCCTGGAGGCCAGCATGGCGCCGCCGATCAGGCCGGCGATCACCCCGAGGCTCCAGACGACGGGAACCTTGTAGACCTCGGAGAGGAGCATCTTGGCGCCGACGAAGACCAGCACCAGGCTGAGGCCGACCTTGAGGAGATGGAACTTCCCCACCACCCCGGCGAGCAGGAAGTACAGCGAGCGCAGGCCGAGCATGGCGAAGATGTTCGAGGTGAACACGATGAACGGGTCCTGGGTCACCGCGAAGATGGCCGGCACGCTGTCCACCGCGAACACCAGGTCGGTCAGCTCCACGGCCACCAGCACCATAAGCAGCGGGGTGGCGAACCGGCGGCCGCCCTGGACCACCGTGAAGGCGGGCCCGTGGTAGCCCTCCACCGCCGGCACCAGCCGGCGGAACAGCCTGAACACCGGATTGGCGCGGGGATCGAAGGTCTGGTCCCGGAGCAGCAGCATCTTGAGGCCGGTGACCATCAGGAAGGCGCCGAACAAGTAGATCACCCAGTGGAAGCTGGCGATCAGGGCCGAGCCGAGGGCGACGAAGACGGCCCGCATGAGCAGGGCGCCCAGGATGCCCCAGAACAGCACCCGGTGCTGGTAGGTGGTGGGCACGGAGAAGGCGCCGAAGATCAGCACGAAGACGAAGATGTTGTCCACGCTGAGGGCCTTCTCGATGAGGTAGCCGGTGAGGAAGGCCATGCCCCGCTCCGCGCCGAAGCCGGCCCAGAGGAGGCCATTGAAGGCCAGGGCGAGGGCCACCCACACCGCGCTCCAGATGGCCGCCTCCTTCACCGAGACGGCGTGGGCCCGGCGGTGGAACACCCCCAGGTCCAAGGCCAGCATCCCGAGGACGAAGGCCAGGAAGCCGGCCCACATCCAGAACGAACCGATGGATTCCACGTCGTCTCCTTTGGCCTAGGCGGCGCGATGGCGGATCGGAGCCATGGCCCGCAGGCGGGCCACCCGGTCCTCGATTGGGGGGTGGGTGCTGAACCAGCGCAGGAGTCCGCCGCCGGCGAAGGGACTGGCGATCATCAAGCTGGCGGTCGCGGGCTCGGCCGTAGGCCCCTGCCGCTCGGGATCCTGCCCCCGGCCGAGCCTCAGCAGCGCCAGGGCCAGCCCCTCCGGGTCGCCCGTGAGCCGCGCCGCGCCCTCGTCAGCCAGGTACTCCCGGGATCGGGAGATGGCGAACTGGATCAGCGAGGCGCCGAGGGGCGCCAGCAGCGCGAACAGCAGGCCCCCCAGCGGGCTTCCGCCCTCCTCGTCCTCCCGTCCGCCGCCGAGCAGGGCGCCCCACTGCACCCCGTGGGCCAGCAGGCTCACTGCTCCGGCCAGGGCGGCCGCCACCGTGGCCACCAGGATGTCGCGGTGCACGATGTGGCTGAGCTCGTGGGCGATGACCCCGCGCAGCTCCCGGCGCGGCATCGTCCTCAGGATCCCCTCGGTGAAGGCCACCACGCCGTGCTCGGGATTCCGCCCCGTGGCGAAGGCGTTCGGGGCGTCGTCCGGGATCACGTAGACCCGGGGCTTGGGGATGCCCGCCTCGGCGGCCAGCTGGGCCACCTCACGGTGGAGCCAGGGCATCTCCTCCTCGGGCATCTCCTCGGCGCCCTGCATCCGCAGCACCAGCTTGTGGCTCCAGAAGTAGGCGCCCAGGTTCAGCGCGAAGGCCGCGGCGATGGCGAGGGTCAACCAGCCCGTGCCCATCCGGGCGCCGAAGGCCACCAGCAGCGCGGTGACCAGGCTGAGCAGCAAGAAGGTCTTCAGGCGGTTCATGGGGTCTCCTCCGGTCAACCGAGGGGCCGGTCCAGGGCGCGGTCCACGGCGCGGCCCAGCCGCCGGGACGCGGCGTCAACGGCGGCGTAGAAGTCTCCGGCCACCGCCTCCACCACCTGGCGGGGGCCGCCGCGCAGCTCGAACTCGATCCGGCAGCGCTTGTCCAGGCCGCCCCGCGGCCCGTTCTCGTCGCGCATCCGCACCACCAGCCGCAGGATCCCGTCGGCCCGGCGGGCGATGGCGCTCCCGAGCCGCCGCTCCAGGTGGGCGCGGAGCGCCTCGCTGGTGGTGAATCCGGAGCTTCGAACCTCGATCCTCATCGTCCTCCTCCCTGGCGCCCGTGGGCGCAGGGACAAGATGCGGCCTGGAATAAGTTTCATCAAATTTATAATTTATAAAAAATAGTTTCATTTTCTGGATATATTTCCGGCATGGCCTGGCTGAACTACCACCATCTCCTCTACTTCTGGACGGTGGCCCGCCTGGGCTCGGTGCGCGCGGCCGCCGAGGAGCTGAGCGTCAGCCAGCCCGCCCTCAGCACCCAAATCCGCCAGCTGGAGGAGCGCCTGGAGGAGCGGCTCTTCGAGAAGGACGGGCGCCGCCTCCGGCTCACCGAGGCCGGTCGCCTCGCCTACCGCTACGCCGACGAGATCTTCACGCTGGGACGGGAGTTCCAGAACGAGCTCAAGGGCCGGCCCACGGGGCGGCCGCTGCGGCTCGTCGTGGGCGTCTCGGACGTGCTGCCCAAGCTCATGGTCCACCGGCTCCTCCGGCCGGCCCTGGGCCTCGAGGAGCCCCTGAGGCTCTCCTGCCGGGAGGACCGCCTGGGCGAGCTGGTGCAGGCGCTCCTGGCCCACGAGGTGGACCTGGTGCTGTCCGACGTGCCCTGTCCTCCGAGGACCGCGCCCCGTGCCTTCAACCACCTCCTGGGGGTCTGCGGGGTGGACCTCTTCGCGGCGCCCGGCCTCCTCAAGCGCCACCGGGGGGCCTTCCCCGCGGCCCTGGACGGCGCGCCCCTCCTCCTGCCAGCGGAGGGTACCGCGCTCCGCCGGGACCTGGACGCCTGGTTCGAGCGCCAGGGCCTGAGGCCCGTGGTGGCGGGGGACTTCGACGACAGCGCGCTCCTGAAGACCTTCGGCGCGGAGGGGGAGGGCTTTTTCACGGCGCCCGCGGCGCTGGCGGAGGAGGTCTGCCGCAGCTACGGCGTCCGGCGGGTCTGCGGCCTGGAGGGCCTGCAGGAGCGCGTCTACGCCATCAGCGCCGCGCGGCGGCTGGTGCATCCGGCCGTGGTCGCCATCCTGAAGAACGCCAAAGAGGAGGTCTTCCCCGCCTGACCCGCGCTGGGGGAGGCGGGATCCGGAGCCTCAGCCGGCGAATCGGTCCGTCGCCGCCACCAGAGCCCGGGAGATGCCGGGCTCGTAGGCGCTGTGGCCGGCGTCGGGGACGATGACGAGGTCGGCCTCGGGCCAGGCCTTCGACAGGGCCCAGGCGCTCTCGATGGGGCAGACCATGTCGTAGCGTCCCTGGACGATGGCGCCGGGGATGCCCTTGAGCCTCCCCGCATCGCGCAGCAGCTGGGCCTCGTCCATCCAGCCTTTGTTCAGGAAGTAGCTGCACTCGATGCGGGCGAAGGCCAGCGTGGTGGCCTCGTCGCCGTAGGAGGCGATGAAGTCGGGATCGGGGATGAGCTTGCTGGTGGCCCCCTCCCAGATGCTCCAGGCCTTGGCGGCGGGCAGGTTCACGGCCGGGTCGTCACTGAGCAGGCGCTTCGCATAGGCCTGCAGGAAGTCGCCGCGCTCGGCCTCGGGGATGGCGTCGCGGTAGGGCTCCCAGGCGTCGGGGAAGATGCGGCTGGCGCCCTCCTGGTAGAGCCAGTCCACCTCGCGCTGGCGCAGCAGGAAGACGCCGCGGAGGATCAGCTCGGTGACGCGCCCGGGATGCGTCTCGGCGTAGGCCAGGCCCATGGTGGCGCCCCAGGAGCCCCCGAAGACCATCCAGCGCTCGAGGCCCAGCTCCACGCGGATGCGCTCGATGTCTGCCACCAGGTCCCAGGTGCCGTTCTCGCGCACCTCGGCGTAGGGCGTGCTCTGCCCGCAGCCGCGCTGGTCGAAGAGGATGATGCGGTACGTCTCCGGGTCGAAGTAGCGCCGGTGCTTGGGGCTGGTGCCGCCGCCGGGCCCGCCGTGGAGGAAGATGACGGGCTTGCCCTGGGGGTTGCCGCTCTCCTCCACATGCAGCTCGTGCAGGTCCGACACCTTCAGGCGCAGCGCCCGGGTGGGCTCGATGGGCGGGTAGAGCCAGCTGACGGGATCCTTGCGCAGCGACATCGGGACTCCTACACGAAGAAGAGCGCCGCCGCGCCCGCCAAGGCCAGCAGCGTCCCCAGAATGGCATGCCAGCCCACCTTCTCCTTGAACGCGAAACGGGAGACAGGCAGCAGGAGGACCGGCGACAGGGACATGAGCGTGGCGGCGACGCCCATGGGGGCCCGGGCGATGGCCACCAGCGACAGCACCACGCCCAGCACGGGGCCGGTGACCGCGCCCAGGCCGATGTAGGCGGTGGCCCGGCCGTCGCGGAAGCCCCCCAGGGTTCCGCCCAGACGGTCCCTGGCGCCGAAGTAGAGCAGCAGGGCGCCCAGGCCCGCGGTCACCCGGATGAGGTTGGCGGAGATGGGCGGGAAGCCGCCTGCCAGGCCCTTCAGGCTGAAGAGGAGGCCCACGGACTGGCCCAGGGCGCCACCGACGCCGAGCGCCACGCCGCGCCAGAGGTGGGGATGGGGCTCGCGATCACCGCCATCCCACACCACCCACGCGATGCCGCCCAGGGTGACGGCCATGGCCAGGACCTTCGGGAGGTTCAGGCTCTGGCCCAGGAACAGCCAGGCCAAGAGAGCACTGAAGATGGGCGAGAGGGTCATGAGCAGCATGGCCAGCCGCGCCCCGATGACGACGAAGGCCTCGAAGAGCACCGCGTCGCCCACGGCGAAGCCGATGAGGCCCGACACCCCCAGCCAGCCCAGGCGCACCGCCCCCGCCTGCCAGGGGAAGACTTGGCCGTAGAGGACGAGGTGCAGCAGGAGCAGCAGGGCCCAGGCCATGAGCAGCCGCACCAGGTTCACGCTGGCGGACCCCACTCGCCGGCCCGCGATGGTGAAGCAGACGGAGTTGAGGGCCCAGCACGCGGAGGTGAGCAGGGCGGCGCTTTCGCCGAGGTACGTCATACGAACATCTCCAGGATGCCGTTGCTCATGAGCATGCCGCGGGGGCTGAGGCGCACCCGGTCGCCTTCCCAGACTGTGAGGCCTTCCATCGCGAGGGCCCGCAGCCGCGCCTCCCACCCATCCGCCAGGGGCCGCAGGTTCAGGTCCCCCGCCTTCTGCCTCAGAGCCCCCCAGTCCACGCCGCGGTGAAGGCGCAGGCCCAGCAGGGGGATCTCGGCCAGGGCTTCGGCGGCGCCCAGCTCCTGGAAGTCCAGGCGGCCGCGTCCTTGGGTCCAGGCGGGGATGACGGAGGTCTCCGTCCAGCGGAAGGCGCCCATCTGCGAGGCGGCGCTGGGGCCCAGGCCCAGGTAGGGGCGGCGCTCCCAGTAGCGGGTGTTGTGGATGGACTCGCCGCCGGGGCGGGCGTAGTTGCTGATCTCGTAGGGCACCAGGCCCAGCGGCGGAAGTTCGGCCTGGAGGGCCTCGAACACGTCCGCCACCTCGTCCTCGGAGGGCAAGGCGAGCCGGCCGGCGTCGATCTCGGCCCGCAGGGGGCAGGCTTTGTCCAGGTCCAGCAGGTAGATGCTCAGGTGGTCGATGCCTGTGGCGGCGAGGGCGCGGGCATCTTCGATGACTTTGGACAGCGACTGTCCAGGGATGCCCACCATGAGGTCCGCGCTGCGCCGCCGGAAACCAACCTGCTCGGCCAGCCCCAGCGCCTCGAGAGCCTGCGCCGCCCCGTGAATTCGCCCCAGCCGGGCGAGCAGGGCGTCATCCAGGGCCTGCACACCGAGGCTCACACGATCCCAGCCAAGATCCCGTGCCCCCTGGAGCCAACCCAGATCCACGGTGCCGGGGTTGGCTTCGAAGGTGGCTTCCACGAGGGGGGAGAGGTCGAAGGCGTCGCGGAGGGCGGCCGTGAGCGCCGCCAGTTCCCCCGGGGAGAGCAGGGAGGGGGTGCCCCCGCCCAGGTAGAGCGTGTCCACCGCGGGCCGCTCCAGGGCCTCGCCCCAGGCCCGGACCTGGGCCGTCAGGCGCCGGATCGTGGCCGGCTGGAGGTCGCGATCCCGGGTGGTGGCGAAGGAACAGTAGGTGCAGCGGTCCAGGCAGAAGGGAATGTGCAGGTAGAGCCCGAGCGGCTCCCCGTGCGCGGCGGCCCTGAGCGCCGGCAGCCTCTCCGCCAGGGGGGGCGGAAGGTCAGGGGTCAACCATCACCTGCTTCACAGCCTCCCGCAGGGCCCGGATCTCCTTCGGGAAGCGCCAGGGAGCCTGGGTGGGCTCCGCGGTTCGTTCCAGAGCCTGATACCGCTGCAGCAGGAACGCGTGGCGTTCGGGCCGGGGGATCCGCCCGCCCATGTGGAGCTCGAGGAGTTCGAGGTTCTGCTGGAGGCGGGCCGCCTGGGGGTGGTAGAGGAAGACGTTCAAGAGCAGGTGGCCGAAGGCGAGGCCCAGGATCAGGAACCCGCCCACCACCGGGAGGCGGAGCGCGGTGCTCAGCCCCAGGGCCAGCCACCAGCCCATGAGGACCATGAGCGCCAGCGCCAGGAGCGGCACCAGGGGCATGGCCCACAGGCCATTGCCCCAGAGGCAGTCGTGGATGAGGGAATCGGTGACGGCTTCGAGGGTGCGGCGGTCGTTGGCGATCCGGGCCCGGAGCAGGTGCTGGTCCAGGGCCTCCCAGGCCTGTTTCTGGGCGGGAGTGAGGGTCACCTGCCGGTACCCGCGGGGGACCAGGTTCTGGGAACCAGCCTGGGCAGGACGGAGGCGACCCGGCTCCACCGCGGGCGGGGGCGGGGGTTCCAGGATCTCCGCGTCGGCCGGCGGCGGCGTATTGGTGATGTGGGTCTGCCCGCCGGCATCGCGCCAGTAGTAGGTTCGCGAAGGCTGGCCCAGGAGGGCCAAGACGAGCAGTCCCGCAGCGGTGATCATCCGTCACGCTCAGAACTGGGCATCAAGGGCCTCGCACCAGAAGTGGTAGATCATCTGGTGGATCTCCTGAATGCGCGCCGTCACGGTGGAGGGCACCACGAGGGCGTCGTCCATCAGGCCCGCCAGCTTGCCGCCGTCGCGGCCCAGCAGGCCCAGGGTGCGCACGCCCAGCTCCTTCGCGGAGGCCGCGGCCCGGATGACATTGGGGCTGTTGCCGCTGGTGCTGATGCCGATGAGCAGGTCGCCAGGCCGGCCCAGGGCCTCCACCTGGCGGGAGAAGACCTGGTCGAAGCCGTAGTCGTTCCCGATGGCCGTGAGGGCCGATGTGTCGGTGGTGAGGGCGATGCCCGCGAGGGCGCGCCGCTCCTTCAGGTAGCGCCCGCTCAGCTCCGCGGCCAGGTGCTGGGCGTCGGCGGCGCTGCCCCCATTGCCGCAGACGAGGATGCGGCCGCCGCGGCGCAGGCGCTCGGCCATGTCGTCAGCCTGGGCGAGGAGGTGGTCCATCTCCCGGGTGAAAAAGGCCTGCTTGAGCTGGACGGACTCCTGGACGTGCTGGAGGAGGATCTGCTTCATGCCGCCGATTGTGACAGGAATTCCACTCCCAGGATTTCCCAGACACTGGCAGACTGCGGGGAGTCTTGCCCCTTCCGAGCGTGGGTCCCATGGAATGGATTGCCCTCAAACACGCCCTGCTGGCCCACCTCCCGGTGGCGACCGGATTGCTCCTGCCCTGGGCGCTGTTCGCCTCCCAGCGCGCCGGACGCGGCATGCGCCCCTGGTGGACGGTGTGCCGGTACCTGGGCTGGGTCGGCCTGCTGGGGCTGATCGCCGCGCTGGTCAGCGGCCCCGCGCTGGGCCGCCTGTCGGCGCTGATTCCCGCCGGGCGGATCTTCCCCCTGCCGGCCTCGGGCCTGGGAGCGGATGCCCTGCTGTTCCGCCATGCGGTGATCGCCACCGCCGCGGCGCTCCTCTCGGTCCCCGCGCTCTGGTCCATGAACCGCCCGCGGAAGGATCACCAGAGCCTGGGCCTCCTCGCGCTGCTGCTGGGCCTCGCCTGGTCCGGCGCCCTCCTGGCGACCGGGTATTCCGGCTATGCCCTGGCCCATCCCGGCCGGCCCGTTGCCCCCTCGCCCGCGAAGGTCGTCCAGGCGCCCCCCGCGCCGCCGGCGGATCCCGAAGCCCAGGCTCCCGTGCGGGCCCTGGACTATGCCTCCCTCGAGGCCATCCACGCGGAGCCCGTCAAGTCTCCCGCTCACGGCGGCCGGTGGATCCGCGCCTGGGCCAATCCCGCCGCCGCCTCCGCCTACCGGGCCGGCAACCCCCTGCCGCCGGGCTCCCTGGTGGTGCTCAGCACCCTGGAGGACCGCTGGGGCCGCCCCGGCACCGAACCCGGCCCGCTCTACGCCCTGGAGATGAGGGGCGAGATGCCCGCGCTCACGTTCTACTGGCCCCAGGTGCCCATCGACCGCCGGCAGGAGACCGGCGGCGAGGCCCGGGCCTACTGGCGGAACCAGAACACCCATCTGGAGGCCTGCAAAGCCTGCCACACCGGGGGCATGGCCGATCCCGCGCAGCGCAGCCGCTGGCGCGTGCCGCGCGCGAGGCCCGTTTCCGAGAATTGACCCGAGGCTAGGCCCGTTCCACGAGGGGGAACAGCCGGGCTTCCTCCAGGTCGATTCGCCGGCGGAGGACCTGGAGCAGGTCCCTGGACGTCTCGATGAAGGCCTCCGGTGCCAGCCGGATGGCTTCGGCGCTGGGCCAGTGGTGGCTGAACTGGCGCAGCCGGGTCTTCAGCTCGCCCAGGCCCGCCTCCAGCCCTCTCGCGGTGGCCTGGATGTCGGGGTCCATGGCTTCCAGCAGCGCCGGATACAGGACGGTGTTCTCCATGGACACGTGGGCCTTGACCGTGACGAGGAGGGCCTGCGCGCCGGCCAGGCAGAGGTCCGGATGGCTTCGCACCAGGGCCGGGGCCAGGCGGGCCTCATGCTCGCGCGCCAGGCGTCGCAGCTCCTGGTGGTGGTGGTGATAGGGGGCAAGGCTGGCGTCCATGGCAGACCCTCATGCCCCATGCTATCGGCCGAGTCGGGCCAGACTTGAGTGTTGCTTGGGGGTGGCTGGCATAAAAAAGGCCGGTCACGGGACCGGCCTTTTTTATGATGGCGAGGGGATTCAGTCGAGGGTGAACTCGCCGCTGTCGATGATGGTGATCTCCGTGGGGAGGAACTGCACGTCGTAGCCCTTCTCCTTCAGCAGGTGGTAGGCCAGCTCGGCACGGATGCCCGTGGAGCAGTGGCAGATCACCTTCTGGCCCTTGGGGACCTCGGCCAGCCGGGCCAGAAGCTGGGGTTCGGGGACGGTGAGGGCACCCTTGATGATGCCGTTCTTCGTCTCGTCGAGGTTCCTGACGTCCAGGATCACCGCGCCACGCTCGGCGGGAGCGAGGTTCGCGAGCCTGGTGAACTCCGCCGGGGCGATGGCGCCGGGGCGGGGCTTGGGCACGAAGGCGGCCTTGGTGGCCAACGTTCCCGTCTCCACCGGCATCGACGCAGCCTGCCAGGCCTTGAACCCGCCGGTGAGGACGTTCACGCCCACATAGCCGGCCTTGACCAGGTCGGAGGCCACGGCCTTCGCCGCGTCGCCGCCGGTCTCATCCACCACCACCACCGGGGGCTTGAGCTTGGCGGAGGGGAAGGTCTGGAGCAGGTCGGCCGTCTTCGCGGGATCCGCGGCCACGGCGCCCTTGATGAAGCCCTTGGAGGCTTCAGCGGCGGGACGGGTGTCGAGGATCACGAGCGGCGTCTGCGTGTCGAGGAACGCGACCTTCATGGAAGCCGGGCTCAGCACGCCGTAGGCCTTCTTCGTCCAGGCGGGCATGCCGTCGATGAACACCTTGGCGTTCGTGTAGCCCAGCTTCTTGGCCTTGGCGAGCGATCCGGGGCTCATGTTGCAGGTCTTCCCGCTGCAGTAGAAGATCACCAGCGCGCCCTTGTCGGCCGGCAGCTTGGCCACGTTCTTGTCGAAGGCGGGGAAGGGCAGGTTCACGGCCGTGGGGATGGCGCCTTCCATGAAGCGTGGCGCCGGGCGCGAGTCGAAGAGGAAATACTTTCCTTTCTCGGGGCCCAGGACCACCAGCTTCTGGAGCTCGTCGAGCGTGATGGTCTCGCTGGCGGCCAGCTTGACGGGAGGCTTGGCGAACACCGCCACGGCGGTCTTCACGCCGTCCTTCTCGGTGAACTGAACGCGCACCTCGTGGCCCTTGGCGATGGACTTGAGGGCCGCTTCCGCGTTGGCGGCGGGCTCGGGGGTGACCACCTTCAGCGAGGCCTTGTCGAACCGCAGCACTTCCGTGCGCTCGTCGAGCTTGAGCTGGAAGGAATTGTTCTTGAGGGCGAGGTTGTCGAAGTTGCCGCGGAGGTTGTCGGCGGCGGTGGTGTGGCAGGTGGTGCAGATCTTCGCGGAAGCCGGCTTTTGGGCCGCAGCGGGCTCGGCGGCCAACAGGCAGGAAGCGGCGGCCAGGAGGCTGGCGGCGCGGAGAAAGGGGACGGAATTCATGCAGGCTCCTCAGGCAGGGGTAAGCGAAGTCTGAGGATTCATGATCGATGCATCAAGAAATGTGTGACGCAGATCTACGGACAGTCCGATGGCGGGTTTCTACAAGTGTTCAATGGATTGAATTATGTTGATATGGTTATGAATCGATTAACGATATCGTCTGAGACTCACTCCGCCTCGACCAGCACTTCGCGCGGTTTCCCCGCGCCGCGGTCGGGCCCGACGATGCCTTCCTCCTCCATGCGGTCGATGAGGCGCGCGGCGCGGCCGTAGCCGAGGTTGAGCTTGCGCTGGAGGAGGCTGGTGCTGGCCTTGCGCTCCCGCTTCACCACGGCGAGGGCCCGGACGTAGATGTCGTCGCCGCCGCCCATCTCCGCCTCGTCGAAGAGGGCGGTCTCCTCCTCGGTCTCCATGGCGCTGACGAGGGACTGGTTGTAGTCGGGCCGGCCGCGCTCCCGCAGCCAGGTGACGAGGCGCAGGGTCTCGTCCTCCGTGAGGAAGGGGGCGTGGATGCGCCGGGGATGGCTGGCGCCGTTGGGGAGGAACAGCGCGTCGCCGGCGCCCAGCAGCTGCTCGCCGCCGCCGGAATCCAGGATGGTGCGGCTGTCGATCTTGGTGCGCACGCGGTAGCTGAGGCGGCTGGGCAGGTTGGCCTTGATGACGCCCGTGACCACGTCCACCGAGGGCCGCTGGGTGGCGAGGATGAGGTGGATGCCCACGGCGCGGGCCTTCTGGGCGATGCGGGCGATGCTGTCCTCCACCTCGCTGCGGGCCACCATCATGAGGTCCGCCAGCTCGTCGATGACCACCACCACGTGCGGCATGGGGTCCAGCACCGCGGGCCGGTCCGGCCAGCGCGGATTGGGCGTGCGCTCGGAGATGTCCAGGCTTCCGCCGGCGTCGGCGATCTTGGTGTTGAAGCCCTTGAGGTCGCGCACGCTGAGCAGGGCCAGGCGGCGGTAGCGGTCCTCCATCTGGGCCACCACCCACTTCAGCACGCGGCCCGCCTCCTTCATGTCCGTGACTACCGGCGCCCACAGGTGCGGGATGTCCTCGTAGACGCCCAGCTCCACCATCTTCGGGTCCACGAGGATGAGCTTCACCTCGTCGGGCAGGGCGCGCACGAGGCAGGAGCAGATCATGGCGTTCACGCCCACGCTCTTGCCGCTGCCGGTGCTGCCGCCGATGAGCAGGTGGGGCATCTTGTTGAGGTCGGCCACCACGGGCTTGCCCGCGATGTCCTTGCCGAGTGCCAGCTGAAGCAGCCCCGGCGCGTCGCGGAACGAGGGGCTGTCGATGACCTCGCGGAAGGTGATGATCTCCCGCTTGGGGTTGGGCACCTCGATGCCCACCAGGTTCTTGCCCGGAATGCGGTCCATGCGCACAGCTTCAGCCTGCAGGGCCAGGGCGAGATCCTCCTCCATGCCCAGGATGCGGGACAGGGGGATGCCGGGATCGGGCTGGAACTCGAACACCGTGACCACGGGGCCGGGCTGCATGCCGGTAACGGCGCCCTTGATCTTGAATTCGGACAGTTTCTGTCCAATGACTTCCTTGATGGACTCCAGCGCCGCGAGGTCAGCCTTCGCGTGCTGTCCGGGAGGATCGAAGAGCCGGCGCGGGGGCAGGGTCTCCCGGGAGGCCGGGCCCGGTTCCGGATCGGGCGGCGGGGCGGGCAGGGGGCGCGCCGGGGTGGGCTCCGTGAGGGGCAGCGGGGGCTGGACGATCTCCCGCCCGAAGCGGTCCTTGGCCACCTGGACCTTGGCCACGGTGGCCTTCGGCTTGGGCGGCGGCGGGGCCTCGGCGAGCAGCTTGGCCCGGAAGGGGGCGTCGGCGGGCAGGGGGGGCGTCGGTGCGGAGGTGGGGAGCGGCTGCGCGTCGATCAGGGTCTGGGTGGCATCGAGGTTGATGGACTGAATGGGCGGAAGCAGGTCCTCGGCGCGGACGAGGGGCTGCTTCCTGCGGACCTCTGCCGTCTCCAACTCGGCCTTCAGGAGGGCCTCTCGCTGGGCCTCCAGGGCCTCCTGGCGCTGGGCCAGGGCCAGCAGGGCCGCGCCATCCGCCGCGTCCAGGTCCGGCTGGTCCGGGTTGCGGCCGCGGAGGAAGGGCCGCTTCACCATGCCGAGGAAACCCTGGAAACCCTTCGCCGGCATGGGCTTCACCCAGGGCCAGGCGGTCTCGCCCAGCCAGCGGTGCAGCAGCCTGCCGATGCCGCGCGTCACGGAGGGGGCCAGGACGAGGGCGCAGGTGAGCATCACCAGGGCCAGGAAGAGGGGCAGTCCGACAGGCCCCAGGAGGTGACGCTGGGCGGGCCACAGGGTGCTTCCCAGCCAGCCGCCCCAGCGGATCTCCACGGTGCCTACGCCATCGAGGCCCGGCCAGGACCGGCTGCCGAAGGCGCCGAGGGCCGTCCAGACCGCCAGGGCCAGACCCAGCCAGGCCAGGCGGCCGGGCCAGCGGTGCTCCTCCCGGGGCCAGGCTTCCCAGAGCAGGTAGGGCGGGACGATCCAGGCGCCCATGCCCATGAGGGTCTGGAGCAGACCCGCGATGGTGGCCCCGACGGTGCCGCAGAGGTTCTGCACGCCCGCCACGGCGGCGCCCTGCGTGAAGGGGTGCGGGTCCAGAGGATGGAAGCTGGCCAGCGAGAGCAGCAGCACCAGGGCCACGAAGCCCAGTCCTGCCCTCAGCATCCAACGGCCGATCCCCTGCAACGCGCCTCCAAGGTGACTGGGCTTCAGTGTAGCCCAGGGGCGCGGCGCTCAGCGGGACTGGGGCGCTGGAGTTGGGGATTGCAGGAAGGCCAGGCGCAGCTGCGGGTTCCAGGCGGGCTTGCCAAGGTCGTGCAGGAAAGCGCTGGCCGGCACGAAGGCCCAGCCTTCCCGTCGCGCGCGGTCCATGAAGGCCCCCAGCCCCGCGGAGGGCCGGTCCTTCTCGGCCCGCTCCGAGCCCAGGTGCATGAGCACGATGAGGCCGTCGCCATCGCGGTCCAGGCGCTGCCTGAGGCGCTGGAGGATGGCATCGCCGCTGCGGTACAGGCGGCGCTCCTTCGGTGTCGCCCAGTCCAGGGTGTCCGCGCCTTCGCTCCAGCCCACGTGGCGGTAGCCCAGTTCCTCGGCCCACCGGCGGATCTCGGCGGTCTGTTCGCCATAGGGCGCCCGCCAGTAGGGATCCATGGGGCGGCCGAGGAGGCGCACCAGGGCCGCATCGGCCTCCAGGAGTTCCCGCTGCACCCGCTCCTTGGTCCACTTGGGATCGCGCTTCATGCCCGGCGCGAAGTGGGGATGGTTCATGGTGTGGTTGCCCAGCTCGTGCCCTTCTGCCGCCATGCGCTTCACCAGGGCCGGGAAGTGCTGGATGAAGGCGCCCGTGAGGAAGATGGTGGTGCGCACGCCCCGGGCCTTCAGGGCGTCGAGGATCTCGGTGGCGACCTCGGCATTGGAGCCGCCATCGAAGCTGAGGAGCAGCCGCTTCTGTCCCCCGGGGCCGCGGGTGAGGTTGAGCGCCTCGCCCATCCCGGGCCAGGGGCCTGGCCCCGGGGCCGGCGCCGCGGCGCGGGGGAGAAGGAACGGAGCGGGGCTCGGGAGGGGAGTGACCCGATCCGGGGCCACGGCGGGCAATCCGGGCAAGGCTTTCGGAGGCCGGGCGGGCACGATGGCGGGGCCCACCTCGGCCCGGGCCGGCGGGTCGGCATGCGGCGCCTTCGACGGGACCCTGGAAGCAGCGCGGGTGCTGGGTTTCGGGGGCGCGACCCTGGCCGGCGGAGGCAGCACGAACTCGAAGCGGGCCAGGATCTGGCCGGAGGCGGTGCGCAGCAGGGCGGTCTCGCCTACGGGGGGGCGGAACAGCTCCCAGCGCACGGGGCCGGCTTCGGCGAAGCGGGCCTCCCGGATGGAGCGCCCCTCCAGCACCAGCTCCGCGGGTGAGGCCAGCTCGCCTTCCAGGATGGCCAGCCCCCCCACCGGGCGCCAGGACCAGTCCTTCCGGGCCGAGGTGGCGGGCCTGGGCGGGGGAGCGGGCCGCGAAGCCGCCTCCCGGGCCGCCTGGCGCCCGCAGCCCGTCAAGGCCAGGAACAGGCCCAGGAAGAGCCCCGAGCCCAGGCCCGTGCACATGCCCATCCGCAGACTCGGGCCCGGACCTGACCTGCGGGCGGGTCTCATGACGTGGCGTCTCCCCGGCAGAGCGCCCAGTAGTTGGCCTTTTCCCGGATTTTCACGCTGTGCGGATGCAGGTCCGCCTCCCGCAGATGCTCGAAGGCCCACTCGGCCAGGGCCTCGGCGGTGGGGTTCCGCCCATCCAGCGGGGACAGGGTGTTCAGCAGGTGGTAGTCCACGGCTTCCAGCCAGGCATCCAGGGCCTTGGCGAAGGCCGCCTCGTCCGCTTCGGAGACCAGCTCGACCGTGGCCTCGACTTCCCAGTTGTGCCCGTGCCGATCCTCCTGGAATCCAGGAAGGTTGTGGAAATGATCGGCCACGAAGGGGCGTCGGAGAGAGAGGGTGAAAGGCATGGCTGAGTATAGCTATCGGCCATGGAACTGCGGACATGAGGAACGGCGATCAGGGCTCGGCCGTCGGCCCCAGCTCCGCGCGGAGCGCGGTCAGGTAGGCGGTCATGACCGCCTGGCGGGCCCCGGCGCGGCGGCGCCCCGCGGCGGTGGTCATGCCGGCGGCGAGCTTAAGGAGCTTCCGCTCGAAGTGGTCCAGGCTCCAGGCCTTGTCATCCAGGTCGCGGCCCTCGGCCCAGGGGTCCTCCGGGTGCCAGAGGCCGGCCCCAAAGCTGGCGCCCGTGGCGAAGACCCGGGCGATGCCGATGGCGCCCAGGGCCTCCAGGCGGTCGGCGTCCTGCAGCACGGCGGCCTCCAGGCTGCCGGGAGACTCGCCCCCGCTCCAGCTGTGGGTGGCCACGGCGGCGGCGATGGCCTCTGCCTTCGGCTCCAATCCCGGCGTCTCCCGGCACCACTGGGGCACCAGCTCCGCCGCCATGCGGGCGGTGAGCGGCGACTCCGGGTGGTTCTTGGGGCGGTAGACCAGGTCGTGGAGCAGGGCGGCGGCCACGCAGACCTCTACATCCGCGCCCTCCTCGGTGGCCAGGACGCCCGCCAGGCGCGCCACCCGCAGGATGTGGCCCAGGTCGTGGGCGGCATCCCGGGGGAAGGGCTCGGCGGCCAGGTGGGCCCGAAGGCGCGCCAGCAGGGGCGCGGACCAGGGGAAGGCGGGGCTCGACGTCATGGTTCCAGCCTAATCCAGCGACCGTGGGCGGGGATTGTGGCGCAGATCACACATTTCAATATTGAGACTCCTTCTCTTTTGATTAGAATGGATTCCTGAGGCCGGGCATGTATCTCTGCATCTGCAACGCCATCACGGAAGACCAGGTCGCCTGGGCCGTGCGGGAGCGCGGCGCGGCGTCGGTGAAGGCGGTCTTCGAGGTCCTGGAGGCCAAGCCGGACTGCGGCCGCTGTCTGGGAGCCATGGCCGAGGCGGTCCTGGCCATCCGGGCCGGGGAGCCGGTGGGGGTGGCCCTGGATCCGCTCGCGACGCCCTGGGGCTGCCGGGGACGCTGCCGCCCGGTCTGGGGCGTACCGGGCGAGATCGCCAAGGCCAGCTGAAACGAGTTGTGAGGAACCGGCAAAGGTGGCTATGGTGAGGGCCTTTCCAGGGGAGGCCCCATGCAAGGCGATGCGACCCTCATCCAGCACCTGAACCGGCTCCTCCGCAACGAACTCACGGCCATCAACCAGTACTTCCTCCACGCCCGCATGTGCCGCAACTGGGGCCTGAAGGAACTGGGGGAGCACGAGTACCGGGAATCCATCGACGAGATGAAGCACGCCGACCGTCTCATCGAGCGGATCCTCTTCCTGGAGGGCCTGCCCAGCATGCAGGACCTGCACAAGCTGCGCATCGGCCAGAATCCCAAGGAGGTGCTGGAGGGGGACCTGGCCCTGGAGATGGACGCCATGAAGGACCTGCGCGAGACCATCGCCTATGCGGAAGGCATCCGCGACTACGTGAGCCGCGACTTGGCCCAGGACATCCTTGAGAGCGAGGAGGAACACGTGGACTGGCTGGAAACCCAGCTCGACCTCATCGGGCAGATGGGCCTCCAGAACTTCGTCCAGCGGGCCGCGGGCGGCCTGTCCTGACCGCCGGCCCCTGCCATCGCAGTGGCCGCTGGCGGAGGGCGGTCCGCCCAGGGGATCATGGAGGGTGCCCCGAGGCACGCCTGGAGTGCCCATGCGGTTCCTGAAGTCCCTGTTCTGCTCCGTTCTGCTGGCGGCGACCGCCTGGGCCCAGAAGGCCGATCCCTCCTTCGATGCGATCAAGAGCGTGAGCCTGGCCTTCCAGAAGGGAGCCGTGGTGCTCACGGTGCCGCCGGGCGCCCACCTGAAGGCCTCGTTCATGGAGGTGGCGAAGAAGGGCGGCGCCGGAACGCTGAAGGTGGGTCCCCTGCCCGCCACGGACGCCCAGGACGAGATCGGCGACGGCGTGTGGCATGGCACGGTGCGCATCCCCCTGCGCGGCGAGAGCCTCAGCGGCACCGTGAAACTGGAAGTGACCTACCAGCCCTGCACCGAGGGCGAGGGCGGCGTCTGCTTCCCGCCGACCACTCGGGTGCTGGATGTGAGGGCGTCCGAGATTCCGACTGCCGCGCCCGCGGCCGTGCCGGCAGAGAAACCTGCGGTTTCTCCGGTGGAAAAAACGGCAGAGCCGGCGACCCCTGCGGCTTCGCCTTCTCCCACGGCGCAGGCGGCTGCGCCTGCGCCTGTCCCCGAGCACTCGGGCCTGTTCTGGTCGCTGCTCCTGGTCTTCCTGGCGGGCATGGGGGCCTCGCTCACGCCCTGCGTGTACCCGATGATCCCCATCACCATGGCCATCGTGGGAGCCAAGGGCAGCGGCAAGGCCAGGGGCTTCGCGCTGTCTGCCATGCTGGTGCTGGGCATGGCGGTCACCTACACCACGCTGGGCGTGCTGGCCGCGCGCAGCGGTGCGGCCTTCGGGGCCTTCGCGCAGAAGCCTGCCTTCCTCATTCCGGTGTCCCTGCTCTTCGCGGCCTTCGCGCTCTCCCTCTTCGGGGCCTTCGAGATCGCCCTGCCCCAGGGGCTCGCCCTGAAGCTGCAGGGTGACGGCTCCCGCAAGGGCTTCGGCGGGGCTTTCCTCATGGGCCTCGTGCTGGGACCCCTGTCGGCGCCCTGCGTGGGCCCCGTCATCGGCGCGGTGCTGGTGGGCATTGCCCAGCGGGGCGATGTCTTCATGGGCGGGCTCCAGCTCTTCGTCTTCGCCCTGGGCATGGGCGTGCTGTTCCTGGCCGTGGGCACCTTCTCGGCGGCCCTGCCCAAGAGCGGCGACTGGCTCACGCGGTTCAAGCAGGGCATGGGCCTGGTGGTGCTGGGCTTCGCGGCCTGGAACGTGCGGCTCGTGGTGCCGGACTGGGCGAACTTCGCCATGTGGACCATCGTGATGCTGGCGGGCGCGGCCGTCTTCGGCGCCTTCGAGGCCGCCGCGGGCCTGGTGGGCCAGCTCCGCAAGGGCTTCGCCCTCCTGATGCTGGTCCTGACCCTGTTGCTGGGCGTTCGAACGGTGGAGACCTACCTGAAGGTGGACCTGCTGCCCAAGGGCGGCGCGGCGGCCGTGGCAGACGAACACGCCGGCTGGATGGAGCAGGACCTGGAAGGCGCACTGGCCAAGGCCAGGGCCGAAAAGAAGCTCGTGCTGGTGGACATCTACGCCGAGTGGTGCGCCCAGTGCAAGGAGCTGGACGAGAAGACCTGGCCCGACGCCTCCGTGAAGCAGTGGATGGCCCAGAACGCTGTGCCCATCCGCATCGACACCGACGCCAAGCGCAAGGACCTGGCCGCCAAGCTCCAGATCCGCAGCTACCCGACGGTCCTCCTGCTGGACGCGGACGGCAGGGAGCTGCGTCGCATCCTCGGCTTCCAGAAGCCCGAGAGCATGAGGGCGTGGCTGGAAGGCAAATGACGAGGGCCCGCGAACGCGGGCCCTTTCTGAATTCACGCTGCCGGTTAAGCGCGTGCTACTTCCCCAGGAACGTCTCCAGCGTCTTCTCCAGGTTCTCGCCCCGCAGCTGGGCGCCGCTGGCGACGATCTTGCCGTCGGGTCCGACGAGCAGGGGCTTGGGGATGCCCTTCACGCCGTAGGCGTCGGCCACGGGGTTCTGGAAGCCGCCCTCGATGAAGGCGTGCTTCCAGGGCATGGGTGTGGCGGCCTGCTTCCGGAAGGGCGCGATGTGCTCGACGCGGCGGTCGAAGGAGAGCGAGAGGATCTCGAAGGGCTTCGTCTTGAACCTGGCCCAGGCGGCGTGCATGGAGGGCATCTCGGCGCGGCAGGGCGGGCACCAGGTGGCCCAGAAGTCGATGAGCACGTACTTGCCCTTGAAGGTGTCCAGCGTGTAGGTGGTCGTCGGATCGCCCAGGGCCTGGAGGTGGAAGGCCGGCGCCGGGCGCCCCAGGCCGGTCTTCAGCTCGCCCTCGAGGATGCCCTGGGCCTGCTTGGCCTGGCGGCTGCCGGCGAAGTCCTTCTGCAGGGTCTCGTAGGCGGGCTTCCAGGCGGCCTCGTCCTTGGCGTCCAGGCGCTCCCAGAAGTGCTCGAAGAGCAGGGTGCGCCGGAGGTCCGCGTCGGCGTGCTTCGTCCGGGCCTCGGCCACGTAGGCGTCCCAGCCCTTGGGGTCAGCTTCGGCGCGGGCGGTGAGCAGGCCCGGGTCCAGGCTCCAGGCGGCGGCGGTGGGCGGCACCTCCTGCTTCAGCTGGGCCAGGAAGGCCGGGGCAGGCTCGGCCTTGGCCAGCTGGAGGTGGAACAGCTTGCTCACCAGCAGGGCCTGGCGCAGCTCCGGGGCTTTTTCGACCGCCAGGCGCGCGTCCAGGTCCGCCAGCTCCTTGGCGCAGTCGCCACGGAAGTCCTTGGTGTTGCCCCCGGCCTTCATGAAGGCGGCCCGGGCCTCCATCACGGCCTTGGCCTTCGCCTTGGCCGCCTCGATCACGGCCTGGGGGGCCGGGGCAGGGGCGGGAGCCTGCAGGGCAGGCAGGGCCGTCATGAGGCAGATCAGGGGCAAGGGCATGGATCCTCCGGCGGGGCGGGCAGCCTCGCCGGACAGGTTACCTCAATAGATGAGGTCAGGGCTGGGCAGGTTTGGCGGGTTCGGCCAGGGCGGGTGCCGGGGTTGGCGCCGGGGCTGGCGCCGGGGCGGGCGTCCGCTCCCGCAGGGCCCGCATCACGGCCTGGCCCACGAAGCCGTCATGGTAGCCGATGTGCAGTTCGGCCAGCTTCCCCTGGCGGTCCACCACGAACAGCACGGGCACGGAATAGACCATGTCCATGAAGTTGGACGGACCCTCCTTGCCGAGGCCCGGCGTGAAGACGGGCATGTGGCTGCTCTCGAAGAACTGGCGGTTCCGGTTCATGAACTTGTGGATGGCCCGCCAGCCGCCCTCAATGCCGCTGTCCTGCTGGTTCTCATCGAAATTGATCGCCAGGATCTCGAAACCGTACTGACCCTTCTTGGGATAGAGGCTGGCGAATTCCTGGAGCATCTTGGCGGAGGGATCGCAGTTCTTGCTCCAGAGGCCCACCAGCACCACCTTGCCCTTGAGGCTGGCGATGGAGATGCCCTTGCTCTTCTCGTCGTAGGCGGTGAAGGCGGAGACATCCTTCCGGGCCGCCGGAGGGAAGAACTGATCCCCACGCTGGGAGTAGCGGACCGCGGAGGCGTCCGCCCCGTTGGGACCGTACTGGCTCTTGTCGTTCAATTCCGTCTTTTCCTGCATGATCCTCGGGCAGGTGGGGTCGCTGGGGCTGTTGGCGTTGTTGAAGATGCCCTGGGCCCCCAGGGCGAGGCCGGAGAGGGCCAGGAGAAGGCTGCACAGCGGAGGACGCGACACGGGACACCTCTCGGTGGGGATTGCCCACCACCCTATCGGAAGCTCCGCACCAGGTCGAGGCCCAGCTCCGTCCGGCTGAGGTACCAGGTGAGGGCCTGGCCATCCACCACGCGCACCTCCGCGTCCGGGAAGCGCCGCTGCAGCTCGGCCTGATGGCGCCGGTTGAAGCGGTAGGGCTCGGTGGGGAGGAGGATCAGCTCGGGCGAGAGGGCCGCCAGATCGTCGTCGGTCAGCGTCGGGTAGCGGTCCGGGCCGAGGGGCGTCAGGCCCCCCGTCCGGAGGAGATCGCCCACGTAGGTGTCGGGCCCGGCGCTCATCCAGGGATCCTTCCAGATGAGGGCGAGGGTGCGGGGACCCTTGCGGCGGCGTCCCTTCAGGGTGGCCTCCAGCGCCGAGGCGCGGGATTCAGCGACCTCGACGGCGCCGAGGCGCTCCCCCAGCTGGCGCAAGGCGCGCACGCAGTCCTTCACCGTCCGGATCTCCAGGGCCAGCCAGGGGATGTCCAGGGCCGTGAGGGCGTCGGCCACCTCCTTCGGGTTCTCGTCGCGCTCGAGGATCACCAGGTCCGGCGCCAGGTCGCGGATGCGGTCCAGGTCCGGGTTCTTGGTGCCGCCCACGGCCGGCACCGTGTTTCGGATCCACCGCGGCTCGATGCAGTACCGCGTGCGCCCCGCCAGCCGCGCCGCCAGGCCCCACTGGACGAGCAGCTCCGTGACCGACGGGACGAGGCTGACGATGCGCTGGGGGCCTGACAGGCTCCGGGGGGACCGCCTGCTCGCCTCGCTCGCGATGTCCCCCCGGGGCCCCGCAGGATCTTCAGGCAGAGCCTGATGATCCTGCCTGGCGCCTCTTGATCGGGGCAGGGGCACCGCAGGGCGCAGCGCGCTCGGCCCAGGATCTACCGTCAGCCTCACCCCCAGGTGCGGATCCTTGATCTGCCCCAGCCCCGTGGGGCAGAGGTCCAGCAACGGGCAGGCGGCACAGGCGGGGCGGCGGGCGTCGCAGGTGCGGCGGCCGTGGAAGATGAGCTGGTGGTGCAGCTCGATCCAGTCCTCCCGGGGGAAGAGGCGGCAGAGGTCCGCCTCCACCTTCTCGGGGGTCGCGGCCTTCGAGAGGCCCAGGCGGCGCCCCACGCGGAAGATGTGGGTGTCCACGGCCAGGGCCGGCACGCCGAAGGCGTTGGCCAGGACGACATTGGCGGTCTTCTGGCCCACGCCGGGCAGGGCGCCCAGCTCCGCCGGGTCCGAAGGCACGCATCCGCCGTGCTTCGCCATCAGCGCCTGTCCGAGTCCGATGAGGTTCTTCGCCTTGTTGCGGAAGAAGCCCGTGGACTTGATGAGGGCTTCCAGTTCCTCCGTGCGGGCCGCCGCCAGGCTGGCCGCATTGGGGTAGCGGGCGAAGAGGGCTGGCGTGGTGAGGTTCACCCGGGCGTCCGTGCACTGGGCGCTGAGGATGGTGGCCACCACCAGCTGGAAGGGGTCCCGGTGGTCCAGGGCGCAGCGAGCGTCTGGGTAGGCGGCGCGCAGCCGGGCCTGGATCTCGCGGAGCTGAGGCTTGGAGGAGCGCATGGGACCAGGATAGGGTGCCCGGCCCGCCGGGTGGATAAACTGGAAGGCGAGGTGCCGCATGCCCACCACGCTCACGGGGAAGCTCGACTGCCAGGAGACCGCCCGGCACTACCTGGACCTGGTGCGCTTGAACGTGAAGAAGCTCGGCTTCTCCCCGGGCCTCGGCGTGATCCTCGGGAGCAGCGACCCCGGCAGCGTCACCTACCAGCGCTGGCTCATGAAGGACTGCGAGGACCTGGGCATCAACGCCGCCGACCTGCGCGTGGAGAACGGCATGCAGCTCGTGAAGCTCATCGCCCGCCTCAACCAGGACGACAAGACCCACGGCGTGTTCATCTTCTATCCCCTGCGCTACCCCGAGATCAAGGATGACGAGGTCATGGACCTGGTGGATCCGGGCAAGGACATCGAGGGCCTCCACGCCATCAACATCGGGTTCCTGACCAAGTACCGGAAGCGCCTGGACGACGGCTCCCAGCACCGCTGCATGACGCCCTGCACCGCCCGGGCCATCGTGAAGACGCTCAAGCGGGGCTTCGGCGACGGCTGGATGGCGGGGAAGACCGTCCTCGTCATCAACGACAGCCTCCGCATCGGCCGGCCCCTCACGGCCATGGTGGCCAACCTCAAGGGCACGCCCATCCTCTGCCACGCCGCCACCAACCCCACGCACCTGGAGGGCTTCGTCCGCATGGCCGACGTCATCGTGAGCGCCGTTCCAGCCCCCGGATACCAGATCCGCACGGACTGGATCAAGGACGGCGCCCTCTGCTTCGACCTCAGCGGTGACGGCAATTTCGACTACGAGGCCCTGGAGCGCCGCGGCATTCTCTACACCGACACCACGAAGAACAGCGTGGGCAAGGTCACCCGCGCCATGGCCCTGCTGAACCTCACCTACGCGGCGGGCGTGGAGTAGGCCTCCGCCGAGCCCCCCCTACATTGGCCCGACGTTCCCGAGGTTCCCATGCGCCCCGCCGCCGGTCTCCTGGCCTGTCTCAGCCCCTTTCTCCCGGCCCTGGCCCAGCCTGCGCCGGCCGGTCCGGGCACCCTGGTGGCACCTCCCGCCGCGACTTCGGACCCGGTGCCCTACGACTTCCAGCGTCTGGTGGTCCGGAAACGGGCTGATTCGCCCCCGTACCCTCCCCTGGCCCGCTTTGCGAACCTGGAAGGTGAGGTTCTGCTGCGGCTGACCATCTCGCGCTCCGGTTGGGTGGAGCGGGCCGAGGCCCTGGAGGGCCCCAGGCTGCTTCGCGAGGCCGCGGCGGCCTATCTGCAAGCCTGGACCTTCCAGCCCGTCGTCATCGACGGGACACCCCTGCGGGTGCGATGTGACCTGCGGGTACCCTTCCACCTCGACGCTGCGCCAGGCGCGCCCCACCCCTCGGCGCCGCCATCCAAGGTGGTGGTGGAGGTGGCGCAGAACTCGACGGACGGACCGGCCGTTCTCGAGGCCGACCGGCTGGAGGCCGAGCTCGGACGCTTCTTGGACCGGAGCGGCCTGACCCGGGTCGCGCCCTTGGAGGCGGGACCGCAGGACGCCTTCCACCTCGGGCTGCAGATCCAGGTCGTCCGGGCGGAGGGCCTGGCCATCTGTCAGGTCCGAGCGCGTTGCTCGCTCTGGGAGGACCGGGACCTGACCGAGAACGTGGCCGGAAAACCGCCCCGCATCGCCTTCTTCAACCGGGTGGCTGGGCAGAAGGGCGATGCTGGCCTCCAGGATCTGGTCGCCGGTGTGCTCAGGCAGGGCCTGGACGAGGTCTTGGCGCCTCCGGCCCCGATTCGGGAGATCAGGCCGGCCGCGAAACCATCGGCGCCCGCTCCCGCCTCCACCGCGCCCGCACAAAAGGCCGGGGGCGTGGTGGACTTCGACTTCAGCCAGATCCGCGTAAAGCGCCAGCCGCCCGCGCCGCCGTATCCGCCCGCGGCAAAGCTGGCCCGCGTTCAGGGCACGGTGGTCCTGGACCTGATCATCGATCCGCAGGGTGAGCCCGTCCAGGCCGAGGCGAGGGAAGGGCCGGTACCCCTGCTGTTCACCGCCATCAGCTATTCCCTGGCCTGGCGGTTCGAGCCGGCCAAGCTCAACGGGGTGCCGCAGTATGCGCGGTTCCGCCTGACGATGCCTTTCCGGCTCCGCTGAAGGCCGGGTCGGCGCTCAGAATCGGCAGGTGAGGGCCAGCCCCAGGGCGCTCCGCCGGCGGGGCGTGATCCCGTCGGTGAAGGGGCGTTCCAGGTGCTCGCCTTCGAGGCTGAGGGCCCAGGACGGGTGGAAGGCCCAGCCCACACGGAGGCGGGGGCCGAGGAAGGCGCCCTCGCCGGGCGGCACCTCCACGATGGCACCGAATCCCACGAACAGCGCGTTGGCGGTGGCGTTGGCGTCCATGACGAACCGCAGGCTGGTGTCGCCGTCGTCCCAGTGCCGGGCCCCGAGGCCGACGCCCAGGTGGAGGTGCGCGAAATCGCCCTGGTCCCGCACCTGGAGGTCAGTGATGGGAACGGTGAACTCCGCGGCGGTGGCCTTGGGCTGGCGGACCACCGACACCATGGCCGTCTGGGCCCCCAGGGGGAGGGCGGAAAGGATGAGCAGGGGGATCCAGAGGCGCATGTCCCGGTTACTGCCGGGCGCGCGGGCGGTTTATCGGGTCCGCCATTCCTCCGCCAGCATCCCGTACACCGCATGATCCACGTAGCGGCCCACAAGGCGCTCGGCCTGGCGCAGGGTGCCCTCGTGGCGGAAGCCCAGGCGCTCGGGAATGGCGCGGCTGCGGCGGTTGCGGATGCCGGCGCGGATCTCCACTCGGTTGAGCTTGAGGGCGTAGAAGCCGTGGCGGGCCAGGGCCGACACGGCGGCGGTCATCAGGCCGTGGCCCTCGGCCTCCCGCGCCAGCCAGTAGCCGATGCCTCCGCTGCGGTTGGCCGGATCGAGCCACACGAAACCCGCCACGCCCACCAGGTCGCCCTTCCACCAGAGGCCGAAGGGCAGGGCCATGCCCGCGCGCGCCTGGGCCCGCACCCTCAGGATGTAGGCGCGGGAATCCTGCACGCTGCGGTTGTCGTCGGGCCAGGGCAGCCAGTGGCGCAGGCGGTCCCGGTTGGCGTCCACGAGCGCGAACAGGGGGCGGGCGTCGCGCAGGCAGAGGGGGCGCAGTTCCAGGGCGCGCCCGGCCTTGATCGCCTCCGGCATCGCGACCCTCACTTGCCGGCGGGATCGAGCTGCGCCGCGGCGCGGCCAGCCCTCCACAGGACCAGCAGCTCATCGAGCAGGGCGCCGAACTGCTCGAGGCGCATGGCGTTCGGGCCGTCGCTGAAGGCCTTCTCGGGGCAGTCGTGCACCTCGAAAAAGAAGCCGTCCACGGCCGTGGCCGCGGCCCGCGCCAGGGTGGGGATCATCTCCCGGGCGCCGCCGGTGGCCTTGCCCAGGGCGCCGGGCTTCTGCACGCTGTGGGTGGCGTCGAAGATCACGGGGCAGCCCGTCTTGCGCAGGTGGGGGAAGCTCTGGAAGTCCACCACCAGGTTGCCGTAACCGAAGCTGGAGCCGCGCTCGGTCACCCACACGGGGCCGTGGCCGGGCACGGACTTCAGCTTCTCCACGCCGTGCTGGAGGTCCCAGGGGGCGAGGAACTGGCCCTTCTTCAGGTTCACGGTGCGGCCCGTTGCCGCGGCGGCCAGCAGCAGGTCCGTCTGGCGGCAGAGGAAGGCGGGGATCTGGAGGACGTCCACGGCCTGGGCCGCGGGGCCGCACTGGCTGCTCTCGTGGACGTCCGTGAGCACGGGCACGCCGTAGCGGCTGCGGATCTCCGCCAGGATGTCCAGGCCTTCCTCCATGCCCGGCCCCCGGTGGCTGTCGCGGCTGGTGCGATTGGCCTTGTCGAAGCTGGACTTGTAGATGAAGGGGATGCCCCGGGCCTCGGCCAGGTCGCGCAGGCTCGACGCCATCAGGTGGGCATGCTCCCGGCTCTCGATGACGCAGGGCCCCGCGATCAGGAAGAAGCTCTGGCCGGTGAAGGGTCGGGCGAAGTCCATGTGCACCTCTGCCTGCATTTTACCTCGACCCGGGCCATTTACGGGTTGTCATCCGTATTGCCGAACCTTCTAGCACAGTGTTCAATGATTCTCATCAACCCCATTCCCGGAGTCCAGCATGGCGAAGACGTTGATGGAAGACGATCTGAACCGGCGCCTGGTGGCCCTGCTCCAGCAGGAAGGCCGCATGAGCCACGCGGAGCTGGCGGAGCGGCTCGGCGTGAGCCGCCCCACCATCATCGACCGCGTGAAGCGCCTGGAAGCCGACGGCATCCTGGCGGGCTACGCGGCCCGCGTGGCCCCGGCGGCCGTGAACAAGCCCAATGTGGCCTTCGTGGCGGTGCGCTACAAGGACAACAACGAGGCCATCGAGCAGCGCTTCATCAAGGCGCTTGAGGACGAGCCGGACATCCTGGAGGCCCACACGGTGGCCGGCGAGGACGCCCTCATGCTGAAGGTGGTGGCGGACACCCCCGCGGGCATCGCCGAGCGCCTGCGCCGCATCCGCGCGCTGGGTCCCATGGTGACCACGCGCACCACCATCGTGCTGGAGACCCACTGGGAAAAGGCCGGTCCGAGCCCCTTCCCGGCAGGCGACGCCGCCGGGAAGAAGGCCAAGAAGTGATCGCGCGAACCCCCGAGCCGCCCTACCTCGCCGTCATCTTCACCAGCCAGCGCACCCCGGGCGACCAGGGCTACGAGGCCATGGCCGACCGCATGGTGGAGCTGGCCCGCTCGCAGCCCGGCTTCCTCGGCGTGGAGAGTGCCCGGGACGCCGAGGGCTTTGGCATCACCGTGTCCTACTGGAAGGACGAGGCCTCCATCGCCGCGTGGAAGGCGCACGCGGAGCATGCCGCGGCCCAGCGCCTGGGCCGGGAGCGGTGGTACGGATCCTTCCACCTGCGGGTCTGCCGCGTGGAGCGCGCAGCGGGCATGGGCACACCCTGATGCTCGCCTGGCTCGCCTACCTCACCGTGGCCGTGGTGTGGGGCTCCACCTACTTCGCCATCGCCCTGGGCCTGGAATCCTTCACGCCCTACGGCCTGGTGGCGGCGCGCTTCTCCCTCGCCTCGGTGCTGGCCCTGGCGGCGGGACGGCTGCGGCGGGAGCCCTGGCCGCCTGCCCGGGAAGTGGGCCACCTCATGATCGTGGGGGCCCTCCTGCTGGGAGGTGCCAACGCGCTGGTCTCCTGGGCCGAGCTGCACGTCTCCTCGGGCCTGGCGGCGGTGCTGGCGGCCCTGGTGCCCCTGTGGCTGGCGGTCTTCTCCATGGCGAAGCAGCCGCTGGGCCCCAAGGGGTGGATGGGCCTCCTGCTGGGGCTGGCCGGCGTCTGCGTACTGGTGTGGCCTTCGGGCGGCACGCGCGTTCACATGGGCGGGCTGGCGGCCCTGGTGGCGGCGCCCATCATCTGGTCCTGGGGCACGTTGCACGGCAAGCACTTCGTCCACGGCGGCGGGCTGCTCACCAACGTGGGCATCCAGATGGCCACCGCCGCGGCCATCGGGCTCACGGTCGCGCCCCTCGCGGGCGGGTTCCTGCGGGGACCGCTCACCCACAGGGCCGTGGGGGCCACGGTCTACCTGGCCCTGTTCGGCTCCATGCTGGCCTTCTCCGCCTACGTCTACCTGGCCAAGGCCTGGCCGCCGGCGAAGATGGGCACCTATGCCTACCTGAACCCGGTGGTGGCCGTGCTGCTGGGGGGCCTCATCCTCCACGAGCCCTTCGGCCCGCGCCAGGTCCTGGGCATGGCGGTCATCCTGGGAGCGGTGGCGCTGGTGCAGCTGCGGCCGGCGACTCCCGGGGCCGCGAAGGGCTGAGGGGGCGGGGAAAGCCGGGAATGGCCTCGAGGTCGTGGAAGAGCCTCCCTTCGATCTTCCGGAGGGAGGCCTGGAGCTGGCGCTCCCGCTTCGCCTGCTCGGCCGGAGCCAGGGCCCCCAGCTCCCGGAGGGCCCGCAGCACGTAGTAGGTCTCCTCCCAGTGGGGCTTCCCGGCGTCATGCGGCGGGGCTCTCCTTCAGCAGCTTCCAGGCGACCGCGGCCAGGACCAGCACCGCGATCCCCGCCAACCAGGGCATCCAGGGCCGGGCGCGCTCGTCGGCGCCGACGCGGCGGGGAAGGCCCTGGGGATCGGGCTCGCTGGCGCCGAGGGTCAGGGCGGCGGCGGCGGTCAGGACCTGGAGGGAGGGCAGGGCGCCCAGGCTGCCAGGCGCGGGTTTGGCCTCCCCCCCCAGGTGGAGGACGTAGGCCTGTCCCGCCTCCACGGGGAAGATCAGGGTCTGCCGCCGCACCAGGGCGCGCACCTGCTGGGGCGTGGCGCCGTCGGGCAGCGTCAGGGTGAGCGTCTTCGCCAGCGTCGGCGCGAGGGCGATGCGGCTGGAGCGCGTGCCCAGCGCCGGGAGGTTCCAGACGAGGTCACCGCCGGTCCAGGTCTGAGCCATCGTCTGGGCCATGCCGGGCCGCTCCGCCTCGACCCGCTCTCCCACCCGGACTTCCGGCGCGAGGGGCGCGGCCGGCGGCGCCAGCACCAGATCGAGCCCCACGAT
The DNA here is from genome assembly GCF_022808885.1 of Geothrix alkalitolerans. Taxonomy (NCBI): domain Bacteria; kingdom Pseudomonadati; phylum Acidobacteriota; class Holophagae; order Holophagales; family Holophagaceae; genus Geothrix; species Geothrix alkalitolerans. The sequence goes on along the minus strand of NZ_JAKZLE010000009.1, from coordinate 22,703 downwards.
GCGCTCCGTGTCGGGCAGCGTCAGCCGCCAGGTTCGCGGCCGGCCCGGCTCCGGGGCGAGGGTGCCCTCGAGGGCCAGCTCCGCTTCCAGGGCCTCGGGCCGGGTCTCCGCCCGCACCGCGAGGCCGCGGATGCGCGGAGCTTCCCCCTGCGAGGCCACCAGCACCAGGCGGTAGCGCTGGCCGTCCCAGGGGAGGTGGAGGGTGTGCCGGCGCCCCGAGGGCGACAGGTCGTAGAGGTGCATGGCTGCGGGGGCATCGTAGGTGATGAAGCCGCGGCCGTCGCCCTCGTCCTCGCGTCGCCGTTCGGCCTTCACCTGAGCCACCCAGGGGGCGCGTCCGTCGAGGTCGAAGTCGAGCTCCAGCGTCTCCCGCTCGCCCACCCGCCAGCCCTCGGGAAGCTTCAGCGAGAACTCGGCCGTGGGCCGGCCCTCGGCGTCCCGCCCGGTCAGCAGGCGATCCAGGGCCAGGGTGCGCGATTCCCAGAGACCCTCGCGGGCCACCAGGAAGGGAACGCTCCGCCCCTCCGCATCGCCGATCCAGGCACCCTTCATCTGACGCTGGGCATCCGCGTCCAGTGGCAGGCGCGCCCACCCGCTGGCGGCCGGCGCCAGGATGGGTCGCCGGCGCAGGGCTGCGGCGTCCTCGCGGGCGCAGGCGAGGCCGAGCAGGAGGAGGCCCAGGGGAGCGATCAGTCGGATGGAGGTCATGCGTTCCCCTCGGGATGATGCCGGTGGGCGAGGATGGCGGCCGCCATGCCGATGGCCCCCACGCCGAGGAAGGCCAGGGCGCGCAGGGGGGTGTCGGCGCGGTCGAGGTCCGACACGATGAGCTTGAAGCTGGCGATCCCCATCCAGGCATAGCCGGCGGCGAGCAGGGCGCGGCGGGCCGCCTCGCGCTGGCCCAGCCCCCGCATCCACTGCCAGGCGCCGGACAGGGCCCACACCAACGTCATGGCGATGGAGGCGGCGCGGGAGGGGCCCCAGGCGGCCGGGGGGGGGTCTGGAGCCACTGCACCAGCCGGGCCGCTTCGAAGGCCAGGGTCACGTTGGCCGTCACCTCCAGGGCGAGGAACGAGACCACGCCCAGGGGGCCGCCGCGCCGTGTGAGCAGGAACCAGGCGGCGGAGGCCAGGGCTCCTTCGACGAAGGAGGCATGAAGGAAGGGCACCGTCCCGCTGCCGTGGAAGAAGAGGCTGTCCAGGCCGTGGAAGGCCCAGCGGAGCGTGGTGAGCAGCGCCATGCCCGCCGCCAGCCAGCGCAGGGCGGTGGCCTCCTGCGTGAACTCCCCCTCCTCGGCCTTCCGGGAGGCCCAGGCCAGGCCCAGGGCGAAGACGCCCCAGAGGGGGCCGACCCAGCGCCAGGCCAGGGCCACGGGCACCGCCAGGGCGAGATGCCCCGTGGCCAGGGCCAGCAGGCCCCAGTCCGCGTGGCGGCCGCCCAGGCGGCGGCGCAGCGGCTTCACGAGAGCCAGGTTCAGGGCGGCGAGGCCGAGAACCGGTCCCGCGAAGGCTTCGGGCGCGAGGTCCAGGCGCTTCCACACCAGGCCGCCGTACGTGGTGGCCAGGATCGAGGCGACCAGCCAGAGCACGGTCGGCGTGCCCGGTTTCTCCTCCCGTCCTGGTAGCCAGGCCCAACCTCCGGCCAGGGCCAGGTGGAGGGCCAGCAGGCCCGCCAGGGCCGGGGCGTCGGCCTTCAGCACCTCGGTGCAGGCCGGGAGCAGCAGGAGCCAGGTGCCGATGAGCGCGGTCCAGCGGGCGCCGTGCCAGGCCTCCCCGGTCCTGGCGAGGTAGGGCACCGCCAGCGCCGCGGCCATGAGCACGGCCAGGTAGATGGCCAGGGCCACCTCGTGGTGGCCGCCCTGGCTGAAGACCAGCGGCGCGGCGAGGCCGGAGACCAGGGCCACGGTCAGGGCGCCGCCGCTGCGGCCCCGGGCCGCCAGACCGCCGGCCACCAACGTGACCAGGGCCGCCGCCACCAGGCCCAGGGTGGCGGGGTAGAAGTGGTAGGCCATGGCCCCGGCCCGGAAGGTGAACTGCAGGGTGCCCAGGCCCGCCAGGAGCAGGGCCACGCCCAGGCGGCGTCCCTCACCGAAGATGAGCTTCCCCGCGGTGCCGGCGATGGCGGCGCCGACCAGCAGCCCCAGGGCGAAGCGCAGCTCGGCCCCGAGCCAGCCCTGCTGGATGGCCCAGTGGAAGAAGAAGACGGCCCCCACGAGGAAGAGGGAAGCCGCCGCACCGGCGATCCAGACCACCGGAGAAAGCGGCTTCCGGGGCGCGGCGGCAGGTGCTTTGCGGGCCCTGGGCGCGGTGGGCGGAGGCACGGGCGCCTGCTGGCGCTGGAGGAGCCAGGCCACCTGGGCCTCCAGGCGGGCCACCCGCTCGGTGAGATCCGGGGAGGCGGACTGATCCTGCGGAAGCTCGGCCATGAGGTCTCCATACGGAAGCGTATGGAATCATGGGATGGCGGTTCCGGCCCTGTCAAGCGGCCTGGTCTTCCCGGCAGGTCAGCCGATGACGCGGTCCCGGCCCTCGGCCTTGGCCCGGTAGAGGGCCTTGTCGGCCCGGGCCAGCAGGCGCTCCAGGCTGTCCGCGGGGCCTTCCCAGGTGGCCAGGCCGACGCTCAACGTCACGCGGTCGTTCTTGGGAAGTCCCGGCAGGGGCTCGAGGGCCACCTGCTCGCGGAGCCGCTCCGCCAGGGCGCGGATGCCCTCCAGCTCGGTCTGGGGCCCATAGGCCAGGAACTCCTCGCCGCCGATGCGGCCCAGCTGGTCCACCTTGCGCAGGGCGAAGGACATCCGCTGGGCCATGACGCTGAGCACCTGATCGCCGGTGGCGTGGCCGAAGCGGTCGTTCACGGCCTTGAAGTGGTCCAGGTCGATGAGCATCAGCGACAGGCTCTGTCCGAACCGCCCGCACTGATCCACCTCGATCTTGAGCATGTCGAGGATGTGGCGCCGGTTGAACAGGCCCGTCAGCGGGTCGCGGATGGCCTGGTGGTAGAGGCGGAGGCGGGAGTCCTCCAGGGTGAGGAGGCGGCCCAGCTCCTCGTTGGCGATCTCGAACAGCCGCTCATATTCCTCGACGGAGCGGCGTTCGGCGAAGAAGCCCAGGGCGCCCACGGCCGGGTAGCCGGGCATGAGGGCGGGCAGCACGCGCATCACCGGATCCCGGAGGGTGCGCCGCCGTTCGTCGCCGTCATCCACGGGGTGCCATCGGCACTCGGTCGGAACCCCGGCGGGCGAGAACTGGAGGAGGGCGGTCTCGAGGGCCCGGCGGTCCTCCTCGCTGGCCGAGGTGCCGTGGGCCCCGTGGCAGACGGTGCCTTCTTCGCCCATGTAGGACACCAGGATGGCTCCCGGCAGCACGAGCTCCTGGAGGATCTCGATGAACCCGCGGATGAGCCGCAGGGTGTCGTGCTCCACGGTGTAGAGGCGGGAGATGGAGTCGCGCAGCGCCGTCTCCACCACGCGCTGCTCCAGGGCCATGGCCAGGCGGCGCTGGATGGCGTCCACGCCGAAGTTCTCCTGGGCGAGCCGGGGGGTGCCGGGAAGGGGCCGCAGCCGGTCGGTCTGCTCCACCAGGGAGGTGGCCGCCTCCACCACATGGTCGAGGTCCCGCCCCTTCACCAGGAAGCGGTCCGCCCCGCAGGTCTTGGCCCAGAAGCGCGCCAGGCCCACGCCCTGGGCCGTCAGCAGGAGCACGGGCAGGTTGCGCGTGGCCCGGTCGTCCTTCAGCAGGCGGCAGAGCTGGTAGCCGTCCAGCAGGGGCATGACGCAGTCGCTCACCACCACGTCCGGGCATTCCGTGGCGAGGACGATGAGTGCCTCGGCGCCGTTCTTGGCCTCGAGGGTGGTGTGTCCGTGCCGCTGGAAGAGGTGATGCAGGAGGCTCAGCTGAATGGGATTGTCGTCCACCAGGAGTACCTGGAGGGTCTTGGTGGCCTTGGCTGCGGCAATCGTCATGGGTCCAGCGTCAGGTGGAGGAGGAAAGCCGGATGAGGGGGGAGGTGGGAACCCTCCCGGGGCCAGACATGGGATGCTGGACGGGGAGGCTGCCCCATGATGGCCACCGTCGGGTGGAAAGAACAGAGAAAGGTGAGTCCGTGGATGCACCCCTGATCCTGGCCCTGAGCCGGACGTGGCTCCGGGAACGGGGGGAGCTGCCTGTGGAGGCCGTCTGGGCCTCGAACCGGGCCCTGGGCCTGCGCTGGGCGGGACGGAAGGCCGCCGAGGGCTGGGTGCTGCTGCTCCAGCCCAGGCCCGAGCTCTGGCTGCTGGACTCGGCCCATCCCGCCTGGGCGCGCCTCCAGGCCGAGGCCCCGAAGGACAGCGGGAAGCTCTGGGGCCCCTGGCTCCAGGGGGCGAGGCTGAAGGCCGTGGAGGGGGACCCGCGGGAGCGCTGGCTGGGCCTCGTCTTCCAGCGCCGGGCCATCACGGGCCGCCTGGAGACCGTGCGCCTGGCCTTCCAGGCCATCCCCGGCCGGGCCGGCATCCGGGCGGATGGTCTGGATACCCAGATGCCCCGCCTGGGCTTGGGCTCGCCCTTCCCTGCCGCGGCGCCGGAGCCGCAGGAGGACCCGCCCCCCCTCCGTCGCTGGCGAGACCGGTGGGGCGCGGACCTGGAGCGGGCCCTGGCGGGGGAGATCCCCGAAGTCCTGGAGGGCGAAGGGGGCCTGCTGGACCGGCATCACGCCTGGTCCGCGGCCCGGGCCGAGGAACTGATCCTGGCCCCGGCCCAGGCGGCGGTCGAGCGGAAGCGCCAGGCGGAGGTCGCGCGTATGGCGCGGCTGGCCCAGGCCCTGGCCCGGGACCGGACGAAGCACGAGGCGGTGCTGCCTCTCAAGGTCCAGGCCCAGCGTCTGGCGGCGGAGCTGTACCGCCTCAAGGGGGCCACGGGGGAGGCCGTGCTGCTGGATGGGACGCGCGTGCCCCTGCCGGAAGGGCGCCTCGCCGAGGATGCCGCCCAGGCCTGGTTCGCCGCGGCCAAGAAGGCCGAGCGGGGCCTGGCCCGGGTGCGGGAACTGGAGGCAGAGCTCGCCCGCGAGCGGTCGGCCTGGGCGGAGCGGATGGAGTCCGAGGCCGCGGGCCTTGCGCCGGAGCCGCCTTCCACGCGACAACGGAGCGGCAAGGACGCGGCGAAAGGCCAGGGGACGAAGCGGATGGGCGCACCGGAGACGAAACGAAAGGACGGCAAGGGCGCGGCCTTCCGCAGCGTCATGGTGGACGGCTTCGAGGTGCTCATCGGCAAGGGCGATGCGGAGAACGACCAGCTCACCTTCAAGGTGGCCGACAACACGGACTTTTGGCTGCACGTGGCCAGCGTGCCCGGCAGCCACGTGGTCATCCGCAATCCCGACAAGCTGAGCGAGCTGCCGCGCCACGTGCTGGAGCGGGCCGCCGAGCTGGCCGCCTACCACAGCAAGGCCCGCGACGGCGGCAAGGTGGAGGTCCACCTCGCCCGCATCGCCGACATCAGCAAGCCCCGCGGCTTCGCGCCGGGCAAGGTGATCCTGAAAAAGTGGGTGGGGATCCGCGTCTATCCCAAACCCTGAGGTCCCAAGCCGTGAAGGTTCAGCCTGTGGAGGCTACTCCGCCTTCACGGCGAAGGGCTTGAAGCCCGCCTTCTTGAGCCTCTCGGCCGTCTTGTCGATGGCGGCGCGGTCTGCCGACTTGGCGAGGCGCACCTTCAGCTGGCCCTTGTCCTTGAGGGTGGTGGTGGCGAAGCCGGCGGCCTTGGCCTTGTCGGCCACGCGCTTGGCCTCGGCCGCATCAGAGGTGGACACGAGCTGGAGGGTCCAGGCACTCTCCCGAGCTGGGGCCGCCTCAGGTTTCGGCTCGGGTCTGGGAGCGGAGGCATCCACCCGCGGGGTGGCCACGAGCTTGTCCGGGCCGTCGCCTTCGAAGATCTTGAGCTGGTCGACCAGCGGCTCGGGAAGGTCCTTGAGCTCCTCCTCCACGCCTTTCTGGGCAGGGCGGCGCAGAGCCGCGCCCTGCTTGCCGACCTGCACGCCCAGGACGAAAGCCAGGGTGACCAGGCCCACGCCCACGCCCGCCACCCACAGGATGGATTGGCTGCCGATGCTGATCTGGTCACGCTGGGTCATCGTCGTTCCAGCCTAACGCCTTCGAACAGCGCCGCGAACTGGGCACCCGAACTGGCGGGGGCGGTGACGAGGGCGCGTTCCGCGGGTTCCAGCAGCGCCGCCGCCAGCAGCTGGCCGCCGGAGCCGCCGAACTCGCCCCAGAGGGCCTTGGGGAAGCGGGCCGCGGGCCAGTCCGGATGGGCGGCGGCCAGACGGGCCTCCAGGGCGTCGAGCCGGCCCAGACCGTTGCTGCCGCCGATCCATCTGGTCGGAGCGGCCTCGCCAAGGGCCTCTATCGATGCCTCGGCCAAGGCCCGCGCCCGGATCTCGATTCCGGCTCCAGGCGCGGACCGCGAGGTCACGGCGCGCAGGCGGGCCCGGGGGCGGGCGCCCCGGGCTTCGGCGCGTTCCCGGGTCTCCAGCAGGAAGGCCTGGGCCCCTTCGCCCGGCAGGAAACCCCGGTCTGAGCCCACCTCGGGGCGGCCGTGCCGGGCCAGCAGGCGGGCGCCGGCGCAGATGTCGAGGAGCAGGGGGAAGAGGCCATCCGCCCCCAGGACCAGCGCGGCGTCCGCCAGGCCGGCGCGCAGCCAGCGGGTCGCCTGCTCCAGGGCCGCGAGGGCGGCGCTCTCCCGGTCCACGAAGGTGGCGCTGGGGCCCTTGAGGCCGAAGGCCAGGGCCAGGTGGCCGCTGGCGGCGTTGGCCACCGTGTTGGGGAAGAGCAGGGGCGAGGCCCCATCGGGTCCGCGCTGGAGGTAGGGCCGCATGAAGGCTTCGCTGGCCTCGCTGCCGCCGGTCATGGTGCCCACAGCCACGGCGATGCGGTCGCCCACCGGCTTCGGATCCAGGCCCGCATCCTGGAAGGCCTGGTGCGCTGCTACCCAGGCGAATCGCGAGACGCGATCCAGGCGCCGCAGCTGCATGGGTGGGATGATGCCGGCGGGGTTGAACGCGGCGCAGGCGGCGCCCCGGCCCTGGCCCAGCGTTTCCGGCAGATCCGCGAAACAGGGCTGCCCCGAGGCGAGACAGGACCCCGCGGCCTCGATGCCGTCCCCGCAGGGCAGCACCAGGCCCAGGCCGGTGATGACGAGGTCGCCGCTCATGCCCCGCTCCAGCGGCGCAGGGCCAAGCTCACGTTGTTGCCCCCGAAGGCGAAGGCATTCACCAGCGCCGCGCGGAGCCGGCGCTGCTTCGCCACCAGGGGCGTGCAATCCAGGTCGCAGGCGGGGTCCGGGTCCTCCAGCCGCAGGGTGGGGCTCACCGCCTGGTCGCGCAGGGCCAGGATGGCGGCGGCGGCCCCGAAGGCTCCGGCGGCGCCCAGGGTATGGCCGAACTGGCTCTTGGTGCTGGTGACGGAGACGGCGTCGGCGGCCGCGCCCAGGGCCCGGCGGATGGCCAGGCACTCGGCGCCGTCGTTGGCGGGGGTGGCCGTGCCGTGGGCGGAGACCAGGTCCACCTCGGCGGGATCCAGCCGGCCCGTGCGGAGGGCCATGGCCATGGCCCGGGCCGCGCCTTCGCCCTCGGGATGGGGCGCCGTGGCATGGTGGGCGTCCATGCTGGCGCCGTAGCCCAGCACCTCGGCGTAGATGGTGGCGCCCCGGGCCAGGGCCCGGTCCAGGGGCTCCAGCAGGATCTGCACGGCGCCCTCGCCCAGGTTGAGGCCCGCCCGATCCCGGCTGAAGGGACGGCATTTCCGGGCATCCACGGCCTTGAGGCTGGAGAAGCCCGCATAGGTGGTGCGGCAGAGGCCCTCGGCACCCCCGGCCACGGCCAGGTCCAGCTCCCCGGCGGCCAGGCGCTCCCAGGCCTGGCCCAGAGCCAGGAGGCTCGAAGAGCACGCGTTCATGACGGTGGCGCGGGGGCCTTCGGCGCCGAGCACCCGGGCGAGGGCGTCCGTGACGGTGCAGGGGCTCTGGTAGGCGGGCTCCGCGGCCCGGCCGCGATGCCCGGCCAGGCGATCCTCCAGGTAAACCTCGGCCACGGGCAGGCCGCTGGTGCCCGCGCCCTGGAAGACGCCGATACGGGCTGGATCGCCGCTGGGCTGGAAGCCGCCGAGCGCCTCCACCAGGGCCCTCAGGGCGGCGACCTCGCACAGGGTCTGGTGCCGAAGGGGTTCCAGGGCCACCTGGCCGGCGACCTGGGCCGGTTCCGCCGGCAGGTCCAGGCGGGAGAGGGGTCCCAGGCCGTCCCGTCCGGCGAGCATGGCGGACCAGGTGCCTTCGCGGTCCAGGGCCAGCGAACTCACGATGCCGAGGCCCGTGACCGCCACGCGGTTCATAGGCGCTTCACCAGCAGGGTCGCAGTGCAGAGGTCTCGCCCTTCGCAGGTCGCGGCGCATTGAAGGCGCATCAGCCCCGCGAAGGCGCCTTCCGCGGCCACCTCCAGGCGCAGCCGGTCTCCGGGAACGGCCGGGGCGTGGAACCGGGCGTCCCGCACGCCCGCCAGGAAGATGGAAGCCCCGTGGAGGGTTTCCGCCTCCAGGAAGCCGCCGGCCTGGGCCAGCATCTCGAGCAGCAGGGGGCCGGGGACCTGGGCACCCCCGGCGGGGTGGTCCAGGAGGTAGGGCTCACCGGCCGTGACGAGCTTCTCGGCCACCACCCGCAGGCCCGGCTCCCGCTCCAGCAGCCGGTCCACGAGGAGCAGGGGCGCGCGATGCGGGAGGTGGGCCAGGATGTCCATGGGCGGGACGTCAGGCTTTGGCGTGCTCGGCGATGAAGTCCGTGAGGGCCTGGACGGACTTGAACGCCCGCATGCCCGCGGCCTCGTCCTCGATCTTCACCCCGAACACCTGCTCGATGCCCAGCACGAGTTCCAGGGCGTCGATGGAGTCGAGCCCCAGCCCTTCTCCGAAGAGGGGGGCCTGGTCCTCGATCTGGTCCGGGGTCAGGCCCTCAAGCTTCAGGCGCTCGATGATCATCTCTTTGACGCGCAGCTTGAGGTCGCTCATGACAATCCCGGCAGATCAGTGGAAGTGGTGATTCTATCCTCAACCCGGGGGCCCGGTGGGGTTGTGATATTGGCACGGTTTCGGGATCCGCAAAGGGCGCTAAGCTGGATCCTCGCGGAACCCTCCGCCCGAGAGCGCCATGGCCCATCCCGCATCGCCCTTCCTGCCGGTCCTGATCCTGCTGCTGGTCGCCGCCGTGACGGCCGTCGCCATCCTCTTCCTGTCGGGCAAGGCGCTGGCCCTGCTCAAGCCCCGCAACCCGCAGGAGGCCAAGCTGCGGCCCTACGAGTGCGGCGTGCCCATCCAGCAGCCCGGGGCGCGGCACAAGTATTCCGTGCGGTTCTACCTCACGGCCATGCTGTTCATCCTGTTCGACGTGGAAGCCGCCTTCCTCCTGCCCTGGGCCGTGAACTTCAAAAAGGCGCTTTGGACCTTCGTCCCCATGTTGAGCTTCATGGCCACCCTGCTCGTGGGCTTCATCTACGCCTGGGGCAAGGGCGCCTTCGAGTGGGAGCACTGACCATGGCCGAGATGAACCTCAACGACGCGGTGGTGACCACCCGCCTGGACGCGGTCGTCAACTGGGGCCGCAAGAACAGCCTCTGGCCCATGCCTTTCGGCACCGCCTGCTGCGCCATCGAGTTCATGAGCATGCAGGCCTCCAAGTACGACATGAGCCGCTTCGGCGCCGAGGCCATGCGCTTCAGCCCCCGCCAGAGCGACATGATGATGATCCTCGGCACCGTCACCAACAAGATGGCGCCGGTGCTGCGCACCATTTACGCCCAGATGGCCGAGCCCAAGTGGGTGATCTCCTTCGGTGTCTGCGCCAGCTCCGGTGGCATGTACCGCACCTACGCCACACTCCAGGGCGTGGACCGGGTGATTCCCGTGGACGTCTACGTGCCAGGCTGCCCGCCCCGGCCCGAGAGCATGCTCTACGGCGTGATGAAGCTGCAGGAGAAGATCGAGAAGGAATCCCTCTCCATGCGCAAGGACCACATCGCGCGGTTCTACGAAAGCCTGGCACGGCAGGACGCGCTCCAGGCGGAAAAGGGCCTCACGGGCCAGCAGACCATCCGCGAGATGCTGCTGGACGCCGCGGAGCGCGGCGCGGGCACGATCTTCTAGCCTGGGGAAGACCATGATCATCGAGCACATCGACGCACAGCTGCCGGGCGCCATCACCGACCGCCATGACTTCCGGGGCGACCAGACCGTGGTCGTCGCGAAGGAGAACCTGCTGCCCCTGGTGGACCTGATCCACCGGGAGGGCTTCCAGCTGCTGGTGGACATCACCGCCGTGGACTGGCCGGAGCGTGAGCAACGGTTCGACGTGGTCTACCACTGGCTGAACCTCGCCAGCCAGGAGCGCCTGAGGGTGAAGGTGCCCGTGGCCGACGGCGAGACCGTGCCCACCCTGACCGGCCGCTTCAAGACCGCCGACTGGTTCGAGCGCGAGGTCTTCGACCTCTTCGGCATCCGCTTCGAGGGCCACCCGAACCTGAAGCGCCTGCTCACCTGGGACGACTTCCAGGGGCACGCGCTCCGGAAGGACTTCCCCCTGGATGGCGGCGATCCCTTCTGCATGGAAGGCTGCACCGCTCCCTACAACAACGGCGAACGGGCCAGGGGCTGAGGACGCTATGACCATGGATTCCATCGCCCTCTCCCGCCAGATGCTCGACGGCGATCACATGATCGTCAACTTCGGGCCCTCGCACCCCACCACCCACGGCACCCTGCGCATCGTCCTCGAGCTCGAAGGCGAGACCATCATCCGGGCCACCCCGGAGATGGGCTACCTGCACCGCGGCGTGGAGAAGCTGGGCGAGAGCCTCAGCTACCAGCAGTTCATTCCGCTCACCGACCGCCTGAACTACTGCAGCTCCATCATGAACAACGTGGGCTACGCCTGCGCCGTGGAGAAGCTGCTCGGCATCGAGATCCCCAAGCGGGCCCAGCAGATCCGCGTGCTGGTCTCCGAGCTGGCCCGCATCGCCGACCACATCGTCTGCGTGGGCGTGAACGCCGTGGACATCGGCGCCTTCACCGCCTTCCTCTACCTCTTCAAGCAGCGCGAGACCGTCTACGACCTCTTCGAGATGGCCGCCGGCCAGCGCCTGCACACCAGCTTCACCCGCATCGGCGGCCTCTTCCGCGACATCCCAGAGGGCTTCGTGCCCCTGACCGAGCGGTTCCTCGTGGAATGCGAGGCGGCCGTGGACGAGTGCGAGCGTCTCCTGACCCACAACCCCATCTGGTACAACCGCACCAAGGGCATCGGCGCCATCAGCCCCGAAGACGCCGTGAACAGCGGCTACACGGGCCCCTGCCTGCGCGCCGCCGGCGTGCCCCAGGACCTCCGCAAGGCCCAGCCCTACCTGGGCTACGAGACCTACGACTTCGACATCCCCGTGGGCACCACCGGCGACGTGTTCGACCGCTACCTGGTTCGCATCGAGGAGATGCGCCAGAGCCTGCGCATCATCCGCCAGGTGCTGGACCGCCTGGAGCCCGGCCCCGTCATCGTGGACGACTACAAGGTGGCCCTGCCGCCCAAGGAGAAGGTCTACACGCGGATGGAGAGCCTCATCCACCACTTCAAGCTCATCATGCACGGCATCGACATGCCCGTGGGCGAGGTCTACAGCGCCACCGAGGCGGCCAACGGCGAGCTGGGCTTCTACCTCGTGAGCGACGGTGGCAAGAACCCCTACCGCATCCGGGTCCGTCCGCCCTGTCTGCCCATCTTCAGCAGCTTCGAGGAGCAGGTGAAGGGCTGCCTGATCGCCGACGCCGTCGCCGTCCTCGGCGCCATGAACATCATCGCTGGCGAGCTCGACCGCTGACGCGCCGAGTGAGCATCATCGCCGGCGGGCTCGACCGCTGACGCGCCGCCCGCAGATTACTTGCCCAGGGCCTCCAGCTGGGCCCGGTAGTCGTCCCGCAGGCGCTCCAGCATGGCCAGGAGCTGGTTGCGCTCCTCCACGGAGAGGCAGCGGTCCACCTGCTGGCAGAGTGCCTGATGGCAGTCGTGCATGCGGGCCTCCAGGGCCAGGCCCTTGGCCGTGATCTGCACCCGGCTGCCCCGGCGGTCGGAGGGATTCTCGCAGCGCTTCACCAGGCCCCGGGCCTCCAGGCGGTTCACCAGGCGGGGCACGTCCGCGAAGCGGTAGATCATCCGGCAGCGGATGTCCTTCACCAGGTAGCCGTCCTTCCCGCCCCCCTTGAGGATGCGCAGGACGTTGAACTGCTGGTCGGAGAGGTCCTCGGGCTCATAGAGCGCCTGGTCGAAGAGCCGCGCGACATACTCCCGGGTCAGGAGGATCGCCAGGGCCACCTCGTGGCCCGGCTCGAGGGGCTTGGTGATCTGGAGTTCTTCCTGGATGTGCATGGTTCTGCTCCGGCTGATCCAAGATTGACATGATTTCCCCCAAAAAAGGTGTTGCAACTTCATTGGAAGCGCCTAGACTGAATTGCATGGTGAAACACCTAATTTCTGGAGGCTCCATGCGACACCCCTTCCGCACCCTGCTCGCCACCCTCGCCCTGGCGGCCGTGCCCGCCCTGGCCGGCCAGGACACCTACAAGATCGACCCGGTCCACAGCGAGGTCAGCTTCAAGGTCAGCCACCTGCTCGCCAAGGTCAGCGGCCGCTTCACGAAGTTCGAAGGCACCATCCAGGTCGACACCGCCGACATCAGCAAGTCCAGCGTGGCCGTCACCATCGACGCCGCCAGCCTGACCACGGACAACGAGGCCCGCGACAAGCACCTGAAGTCCCCCGACTTCTTCGACGTGGCGAAGTACCCCACCATCACCTTCAAGAGCACCTCCGTGAAGGAAGTGGCCAAGGGCAAGCTGGAGATCACCGGCGACTTCACCCTGCATGGCGTGACTCGGCGCATCACCTTCCCCATCACCAACGCCGGCACCCAGCCTGGCATGGCGCCCGGCAGCGTGGTGGCAGGCTTCATCGACGGCGCCCTCAGCCTCAACCGCAATGAGTACGGCATCAAGACCTTCCCCGGCGTCATCGGCGAGACCGTCGCCGTCAGTCTGAACGCCGAGGCCGGCAAGGTCGCCCAGACCGCCCAGAAGTAACCGGACGTCCCGTTTCGTGATGGGGGGCACAGGGGTTTACCCCGGTGCCCCCCAGCGTCTTTGGGCTAAACTGGCCGTTCATGCGAGCGCGCCCATGAACCATCCTCTGCCTCCCGAGACCTCGAACGAGCCCCTAGCCCCGGGCCAGCGGCTGCCGGAATCCGAACGGAAGGAATTCAGCCCCGAGGCCCTGGCGGAGATCCAGGCCCTCATGGTCAAGTTCCCGGACAAGCTCGCGGCCACGCTGCCGGCGCTGCACATCGCCCAGCGCGAGTTCGGCTTCGTGAGCCTCTCGGCCATGAAGGCCGTGGCCAAGGCCATCGGCATCCCCGAGGGCCACGTCTTCGGCGTCGCCACGTTCTACACGATGTACCAGAAGGCCCCGGTGGGTCAGTTCCACCTCCAGGTCTGCACCAACATCAGCTGCGCCCTGCGCGGCGCCGCCCAGCTGCTGGAGAAGGTCTGCGAGAAGACCGGCGTGAAGCCCGGCCAGGGCCCCAGCGCCGACGGCATGTGGAGCGTGGAGGAGGTCGAGTGCCTCGCCGGCTGCGGAAGCGGCCCCTGCGTGCAGGTGAACCACGATGTCTACGACGAGTTCGTGGACGAGAAGAAGCTCCTCGAGGTGATGGAAGCCTGCAAGCGGGGCGATTACCGGCCTTGGGCCCACTGAGCGGAGACACAGACATGGCCGCCATTCGCACCAAGCCCGATCCCCAGATCTACACCTTCCCCGGCTTCGGCACGGAGAAGTACCCGAACCTGATGCTCCGCGGGGCGGGGGACCTGGACAACTGGCACCTCAAGGTCTACGAGCAGAAGCACGAGGGCTACGTGGCCCTGAAGGCCGCGCTGAAAATGGAGCCGGTGGCCGTGGTCGAGGAAATGAAGACCTCCGGCATCCGCGGCCGCGGCGGCGCGGGCTTCCCCTGCGGCCTGAAGTGGTCCTTCATGCCCAAGGACACGCCCGAGCGGAAGTTCACGCGCTACCTCGTCTGCAACGGCGACGAGGGCGAGCCCGGCACCTTCAAGGACCGCGCCATCCTCGAGTACAACCCGCACCAGCTCATCGAGGGCATGATCATCGGCGGCTGGGCCATGCAGTGCAAGCTGGGCTTCGTCTACATCCGCGGCGAGTTCCTCTGGCTCATCGAGAAGCTGGAGGCCGCCATCCAGCAGGCCCGCGATGCCGGCTACCTCGGCAAGAACATCCTGGGCACGGGCTGGGACTACGACATCCTCGTCTACCGCGGCGCCGGCGCCTACATCTGCGGCGAGGAGACGGCCCTGCTGAACTCGCTGGAAGGCCGCCGCGGCGAGCCCCGCGTGAAGCCGCCCTTCCCGGCGGCCAAGGGCGCCTTCGGCCAGCCCACCACCGTGAACAACGTGGAGACGCTCGCGGCCGTGCCCCCCATCCTCCGCATGGGCGGCGCCGAGTACGCCAAGCTGGGCACCCCCAAGAACACGGGCACCCGCATCTTCGGCGTCAGCGGCCACGTGAAGCGCCCGGGCCTCTTCGAGCTGCCCCTGGGCACGCCCATGGACTTCGTCGTGAACGAACTGGCGGGCGGCTCCAGCACCGGCAAGAAGATCAAGGCGATCATCCCCGGCGGTGCCAGCGCCCCCATGTTCGACGAGAAGGACTTCGACTGCCCGCTGGACTTCGACACCGTGAAGGCCCGCGGCTCCATGGCCGGCTCCGGCGGCCTCATCTGCATGGACGAGGACACCTGCATGGTGCAGGCCACCCTGCGCCTCATCCGCTTCTACGCCCACGAGAGCTGCGGCCAGTGCACGCCCTGCCGCGAAGGCTGCAACTGGATGGAGATGGTGCTCCACCGCATCGAGCACGGCGAAGGCCGCATGGAGGACCTGGACCTGCTGGCCAGCCTCACACCCCGCATCGGCCTGCGGACCCTCTGCCCCCTCGGCGACGCCGCCTGCGGCCCCATGGACTCCGCCCTCCAGAAGTTCCGCCACGAGTTCGAGCATCACATCACCCACAAGACCTGCTACGCCCAGGGCTCGCGGCTGCTGACCGCGGTGGGCGCGCACTAGCGGCCATCCTTCCGTTCCGCAGAACCGGGCGCCGACGGCGCCCGGTTCCTTGTTCGGGAAAGGTCGCGCCACTCAGGAGCCGACCAGGGTCGGGTGCGCGGGGCCGGCCTTGTAGCCGCCCTTCAGATCAGGCCAGCCGCATTCGACAAGCCGGAGGCACGCCTGGGCGACGCTTTCCACCCGCTGTCGTCCGTTGTTGAAGACGGCGTCGTACCAGTGGAAGGAGGTGATGTCCGTGTGCAGGCACTCGCTGATGAACTTCTCTCGCAGCTTGGACTGGACCCGGACCACGTCCCCGGCGTCCTCCATGGGCATCTCGAGGCGGCGCGCGATGGATCGGACGCGGAACTCGAAGCTGCCCACCAGGCGGAAATGGAAGCAGTTCTTCATGTCCTGGCAGACGACAGCCCCGCCCCGGCCGACGATGATCGCACCCCCGGCCATGGCGATGGGGACCAGGTGCTGCACCACCTTGGCGTAGGCGTCATCGTGGGTGAGGAAGCCGAAATGCGTCCGGAGGACATCCTGGGCGTGGCTTTCGTTCCCGAGGTGGGCCAGGAGCTCCCGGGAGAGCTTTTCGTCGGAGGCCACCTGATCCACCAGCGCCTTGTCGAAGATGGTCCAGGGCAGGCCTGTCACCTCGTCGAGGAGGGTTTTCAGGTGGAGGGCCAGGGGATAGCCCTGGCAGCCGAACTCCCTGGAGATGGTGATGGTGGGCAGGTTCCGCCTTTGATGGGAGCGCGCGAGCCGCTCCTGCAGCTCGGTCCACGTGCATTCCCGCTTCTCGATGCTCGGGACGAGGGACGCCAGGGGCTTGGGCATACGACCTCCAGTGGCGGGACAGCCAGGCGAGGACGGCCGGCGCTTGGAGCATAAGGCCTTCCTGGGCACAGGCAAGGCCCGGATCGTCTGGAGCCTCCTGGGAGGACCACCTACCCTGGAAGGATGCGCCTCTCCATCCTCCTCCTGCTCGCCTCGCTCCTCCGGGCCCAGGAGGTCTTCCTGGTGCAGCCCTACCTGCAGCTGGGCGATGCTCCGAAGGCGGCGGCCGTGGACCGGCTGGATCTGTTGTGGCAGACCGAGGATCGTGACGCCGCCTGGCGCGTGGAGGTGAAGGTCGGCGACCGCTGGAAGCCCCTGCGGCCCGCCTTCCGCCGGCTGGATGCGCCGCCTCTGCCGCCCCACCGCATCTACCGGGCCACCCTGAAGGACCTGCCGCCGGGGGCCCGCGTGCCCTATCGGGTGAAGCGGGATGGCGCGGTGGTGTTCGAGGCTCAGGCGCAAGTGCGCAAGCCTGACGCCCATCGGATGGTGGTGTTCGGGGATGCGGCGGACGGGTCGCGGGAACAGGCGGCCCTCGCGCAGGCCGTGGCCGGCGCGCATCCGGACGCAGTCCTCCTTGTCGGGGACCTGGTCTATGGCATGGGCCTGGCCTCCGAGTACCGCCAACGCTTCTTCCCGGTCTACAACGGCGGCTCCCGCCCGCTCATGGCGGAGGTGCCGTTCCTGGGCCTGCCCGGCAATCACGACGTGCCGTTCCGCCGCGCTCCGGATGCGGCCGCCTATTTCGCCTACTGGTCCCTGCCCCTGAACGGGCCCGCCCTGGAGCCCGGCGGGCCGAACGCCGCGCCCGTCGTGGCCGGCGTGCACGATGCCATGGTGGCTGCCGCGGGCCCGGCCTTTCCCCGCATGGCCAGCTACAGCTTCGACTACGGCAAGGTCCACTGGACCGTATTGGATTCCAACGCCTACGCGGATTGGACGAGCCCGGTCCTGAGGGCCTGGCTGGAGGCCGACCTGAAGGCCGCGAAGGCGGCCACCTGGCGCATCGTGGCCCTCCACCACCCCCTGTTCCAGAGCTCCCGCAGCCACATGGATGACCAGTGGATGCGCCCCATCAGCCCCCTCCTCGAGAAGTACGGCGTGGACCTGGTGCTGGCCGGCCATGTCCACAACTACCAGCGCACGGCTCCCCTCCGCTTCACGCCCACGAAGGTGGGGCCCCGGGGCAGGCCGGTGGAGGGCACCTTCACCGTCGACGAGGCCTTCGACGGCAAGACGGTCACCCGGGCGAAGGGCGTCGTCCACATCGTCACGGGCGCCGGCGGGGCCGAGCTCTACGACCGCTGGCAGACGGATGTCCGCGCCAGCTGGCAGCCCTGGACCCGCGCCTTCGTCTCCGACCGGCATTCCTTCACGGTGCTGGACGTGGACGGCCGCGAGTTGAGGCTGCGGCAACTGGATGCCGAAGGGCGGGAGCTGGAGGCCGTGACGCTCACGAAGTGAGCTTGTCAGGGGCCGCTGGGACCGTGCGGGGAACCTAGCGTGTTCCTGAGGCGAGCGAATAGGCGCGGATCCTGTGGTCCCGCATCTCGAAGATCCAGGTGTCAGACCAGATGGCATCGGTCTGGACCTTGACCCGGGCCTGGATCGAGCCCTGGACCACCGCCAACGTCCCGACCTCCACGCGGAGGTCGGGGTGCTTGCGGAAGGTGGTCTGGAAGAAGGCCCGGATCTGTGGCTTCGAAAGGATTCCGCCGGATCCCCGGAAGACGGCGTCCTCGGTCAGGCACCGCATCATCCCCTCGAGATCCCGGCGGCCGTAGGCCTCCAGGAAGCTGAGTACGAGCCGGGTGTCCGGCGTGTCGGGGGCGGACGGGGCCAGCGCCGGGGGACGGCACGAGGCCAGGAGGATGATCACGGAAGCCACGGCGTACGGCGCGGTGCGTGTCATGCGCCACCTCCGCAGGCCGCCCGGGCCGTCGAACGGCGCCTAGCGGCCGAAATGGATCGAATAGGTCAGCGGCTTCGGCAGCTGGGGGCTCTTCACCGTGGCGGTGAGGGTCAGCGCCTTGCCGTCGGGGCTCAGCTTGAAGAAGTTGGTGCGCTCGCCGTCCTCGTTCTTGAAGGTCTGGACGAGCTGGTCCTTGCCCACCTGGGCGGCCACCATGAACTTCTCGCCGTCCTCGCGGGTCCAGGGCGCGGCCTTGCCGCCGGCGGGCATGAGGATGGGGGCCCGGTCGTCCAGCTTCACGGCCACGCCCTTGTCGGTGATGGTGATGGTGACCTTCCGGTAGGCGGGGTTCAGCTTCCTGAGCCGCCCGCGGGCGATGGGTCGCTTGTAGAAGGCCATCTCCTTCACCGTGGCGTCGATGGCCGCGGCGATGTCATCGGCCTTGGTCTGGGTCCAGGCGCCGGAGAGGGGAGGCTCCTGGGCCGCCAGAGACAGAGCCGCGAGTACAGGTACGATGAACAGCCGGGCTGCGCGCATGGGGACCTCCGTGGAATGGGTGGTCCCACCATAGCACCGGGTGGTCCGCGGCAACACCTTCAAACGCCAACCGCAGAGAACGCGGAGAAAAACCTTCTCTGCGTTCTCTGCGGTGAAACAACCGATGGGGCTGGGTCGTCCCCTACCCGATGGTCGCCACCATGACGGCCTTGATGGTGTGCATGCGATTCTCGGCTTCGTCGAAAACCACGCTGTGGCGGGACCGGAAGACCTCGTCCGTCACCTCGCGGATGTCGTGGCCGAGAGCCTTCTGCTCCTTGGCCAGCTTGGTCTCGAAGTCGTGGAATGCGGGCAGGCAGTGGAGGAACTTCACGTCCGGGTTGCCGGTCTTCTGCACCATCTCCATCGTGACCTTGAAGGGCGTGAGCAGTTTCACGCGCTGGGGGATCTGGTCCTCCTCGCCCATGCTGGCCCAGACATCGGTGTAGAGCACATCGGCGTCCTTGACGGCGGCGGCGACGTCATCGGTGACCTCGATGGTGGCGCCGGTCTCCTCGGCGGCCTTGCGGGCGGCGGCCAGCACGGCGGGATCGGGGGCGAGGTCTTTCGGCCCCAGGGCCACCATGTGCATGCCGGTCTTGGCGGCGCCGTACATCAGGGCGTAGCTCATGTTGTTGCGGATGTCGCCGCAAAATACCAGCTTCACCTTGTTCAGGGGCTTGGCCACGTGCTCCTCGATGGTGAGGAAGTCCGCCAGGATCTGGGTGGGGTGGTCGGTGTCCGTGAGGCCGTTCCACACGGGCACGCCGCTGTGCTGGGCCAGGGCCTCCACCACTTCCTGTTTGTAGCCGCGGTACTCGATGCCGTCGTAGAAGCGGCCCAGCACCTTGGCGCTGTCCTCGATGCTCTCTTTCTTGCCGACCTGAGAGCTGGCGCTGTCCAGGAAGGTCACGTGGGCGCCTTCCTCGAGGGCGCCGACCTCGAAGGCGCAGCGGGTGCGGGTGCTGGTCTTCTCGAAGAGCAGCACGATGTTCTTGCCCTTCAGGGCCTCGCCGTGGAGCCCCATGCGCTTCTTGGCCTTCAGGTCCCGGGAGAGGTCCAGGAGGTAGCGCACCTCCAGGGGGGTGAAGTCCATCAGCGTGAGAAAGCTGCGTCCCTTGAGGTTGACGGCCATGGGGTCCTCCGAAGCGAATCCAGGCCCCAGGGTAGCCGCCCCCCGGGGTGACGGCGGTCCGGAAGGCGCCGGCCCGAACCCCGGTTTACAGAGTGTCAGAGCCCGTCCGGAGGGTCACCAGCAGCTGCCCCTTGGCCACGGTCGCGCCGGGGGCCGCGGTCACGTCGAGCACGGTGCCGTCCAAGGGGGCCGCCACGTGATTCTGCATCTTCATGGCCTCGAGGACGAGAAGGCTCTGGCCGCGGCGCACGAGGTCCCCGGGCTTCACGAGGACTTCCAGGACGAGGCCGGGGATGAAGGCCGTGATCCGGCCCGGGTCCCTGGGTGCGTAGGCCTTCCGGAGGGTGTACTTCCGGGTGTGGGCCGTTTCGTAGACGGTGTCGTTCAGGGTGAGGGTCTGGCGCGTGGTCATGGAGGCTCGCTCAGAAGGGGGGCACGCCGTGCTTCCGGGCGGGCCGCGGCTCGTCCTTCTGCTCGGAGATCGCCAGGGCGTGGAGCAGGAAGTCGCGGGTCTGCCGGGGGGCGATGACCGCATCCACATGCCCATTGGCCGCGGCGACGTAGGGGCTGGCGAATTTCTCGGTGTATTCCTGGACCTTCTGCTTCCGGAAGGCCTCGGGATCGGCCGCGGCGGCGATCTCGCCCTTGAAGATGATGTTGGCGGCGCCCTCGGGGCCCATGACGGCGATCTCGGCGCAGGGCCAGGCGAAGACGAAGTCGGCGCCCAGGTGGCGGGAGCACATGGCAATGTAGCCGCCTCCGTAGGCCTTGCGCAGGATGACCGTGATCTTGGGGACGGTGGCCTCGCTGTAGGCGTAGAGCAGCTTGGCGCCGTGGCGGATGACCCCGGCGTGCTCCTGGTCCACGCCCGGCAGGTAGCCCGGCAGGTCCACGAAGGTCACCAGGGGAATGTTGAAGGCGTCACAGAAGCGGATGAACCTCGCGGCCTTGTCCGAGCTGTCCACATCGAGGACGCCGGCCAGCACGGCGGGCTGGTTGGCCACCATGCCCACGGTGCGGCCGTTCATCCGGGCGAAGCCCACCACGACGTTGGCGGCCCAGAGGGCCTGGACCTCCATGAAGTCCGAGCCGTCGCAGACGGCCCGCAGCACGTCGCGCACATCGTAGGGCCGGTGGGCCTCGGAGGGGATGATGCGCTCCAGGTCCTCCTCGGTGCGGGAGGGGCTGGTGTTGAAGGGGTCAGCCTTCTTGCGGTTGTTCCAGGGGATGAAGGTGACCAGGCGCTTCACCTGCTCGAAGCACGTGGCCTCGCTTTCCGCATAGAAATGGGCATTGCCCGAGATCTCGGACTGCACCCGGGCCCCGCCTAGGTCCTCCATGGAGATCTCCTCGCCCAGCACGGTCTTGATGACCTCCGGGCCCGTGATGAACATCTTGGAGATCTTGTCCACCACGAAGACGAAGTCGGTGAGGGCCGGGGAGTACACCGCTCCGCCCGCGCAGGGGCCCAGGATGATGGAGATCTGGGGGATGACGCCCGAGGCCAGGGTGTTGCGGTAGAAGATCTCGCCATAGCCCGCCAGGGAGTTCACTCCCTCCTGGATGCGGGCCCCGCCGGAATCGTTGATGCCGATGAGGGGGATGCCCAGCTTGATGGCGTGGTCCATGATCTTGGTGATCTTGCGGGCGTGGGCCAGGCCCAGGCTGCCCCCGGCCACGGTGAAGTCCTGGGCGTAGATGGCCACCGGGTGGCCCGCGATGGTGCCCGTGCCGGTGATGACGCCGTCCCCGGGCAGCTGCTTTTTCGCCATGCCGAAGTCGGAGCACTTGTGTTCCACGAAGAGGTCGTACTCATGGAAGGAATCGGGATCGAGGATGGCGGTGATGCGCTCCCGGGCCAGGAGCTTGCCCTGGGCAGCCTGCTTCCGGGCCGCCTCCGGATGGGGCTCCTTGGCTTCGGCTTGGCGGGCGGCGTGATCCTTGAGTTTCCGGGGGAGGGACATGGGCGATCCTTGGAGGCATTTCGCGGCCCTGAGCGCAGGTCCGGGCAGGCTTTCAAAAAGCTGACCCATGCATCATAAATGCCTTGTCCCGGGAAAATCCACGCCAAGGATCACGAATTCCCGGAACCGGAGGGTCCCATTGGGCCCTCCTTGGCCGTATAGTCAGGGCCATCCATTCCATCCAGTCCGGCGCCGGGAGGCACGCATGCGACCACTCGCCCAGTTGATCCAAGGCAAGAAGGCCCTGGTGTCGGTAGGCCCCGACGACACGGTGTTCACCGCCCTGACCCTGCTGGCCCAGCACGACATCGGCGCCCTGCTGGTGCTGGAAGGAGGTCGCCTGGTGGGAATCTTCTCGGAGCGGGACTACGCGCGGAAGATCATCCTCAAGGGCAAGTCCTCGAAGGACACCCTCGTGCGGGAGATCATGAGCGAGCGGGTGAGCTGCGTGACCCTGGGGGAGACCGTAGAGGAGTGCATGGCCCTCATGACGGGCAAGCACATCCGCCACCTGCCGGTCCTTTCGGAGGACAACGAGGTGCTGGGCATCCTCTCCATCGGCGACCTGGTGAAGGAAACCATCTCCGACCAGCGGTTCACCATCGATCAGCTGGTGCACTACATCCAGAACTGAGCCGCTCGGCCGGTGTCTAGCCCCGGGTCTTCTCCGGGACCTTGTTGTGTCGGTAGGAGCCGAGCAGGAGGTTGGGACCCTGCTGGGCCACGCCATCCTCCAGGGGCTCCGCGCCGTAGTAGAACTGGTGCTGCATGTAGACCAGCGAATGCCCGGCGAGCTCCGGGAGGCTGCGCAGCACGGCGAAGGCCAGGTGGATGAGCGCATCCGTCGTCTGGTACTGGGTCATGGAGACGCGGTCGAGAAGCAGGTGGTCCTCGTACTTGTTCATGGGGCGGGAATAGAAGATGGTCTTCCCGTTGAACAGGATGTCCGTTCCATCCGTGGCGATGGTGTAGGTCTTGCCCTTGTCCGTGACCTCGAACTTGAAGGCCGTGCCCCGCTTGAAGGCGGTCATCAGGCTCTGGAACTTCGGGTGATCCAGGTAGGCCGCCCCGAAGTTGACCTTCTTCACGGCGGGCTTCATCTCCTTCGCCGTGGGACCGTACATCATGCGGTTGTAGCGCATGAGC
>NZ_JAKZLE010000008.1:0-176268 GCF_022808885.1 Geothrix alkalitolerans | reverse complement strand
GTCTGCCATGCACCTTGCGGCACATCCGACTTGCATGTGTTAGGCACGCCGCCAGCGTTCATTCTGAGCCAGGATCAAACTCTCAAGTTTAATATTCCTGAACTCTTGCTCCTCGGGGTTCCCCCCTTGGACAAATGCTCTGGTCGTATTTCTCTGAATTCCACGAACCGTCCTAGAACGTCCCGCGGAACCCTCAAAGGCTTCCTATCTTCTATCCGGTTTTCAAAGACGCCCTCCGCGCTCTCGCACGGTCCGGAAGAACCTTCCAGCCCTTCCCGGCACCCCGCAGCCTCAACTGCGCAGGACGTTTAGATTACCAGGGGAGTGCTTCGACGCAAGCGGAAATTTTTCAGAAGGGGCGCGCCAATGTTGCGTCTCTGGGGAAAACGCCAGCTGGCGCCTAGGAAATCCCCAGTTTCAGAAGGGTGCGCCGCTTGCCTGATTCCACTGCGGGCTGATCGAAGGGGTCCACTTCGAGCGCCATGCCGCACAACCCGACCACCAGCTGCCAGGCCATGAGGAAGGCGCCCAGCGATGCTTCGTCAAGCGCCTCCAGGTGCCAATGGATGACCGGCACACCGGCGTCTTCGAGCGCCTCGCGGGTTCCCTCCGCCTGGGCGCGGACCACCTCCGCGCCACCCCGGCGACCCAGCCCCGGGAAGGGGCATTGGACCGGCGGATCAGAAGGCTCCACCCCTTCCCCGGAACCGACGGTGACCATCACCACGCCGACGTTGCGCGGGCCGTCGAGCCAACGCTGCAATTGGGCGTGCTGATCCTGCGGGCCCACGGCTCGGATGGGCGTGAATCCGCGCCGGCTGCCGTCCTTCGCCTGCTTGCCGAGGCTTTCCGCGATCAGCTGCACCCACCATCCGCCCACGGTCTCCAGGCGCGTGGCGTAGGGCATCATCACCCACTGATCCACGCCACTCAGATAGCCCTTGGTCAGCGTTCCGACCATGTCCCACACGCGCTCGCCCCAAAGGCCCCGCCCTTGCTCCGCCAGCGTCAGCGCCTCGCGGGCGCCAGCGAGGAAGCGGCCGGCATTCTGCCCGGCCCAGTGCAGCGGAAGCGTCCCGATGGGCGTGAACGCCGAGTAGCGCCCGCCCACGTCCACCGGGATCGGCAGCAGCGTCCACCCTTCGGCCCGGGCCAGCTGGGCGAGCGGATTCTGATCGTCCTGGGTGATGGCGATGGGCGCCCGATGCCAGCGGCCCCAGCCCTCCTGGGCGCGCAATCTCCCGATCCAGCTCCAGAGCTCCAGCGTGCGTCCGCTCTTGGAGGCGAACACCAGCTGATCCTCAGGCTCCAGGCGCAGGTCATTGGGCTCGGGCGAGGTCAGCGGGTGCCAGCGACGGCGGAACGGCGCCTCCGCCAGAGCCTGGATGAGCGCGTCCGCCGGCAGCACGGAGCCTCCGATCCCGCACCAGAGCAGGCGGCCTGACCCCAGGGACGCCGGCAGGGACGGGTCTCCCACCGACCGCCATCCCGACATGGGATGTCCAATCATCTGTCTCCACAACGCCTTCGCGTCCATCCCGGGTCCTCCCATCGCAGCCATCTTAGGCCATCATGATCCACGGAGCCCCTATGCGAACCCTCCGAAAAGCCGTTATTCCCGTGGCCGGCCTGGGCACGCGCTTCCTGCCCGCCACCAAGGCCCAGCCCAAGGAGATGCTGCCGCTGGTCGACACGCCCGTGATCCAGTACGTGGTGGAGGAGGCCATCCGCGCCGGGGTGGAGAGCATCGTGCTGGTGACCGGGCGCGGAAAGGGCGCCATCGAGAATCATTTCGACGTCGCCTACGAACTCGAGGACACCCTCCGCCGGCGCGGAAAGCATGACGACCTCGACCTCGTGCGGGACATCACCCACCTCGCGCAGTTCGCCTACGTGCGCCAGGGCGAGCCGCTGGGTCTGGGCCACGCGGTCCTCTGCGCCCGGCATGCCGTGGGAGATGAGCCCTTCGCGCTGCTCCTGGGCGACGATGTCTTCGACGAGCGCGATTCGGCCCTCGAGGCCCTCATCACCGCCTATCACGCCACCGGGAAGTCCGTGGTGGGCGTCCAGGAGGTTCCGGAGGATCACGTCTCGCGGTACGGCATCGTCAGCGCTCCCCGCGACCGCGAGTCCATCTGGGACGTGACAGCGATTGTCGAAAAGCCGAAGCCCGAGGACGCGCCCAGCCGGTGGGCCGTGGTGGGACGCTATGTGCTGGAGCCCCGCGTGTTCGACCATCTGGCCGCCCTCAAGCCAGGGGTCGGCGGCGAGTACCAGCTCACGGACGCCCTGGCTCTCCTCGCCAAGGAAGGCCGCCTGGTGGCCGCCCCCATCCCCGCGCAGCGCTTCGACACCGGGAACAAGCTCGACTACCTGAAGGCCAATGTGGAATTCGCCCTCAAGCGAGAGGATCTGCGTGACGATTTCGCCACCTACCTCAAGGAACTGGCGAAGCGCCTCTAGCGCGTCTGCCGCTTTATCGCCGCAGGCGCAGCGCGTTCAGGACCACGGTGAGGGAGCTGAGTCCCATGGCCAGCCCCGCCAGCATGGGCCCGCCGAACCGCTCCAACTGGCCAGAGGCTGCCAGGGGCACCAGCACCAGGTTGTAGCCGAAGGCCCAGCCGAGGTTCTGCCGGATGATGCGGTGGGTTCGCAGAGCGAGCCGCCGCGCGGCCAGGATGGGATCGAGCCCCGGCCGCAGCAGCACCAGGGGAGCTGCCGCCATGGCCGCGCCCGTGCCCTGCTCGCCCGCGCCCGAGCCCATGGCGATGCCGCAGTCCGCCTGGGCGAGGGCCGGCGCATCGTTCACGCCATCGCCCACGAAGCCGACCACGGCGCCCTGGACCTGGAGGCCCCGGATCTGCGTGAGCTTGTCCTCGGGTCGCAGGCCCGCGGAAACGGAGGAGATGCCGACGGCCTCCGCCATGCGGACGGCCGGCTCGGGGCGGTCTCCGGTGAACAGATGGAGGCGCAGACCCTGCTGTTTGAGCTGCCCGACCACCGCGGAGCTCTCGCTCCGGAGCCGGTCGCCCAGGATGAACACGCCCTTCAGGCCGGAGTCGTCCGCCAGGCCCACGGCGATTCCATCCTCATCCACGCTGGGGAAAGTCGCCCCGAGGAACGCGGCGCTGCCCAGGCGCCAGGCCGTCCCTTCGATCTCGCCGCTGACGCCCCCGCCAGGGTGGGCCCGGAAGGCGGACACCGCCTTCAAGCCGCCGCCATGGGCCCCATGGGCCACGACCAGGCCGCGGGCGATGGGGTGCTCGGAATCCCGCTCCAGGCTCGCCGCAAGCTGAAGCAGGTCCGCTTCGGCCATGGCCGAGGTCCCCACGATCCGGCGCAGCCGGGGACGCCCTTCCGTGATGGTCCCGGTCTTGTCGAAGGCCAGGTCCGTGGCCTGCCCCAGGGCCTCGAGGGCGGCGGCGTCCCGCACCAGCACGCCCTTCCGCGCCGCGGAGCCCAGGCCCACCATGACCGCCACCGGGGTGGCGAGGCCGAGGGCACAGGGGCAGGCGATCACCAGGAGGGTGACGGCCGGTCGCCAAGCCTCGGCCAAAGCCCCTGTGGCCATCCACCATCCCGCCAGGGTCAGCAGGGCAAGGACCAGGATGGCGGGCACGAACACGGCGCTGATGCGGTCCGCCAGATCCTGGGCCGGGGCCTTGGAGCCTTGCGCCTGCGCCACCAGCGCGGCCATGCGGGCGAGCTGGGTCTGAGCCCCCACGGCCTGGATCTCCATCTCGAGCATGGAACCGTGCACCACGGTCCCTGCCACCAGGCCTTCGCCAACTCCCTTGGGCACGGGAAGGGGCTCCCCGGTGAGCATGGATTCATCCACCTCTGCCTGGCCGGCGATCACGCGGCCATCGGCCGGCACCGCGTGACCCGGGAGCACCCGCACCCGGTCGCCGGGATGCAGGTCCCCCACCGGGACCTCCGCCACGGAGCCATCGGCACCGAGGCGCAGGGCCGTGGGCGGCGCGAGGGCCAGCAGCTCCTTCAGCGCGTCCGTGGCCTTGGCCTTGGCGCGGGCCTCCAGGTACTTGCCCGTCAGCAGGAAGGCCACCAGGGCGGCTGCCGTCTCGAAGCTGAGGTGGTGGACGCCATTCAGCCATTCCGCCACCGCGAACAGCCAGGCGACGCCCGAGCCCAGGGCGATGAGCGTGTCCATGGAGGCTTGGCCATGCCGCGCCTGACGTCCCGCCCGGACGAAGAAGCCCCAGCCCGCCCAGAAGACCACGGGCGCCGATAGGACCGCCTGGAGCCAGCCCGGCAGGTGGAGCCCCAGGCCGGGGACCATGGCGAGCAGGAGCGGAGCCGTGAGGATGAGGGCCACGAGCATCCGGTTCCGGGCGGGTGCCGGATCGTCGTCTGCCTGGGCGACGACCTGGTCGGCCCGGGGCCGGCCGAGGCCATAGCCCGCATCCTCGACCTGCGCCGCCAGGGTCTCGAAGCTGGCCTCGCCTTCCACCGTGGCGGTGGCGGTGGCCAGGTTGACGGAGACGGCCCGGACGCCGGGTGAGGTGGCCAGGGCCTTTTCCACATGCCGCACGCAGGACGCACAGGTCATGCCTGTGACGGTGTAGGTCTCGACACTCATATGCCGTCCGGACGGGGCCTAGGCCTGTTCCGACATCTGGTAGCCGGCCTCGGCCACCGCCGCGGCCAGGGCCTCGAAGGTTGCGGTTCCGCTCACGGTGGCGGAGCTATTGGAAAGGTCCACCGCCACGTCCGTGACGCCGGGCGTGGCGCGCAGCGCCTTGTCCACGTGACGGACACAGCCCCCGCAAGTCATGCCGGTCACACGATAGGTCTGGGTGTTCATGGGTTCTCCAGGGGGGTTCAGGCCCGCAGCTCCATCAGGGCTGGCAGGCGCTTGGCTTCAGCGAGCAGGGTTTCCATCAGGTTGCAGCCGAGGTCGCTGCTCTGTCCGTCGGGGGTGCCCAGGGTGACGCGGAGGATCTCGACCAGCAGCTGGATCTCGGCCAGCTTGCTTTCGAGGGCCCTGAGCTTGCCGCCGAGGGCATCGCGCACATGGGCGCAGGGGGCGCTGTCCTGCCGCAGGGCCCGGAGCAGTTCCTGCACCTCGTCGAGGGTGAACCCCGCCGCCTGGGAGGCCTTCAGGATCCGCACCCACTGGATGGCCTGGGGGGGGAACAGGCGGTAGCCCTTCGGGGACCGCGGCAGCTCGCCGAAGACCCCGGCGTCGGCATAGAAGCGCAGGTTCCTGGCCGTCAGGCCTGAACGGGCGGCGAGCTGGCCAATCTTCAGCATGCGTGGCGCAGCAGAAGCCGGAGCAGGGGCCGGAGCAGGTGCGGGGTGGAGGTCAATGACGGTCGACATGGGACCCTCCCGAAGACGAACACCCCCAGTCTAAGATTCCAGTTACATGGAAGATCAAGGATAAAATCACAAAAAACTATATGCGCGAGGAACGATGAATATGCAGGTGCAGCAGGGTCACGGCGGCCGGGGTGATGCCGGGGATCCGGCTGGCCTGGCCCAGGGTTTCAGGCCGGTGCAAGGTGAGCTTTTCCAGGACTTCCTTTGACAGGCCGTGAAGGTGCTCGATGCGGAAGTCCGCGGGGATCCTCACGTGGTCCCAGGCCCGGTGGCCCTCGAGGAGGCGGGCCTCCCGCTCGCGGTAGGGGGCGTAGCGCAGTTCGAAGAGCAGCAGGTCCCGCTCCCGGTCCGGGTCCCATCCGGGCCCAGGGGCGGCCCACCCGTCCAGCAGGGCCAGGCAGGCTCCAGCCTGCTCAGGTCCCATCTGCTGCCGGCGGAGCAGGTCCGACAGAGACAGCCCGGCCTCCAATCGCAGCCCGGCGGACGTGGCCACGGGCCCGAAGGGGCTGGTCTGGGTCACCCAGGCGGCCTCGCACTGGGCCCGCAACCGTTCCCGCCGCGCCACCTTGGCCTCCACCAGGGCCAGTTCCCCGGGCTGGAGGGCCCCCAGGTCCCGGGCGACGGCAAGAAGGCGGGCGTCCGCCAAGTCGCAGGCCAGGCCCAGGCGGTGCTCGGCCCGGGCCGTGAGCATGCGGTAGGGTTCGTCCGTGCCCTTGGTGACGAGGTCATCGATCATCACGCCCAGGTAGGCCTGGTCCCGGCCGAGCACCACCGGTTCCCTGTCTTCCAGCCAGCGCGCGGCGTTGATGCCCGCCAGCAGGCCCTGGCCGGCGGCCTCCTCGTAGCCCGTGGTGCCGTTGATCTGGCCCGCGAACCAGACGCCTTCCAGGCCCGTCACGGAGAGATCCCGTCGAAGCTGCAGGGGATCAAAGCTGTCGTACTCGATGGCGTAGCCGGGGCGCAGGATCTCGGCGGCTTCGAAGCCCGGGAGGCTCCGCACCATGCGGAGCTGCACGTCCGGCGGCATGGAGGTGGAGAGGCCCGCCAGATAGATCTCCTCGGTCTCCAGGCTCTCGGGCTCCACGAAGATCTGGTGCCGTCCCTTATCCGGGAACTTCACGAACTTATCCTCGATGGAGGGACAGTACCGGGGCCCGACGCCTTCGATGTGCCCGCCGTAGAGGCTCGACTTCGGCAGGTTCTCCCGCACGATGGCCTCTGTCTCCGCCGTGGTGTGCACGATGTGGCAGGGCACCTGGGGCTGGGGGATGCCCGGGCTGAAGAAGCTGAAGGGGCGGGGCGGATCGTCGCCGGGCTGGACCTCCAGGCGCGCGAAGTCGATGCTGGCCTTCCCCAGGCGCGGGCTGGTGCCGGTCTTCAGGCGCCGGTGGCGCAGCCCCAGGCTTCGCAGCTGCTCCGCCAGATGTGTGCTGGCGGGCTCCCCGGCCCGGCCCGCCTCGATGCGGCGCTCGCCGATGAGGATGCGCCCGTGGAGGAAGGTTCCGCTGGTGACGACCACGGCGTTGCAGGGCAGCACGGAACCGTCCAGCAGCTCTACCCCGCGGAGGCCCCGGGTGCCCTCGGACCAGAGGAGGGCCGCCGCGATGCCCTGACGGAGGCGCAGGTTCGGCGTGTGCTCCAGCAGGGCACGGGCGGCGATGCGGTACTTCACCTTGTCCGCCTGGGCCCGGGGGCCGCGCACGGCCACGCCCCGGCTCTCGTTGAGGATGCGGAAGTGGATGCCCGTGGCGTCGATGAGGCGCCCCATGGCGCCACCCAGGGCATCCAGCTCGCGCACCATGTGGCCCTTGCCCACCCCGCCGATGCTGGGGTTGCAGCTCATCTGGCCAATCTGGTCCAGGTTCATGGTGAGGAGGGTCGTGGCCACCCCCAACCGGGCGGCGATGTGCGCAGCTTCTATGCCCGCATGTCCTCCGCCAATCACCACCACCTGCTTCACCCGGGCCTCCGAAGGGTGACAGGATACCCGCCCCGATCTCCGGCCACGGGACTCTGCGGGATGTGAGAAAATGGCTCCATGCGACCCCGTTTGAGCCCAGAGGAACGCCGCGACCGCCGGAAGCGCGCCATGCGTCGGTCCATGTTCGTGCTGCCCTCCAGCATCACCATGGCCTCCATCTTCTGCGGCTTCTCCAGCGTGGTCATGTCCATCAACGCCGCCGGCGCCACCCCCGAGCGCTATTTCCTCTGGGCCGCGGGCCTGCTGGTGCTGGCAGGGGTTTTCGACGGCCTGGACGGCCGGGTGGCCCGGGCCACCAACACGGCCACGGAATTCGGCGTGCAGCTGGACAGCCTGGCGGACGTGGTCAGTTTCGGCATGGCCCCGGCCATCCTCGCCTACCGGTACGGATTCTTCCACCTGGGCATCCAGGATTCCCACCTGCGGGCCGTGGGCTGGGCAGCCTGCTTCGTCTTCACGGCCTGCGGCGCGCTGCGCCTGGCGCGCTTCAACGTGCAAGTGGGCGCCGTGGATCCCCGCTACTTCGTGGGCCTTCCCATCCCGGCCGGAGCGGCCTGCGTGGCCTCCGTGATCATCTGGAGGCCCACGCCCCCGGCAATGGCCCTTCATGCCTACGCGTTCGCCGCGGAGCTGTTCCTGGTCGGCCTCCTGATGGTCTCCACGATCCGATTCCCAAGCTTCAAGAAGCGCGCTGGCAGCCCCCGCGCCGCCATGCTGACCAGCTTCACCATCGTGTTGATCTTCGCGTTGATGATCGTTCTGCAGCAGCGGTTTTTCGTGGGCTTCTTCGCCGCCTACATCACCCTGGGCCTTCTGCTGAACCTGGCCTGGAAGGCCGGCTGGCGCGGGGTCGAGCCACCGAGGGATGGAGCCGAAGACCTGGCGCATGTCCACTGATCCGGATCGACGAAAAGGGGCTGCCAGGCAGCCCCTTTTCGTCGGTACTCAGCCAGGACGTCAGAAGGTGGTCGCGCCCGGGGGCACCGACACGCCCACCACGTTCGCGACCTTGACGTTGGCCAGAAGCCGGCCCCCGGTCCCCGGTCCGATGGCCAGGACGGCCCCCTGCTTCACGGCCGCCTCGGTGGTGGCCACGGTGGGGATCTTCTGGATCGCCATGCGCTGGATGATGAAGCTGGCCACGGAGGTGCCGTCCCCGGCCACATGATCGCCTGCCAGGAGCACGACCGCGTCCGGCTTCCTGCCCGACAGGGCGGCGACCGCCCGGCCCACGTCCTGGGGCCCCTTGACGTCCACGACCAGGACTTTGAAGCCGTCCCCGGCCGCGGTCAGGGCCGCGACGGCCTTCTTGCTGCCTGCCGCGTCGCAGACCACCGCGAGGGTCTTCACCTGGGGCCAGGCCTTCCCCATGGTCCCGACGAGAGCGTCATAGTCTCCAGCCGCGAGCGGCAGAGAAACGAGGGCGCACGAGCACACCAGGGTCCTGAAACGGGCCATCCAAACCACCTCCAGCCCTTCCACTCTATCCCTGGATAACAGTTGTTGGAATATCGATTTTTTCGTATTGTTTTTTTCTAGGTCAAGATCCCCGCGATGCAGGCGCTCAGGAAGTTGGCCAGGGTGCCAGCCAGCATGGCCCGCAGGCCCAGGCGGGCCAGGTCGCCCCGGCGCTCGGGCACCAGGGCCCCGATGCCCCCCACCTGGATGGCGATGCTGCTGAAGTTCGCGAAGCCGCACAGGGCGAAGGTCGAAATCAGCCGGGCCTTGGCGGAGAGGTTGGTCATGGCTCCCAGGTCCAGGAAGGCCACGAACTCGTTCACCACCATGCGCTTGCCCAGGAGGGACCCTACCTGGCCGGCCTCGATCCAGGGCACGCCCATGAGGTAGGCGAAGGGCTTGAACACCGTGCCCAGCACCACCTCCAGGCTGAAGCCCGGATGGATGGCCTTCATCAGTCCGTTGATCAGGTAGATCAGGGCGATGAAGGCGATGAGCATGACCGCCACATTGAAGGCCAGCTGGCCACCCTCGAAGGCGCCGCGGGCGGCCGCGTCCAGCACGTTGGCGTCATGGGTGGGGATGTCGACCTTCACCTCGCCGGCGGTCTCGGGGGCCTCGGTCTCGGGCTCCAGGAGCTTGGCCATCATCACCGCGCCGGGGGCCGTCATGATCACGGCCGTGAGCAGGTGGACGATGTCCACGTGGGCCACCTGCACGTAAGCCACCATGATGCTGCCGGACACGTGGGCCATGCCCGCCGTCATGATCACCATGAGCTCGCTGCGGGTCATGCGCGCCAGGAAGGGTCGGATGGTGAGGGGTGCCTCGGTCTGTCCCATGAGGATGCTGGCGGCCACGCTCACGCTCTCGGCCCCCGAAACCTTGAGGAAGCGCCCCATGGCCCGGGCCGCCGCGCCCACCACCCACTGCATGACGCCCATGTAGTAGAGCACCGCGAAGATGGAGGCCACGAAGATGATGGTGGGCAGCACGGCGAAGGCGAACACCATGCCCACCTTGCCGCCTGGCCCGTCGGAGAGCGAGCCGAAGACGAAGCTGGCGCCCTCGTGGGCGTAGGCCATGAGGTGCTCGACCACCACGCGCATCTTGTCGAAGGTGGAGCCCACCAGGTTTCCCCGGAGCAGGCCCAGGACGATGACGCCGAAGAGGCCCCAGTTGAGGGGCCTGTTCTCGTAGGACGCGAACCTCCGGAGCAGCATGGGCGTGAACATCAGCAGCAGCACCACCCACCCGGCCCCTTTCGGGAAGGGCAGGAAGGACAGCAGCCCCGCGATGGCCGAACCCTTGAGGACGATCAGGGCGAAGACCCACTGGAGGGCGAGCCCCCAGGCGATGGTCCGCCAGTGGATGGCGCTGCGCTTGTGCGACAGCGCGTACGCAATGGCCATGAAGGCCACGATTCCGGCCAGACCCATGAGGCGTTCCATCGGGGCTCCCTACAGTTCGGCGTTCAGGGCCTCGACGGCCTTCTCCATGTAGAAGCGGGCCCGGCCAAGCAGGCCGTCCCGCTGCATCACCAGCACCAGCGTGCACTGCTCCTTGGCGCCCATCATGAGGATCCAGTGCTGCTCCGTGGCGAAGGCCACCTGCTTGACCTCGCCGCGGTCGAACTCCTCCACCGCCTGCTGGAGGTGCCGCTTCACCACATGCTGGTAGGCCCCGAGAAGCTGCAGCCCCTCGTTGGAGACCTGGATGGTGCGGGAGCAGATGGGATCCCCGTCGCGATCGTTGAAGGTCGCGGCCAAGGCCTCGGGCACCTGTTCGATGAGCCGATCCAGGAGTTTCTGGAACATGATGGGACTCCGGCAATGCGTGCTGACAGCATGACCGCACTGGCGGGCCATGGCAAAACCCGGGCCTCTAGATCCCCCGGGCCGCCTGGAGCGCCCAGATCCCGGCCAGCAGGAGCCAGGCCCCGACCCGGAGGCCCCGGGAATCCGGAAGCGGCGGGTAGGGATCGCCCCGCCAGGCCCGGCGGAGGTCCCAGAGGATCGCGACGGGCGCCGCGGCGGCGAGTATCGCCAGGGCCGGGTACCAATGAAGGGCCGCTCCCCACTGGCCCTGACCCAGGGCCAGGGTGCCGCGTGTCAGCCCGCAGGTGGCGCAGGCGACCCCCGTGACGCGCTTGAAGGCGCAGCCGGGAAGCAGACCGGCCCAGGGGGCCAGGAAGCCCGCCAGCCGGACGGTCAGCCCCAGGGCCAGGGCCACCAGCGCGATCCAGGGCACCCGCCTCACGGGCCCACCCGCAGCATCGCCAGCAGGACCACCGCCAAGCCGAGCCCACAGGTTCCCAGCAGGGCGGCATGGACCACGGTGGCGGCCATTCCCCGCCAGACGCCACAGCCGTGCCTGGCCCCCAGGGCGAAGCCGCGGAAGAGCCACAGGTAGCCATCCAGGGCCAGCAGCGGGAGGAACAGCAGTGGGCCGAAGACGGGCAGGAAGCCCAGCAGGCCGATCAGCGTGCCCAGGGCCGTGATGCGCAGGGCCTCGGCCTCGGCCACCAGGGTGGCCCGGAAACCGCGCTTCGCCTTCAGTCCCCCCACCAGCCACAGCCCGGCGTGGTCCCAGACGGCGTCATGGATCCAGGTCCCCAGCACGCCCAGGGGCACGACCAGCAGCAGCCAGGGCCAGACGTGGCCGAATGCCGGTGAGGGCGGGAGGGACCGGAGCAGTTCCCGCAGCACGTCCGGATCGGCGCCCAGGGCCTGCTCCAGCCAGGTTGGCGGGGCGCTGCGCCGAAGCTGATCGTAGGACTCGAGCGCTCGCCAGACCGTCAGGCCGGTGTTGGCCAGGGACAGCGGCACCCACACCGCCAGCATCCGGGCCAGGGCCCGGCCAAGGGTGGGCGGCGGATCGGTGAACGCCTCGGAGGGTCGGACCAAAGCCCGGAAGAGAGTCCGAAAAGGACCCCCGATCGCCTCCGTGAAGGGAACCCCCATCACTTCCTCAGGAACAGGGTCTCGAACTCGCGGAGGGCGATGGCATCGCCGTCCCGCTTGAGGGGGCCGTGGAAGTCCTGGGGGCTCAGGTCGGCGAACTCGCCGAAGGTGGCGACGTTCCCGTTGATGTAGGCGATGAACTCATCCTGCCGGTGCTTGATGTAGCCCCTGAAGGGTCGGGCGATGGCCCCCAGCAGGGCGGAGTCCAAAGCCGTCCAGGTCTGGAGGTGGGTCTCGAAGCCGTTCTTCCCCTCCCAGTAGCGGTACGAGGTGAGCATCTTCGCCTTCACGGCGAAGGGAGTCTTCAGGCGGCCTTTCTCGGCCACGCCCTCCACCAGGTAGACCCGATGCCCAGGTCGCCGGTACACCAGGCGGAGCGTGCCCTTCAGCCCATGCGCGTCATCGATGCTCCAGGACCCGTCTGGATGGATGAAGGCGTAGAAGCCGGGCACGAACTGGCAGTGCCGCCACATGGCCGAGGCCAGCCGGGGGTGGTCGAAGAGCTTCTCCATGCTCGCCAGCCGCACCTGCTTGGGTTGGGTCTGGGTCTCGAAGATGAAATCGGCCCGATCGATGATGTCCACGGCCTCGGCCTGGGCCGCCGGGGGGAGCTGGGCCAGGAAGGCCGGCGGCTGGGCCTGGAGGCAGACGGCCAGGAGGGCGAAGATCGCGGCACGCATACCCAAGACGCTAGCACCTCCCCGGGGCCGCCGGGGCTCCAACGGCGCCACCGGTTGGCCCCGGACCGGATCCCGGGTCGCGGCTATGCTTTTCCTCTGTCCCGAGGCTTCCATGCTGCCCGTCCCCTCCAGGTCCCGCGTCTGGTCCCGCGTCCCGGTCGCCCTGCTCTGTGCCCTCCTGGTCCTGGTCCAGGTGGCCGGGCGAGCCCAGGGAGCCGACTTGGCCGAACGCCTGTACCAGAGCGGCGAACGCGCCTACGCGGCCAAGGCCTACCAGGAGGCCGCGGACACCTGGGGCCAGCTGCTCCAGTCCGCCCCTGGAAGCGTGTTCGCCCCGCGAGCCCTCCTGGGGCTGGCCCGGCTCCAGGTGGAGGTGAACCACAAGCCCGAGGCCGCCATGCCCTTCCTGGACCGGCTCAAGGCCGACCACATCCGGACCCCCGAAGCCGCGGAAGGCCTGCTGCTGAGGGGGACCCTGCTCGCCCGGCAGGCCCGGCGCCCGGCGGAGCTGAAGGACGCCATGGCCGAGTTCAACCGCGTCATCGACCTCTTCCCGGAGTCCTCGGCCGTGCCCGAGGCCCGGTTCCGGCTGGGCCGCGCTTGGCGGGACCAGGGGCAGTGGGGCCGGGCCCTCCAATGCTTCGTGGAGGCCTTCCGCCTTCATCCGGACGCCGCCGTGGCCCCCCGGGCCATGCTGGAGGCCGCGGAGACCATGGACCTCCTGGACGATCTGCCGGGCTGCCTCCGGATGCTCCAGCGGCTGCGAACCCTGGCCCCCCACGCGCCCGAAGCGGAGGAAGCCGCCTGGCGCACGACCGCGAGGGTGAGGCACCGGCTCCAGAAGCCGCCCCTGACCAACGAAGGCTCCTGGCCCGCGGGGCGGGTGAAGTGGCTGCGGACGCCGATCCTCCTGGCCACGGCGCCGGACGGGGACCTCCTGATCTACCAGAACGACCTGGACCATGCCTTCCGGCTCCACGGGGGTGAGTTGGCCCCCACCGGTCCTGCCGCAGCCGGAGCCAAGGCCATGGTCGTCTCGCCCTCCGGCGAGGTCTGGCTTCTTTCCAAGGGCAGCCTCGCGCGGGAGCAGGCGGCCCCCATGCCGCTGAACAACCTCGGCGCTCCCAGCGGGGCCGCCCTGGACCGCTGGGGGTCGCTC
This sequence comes from Geothrix alkalitolerans, assembly GCF_022808885.1. NCBI lineage: Bacteria > Pseudomonadati > Acidobacteriota > Holophagae > Holophagales > Holophagaceae > Geothrix > Geothrix alkalitolerans. Next base: position 162,684 of record NZ_JAKZLE010000008.1, on the reverse strand, counting down.
TGGGTGGCGGATGCGAAAACCCCGGCCCTGACCGTCTTCAACCTGGATGGCACCTCCCGCACCGTGGCCTCCCCCACCGCCAACGCCCTGACCACCTTGCCCACAGGCGGCATGGCCATCGCCTCGGACGCGGATCGCAAGCTGCTCTTCCTGGATGCCGATGGCCAGCCGCGCCTGGTGGTCCCCTACGGCAAGGATCTCCCGGCCCCCTTCCGGAACGTGATCGCGCTGGCCTCGGATGGGGCAGGGCAGGTGGCGGTCTTGGTGGATGGCGGCGACTTCGGGGAGGGTGTCCTGGTCCTCGATCCCCATGGCGCGGTGCTTCGCCAGGCCACCTTCAAGAGCCTGGGCATCAGCGGCCGCATCACGTCGCTCGCCCTGGACCGCTCCGGCGGCCTCATCCTCTGCGACCGCCGCAACGACCTCCTGTACCGGTTGAACTGACATGCGCCTGCGCCGACTCCTCCCCTTCGTCTTCCTGCTGAACCTGGGCCTCGGCGCCCAGGATGCGGCCCTCAAGGACACCTTCCTCCAGGCCAAGGCCCTCTGGGCCACCCAGGGAGATCGCGAGGGCGCCACGACCCGCTTCGAGCAGGTGGTCGCATCCCTGTCGCCCAAGGCCGCCGCCCTTGATCCCACCTGGGCCCAGGTGCTCTGCGAAACCTACAACTGGCTGGCGGTGCTGGATGACCGCAGCCCCCAGACCAAGCCCCGGGCCCAGGCGCGCCTCCAGGCGCTCATCGACCTGAACCCGGACTTCGAGGTGGATCGGACCCTCACTTCCCAGCGCCTGATGGCCCTCTTCGACCGTCTGAGGGCGGAGAACTACGCCCCCGTGCGGCTCAGCTACGCACCCGAAGGGGGGACTTTGACCGTGGATGGCCGTCCGGGGTCTCCCCAGGCCCGTCGCTTCCTCCCCTTCGGCTCGCACAAGCTGACCTACAGTCGCCCGGGCTACGCGCCTGTCGACCTGATCCTCGACCTCGTCTCCGGGGACGCCAAGTCCGCGGACTTCAAGCTCACGCGCATCTCCTCCACTGTGGCCCTGTACGTGCGGCCAAGCGGTGCGGAGGTGCTTCTGGACGGCCGCAGCCTGGGCCATGCCAAAGGCCAGGCGGGCCCGGATGCCGCCCCCCTGGTGGCGCCCCTGGGCCTGCGCCCGGAGGAGGTCTCCGAGCCCTTCATCATCGGTGAGCTGACCCCGGGCAAGCACCAACTGGAGCTTCGCGCCCCCTGCCACCGGACCAAGGTGCTCGAGATGCAGGCGGATCTGGCCACCCCCTTCGCGGACCACATCCTGGAGCCCATCCGCCTGGACCCTTCCAAAGGCATCCTATCCGTCCAATCCGCCTGGCCCGGCGGCGAGCTCTTCCTCTCCGGCCAGAGCCAGGGCCCTCTGCCCGTGGCGAACCTGCCGGTCTGTTCGGGTCCGTATGATCTGCTCGTCCGCTTCCCGGCCGGTGGCTTCTCCCGGCGCATCACCGTGGAGGAGGGCAAGGCCCTCGCGGTGGAGGCCCGGCCGAAGCCGCGCCTCGCCTTCCTGGGCCTGGAGGGGGACCTGGAATTCACCGGCCGGGCCCGGCTCTTGTCGCAGCTGGAGGGCCTTGGCGACCGCCTTCAGCAGGTGGCCTACCTGCCCGCCCATCCTGGCGAGACACCCCAGGAGGCCCTGGCGCGGGTGAGGGCCTCGCGGGAGGCCGAACTCATCCTCTCCGCCATTCCGATGCCGGGGAAGGTGGTGCACCAGGTGGAGCTTCGGATCTCGACCCTCGAGGGCGAGGAGGAGCGGCTGCTCGTGAAGCCCCTGGAGGAGGATCCCCTGGGGCCCCTGGTGGCCCGTCTCAACGCCATGCCCCCGCTTCATGAGCCCGGGCTGGGCCTGTCCCTCCTCGATCTCCCCGGAGAGCCGGGCCCCTGGGTCCTGTCCGCCTCCGAGGCCGATCAGAAAGCGGGCATCCAGGTCGGCCGGGCCCTCACCCTGGCCAACGGCAAACCCGTGGCATCGGTCCAGGCCCTGCGCCAGGTGCTGGCTTCCGCGAAGGGGCCCGTGACCCTCAGCCAGGGGGGTTCCCCCGTGAGCCTTCCGATCCAGGACGAGGCCCTGGAGCTTCCCCTGGGCTCCCCGGCCCTCTGCTACCCGGCCGTCCTGGCCCGCCTCCGGCTGGACTACGAGGGGGCGAAAGCGGGGGACGAGGCGAACCTCATCCGGATGAACCTCGGCCTGGGCCTCATGCACTTCCGGCGGTATGACAAGGCCATCGAGCTCCTGCGGGACGCCCGGCTCGGCACCACGAGCGGCGTGAGCCAGGGCACCCTCGACTACCACACAGGCCGGTGCTTCCTCCGCCTGGGCAGCGCCTACCAGGCCGAAGCAACGCAGGCATTCCGGCAGGCACTGAAGTATCCTCAGGCAACCCTGCTCGGCCCCGATGGCCCCCTGGTCGCCCCCCTGGCCCGGCAGGCCCTTGAAGACCTGAAGTAGTTTGGAGGAACCCATGAAGCGTCAGCGCGGCGAAGGCAAGATCGGCTGCATCGTCTCCCTGCTCGTGTTCGGCACCCTGGCCGCCGCCGGCTATAAGGCCTTTCCCGTCTACTACAGCGACAGCGAGTTGGTGGACGCGTGCGGATTCATCGCCAGCAGTTCCGCCAGAAAGCCCGTCGAGACCGTCGAACGCGAGGTAAGAGACAAGGCTCGGGAATTGGCCATTCCGGAAGTGTTGGCGGACAGGAGCACCGTCCGAGTCGTCAAGAGCGGCAGCGGCGAGGCCGGCACCTGCACCATCACCCTCCGCTACAAGCGCACCATCGACTTCTACGGCGCCTACCAGTGGACCAAAGAGACTGACAAGCGCATCTCCAAGCCGATCTTCGAGAACATCGGCTAACAGCTTGCGGCGGGGGGCCGGGCGCGGCACCCTGCCATATGCTCCTGTCACTTCCTGAAGACACCTCCCTGCCCCGGGGAGCGGCGCTGCATCCGGTCCGGGTGCCCGGATCGAAGTCCGTCACCAACCGGGCCCTCCTGCTCGCGGCGCTGGCGCCGGGCACCAGCCGGTTCCGCGGGGGATTGGAGGCCGAGGACACCCGCTGGATGCGGCGGGCCCTGGCGGGACTCGGGCTGGAGATCCAGGAGGACGGCGACCTTTGGCGCGTCGAGGGCGGCCGTCGCCCCCACGCCGACGCGCCCCTCTGGCTCGGCGCCTCCGGCACCACCCTGCGCTTCCTCCTGCCCTGGCTGGCCTTGAAGGCCGAAGGCCCCGTGCGGCTCGAGGGAGATCCCCGCCTCTTCGAGCGCCCTCTGGGGCCCCTGCTGGCCCCCCTGGAAGCCCTGGGCGCCGCCTGGGAACCCGATGCGGAGGGCGCCTGGCTGCGCCCCGTGGCGAGCGCCCCGGATCGCCTGGACCTGGAGGTGGATGCCCGCCTCAGCAGCCAGTTCCTCACGGGGCTGGCCCTGGCCTCGGCGTCCCTGCCCGGCGGCGGGATCCTGCGCTGGATGGAGGTGGCCAGCCCCAGCTACCTGGCCCTCACCACCCAGTGGCTCCACCGCTTCGGCTGCGAGGCGCGGCTGGAACCGGGGCAGTGGCTCATCCCCGGCGGCGCCCTGGTCCCGCAGGACCTCGATCTGCCCGGCGACTGGAGCGGCGCTGCCGCCTTCCTGGCCGCCGCCGCCGCCACGGGCCGGACCCTGCGCCTGGCGCCCCTGGACCCCGACGACGCCCAGGGCGACCGCGCCATGGTGGCCATCCTCCAGGCCGCGGGATGCCGCGCCCGCTGGACCGGGCCCCAGGATCTGGAACTGGAAGGGCCGCTCCAGCGCGGGTTGGATGCGGATCTCAGGGACTGCCCGGACCTGGGCCCCGTGCTGGCGGCCCTGGCGGCCCTGGCACCGGGCCCCTCGGAGCTGCGCGGACTGCACACGCTGCCCCTCAAGGAGTGCGACCGCCTGGACGCCTCGGCGGAGCTGGTGCGCTGGCTGGGGGGCCGCGTCCAGGTGCTTGGCGATCACACCCTGCGCGTCCAGCCTGGGCCCCGGCCCGGTCCCCGACCTGGAGCCCGGCCGCCCTTCGATCCCCGGAACGACCACCGCATGGCCTTCGCCGCCGCCGTGGGCGGCCTGCACTGCGGCGGCGAGGTCCGGGATCCCCACTGTGTGGCGAAGACCTTCCCGGACTTCTGGGAGGTCTGGCGCGGGATGCTGGGGTGCTGAAGGCCTCCTGGCTGGGCCACTGGAAGGCCCCCTGGGGCCTGGACCGCGGACGGCGCTGGGGAGACCCGGCCTGGGCCCTGGCCGCCATCGCCCAGGCCTGGATGCTGGGGGGACGCGAGGGCCGCTGGCCCCAGCTCGCCCAGGAGGCCCGGCGCCCCTTCGGTCCCCAGGTGACGACGCCGCCCACGGCCTTTGGCCCCCGCCCCGACCCTGCCTGGGTGGCCCTCCTGCGCCACGGCAGCCCCGCCGTGCCGGCGGACCGGCGGGGCGCCCGGGAGAGCGAACTCTCCGCCTGGGCCTGGGAAGCCCTGCTGGAGGGGGATGGCGGCCCGTGGATGGCGGCGGGATCCGTCCTCCTCGACCGGTCCCAGCGCCTGCGCTGGATCGCGGTCCTGGGGGCCGTGGAGGAGGGCGGCCGCCTGGTGCTCCCGCCCTTCCTGGAGATCCTGGTGCCGCCCGACCTGCACCCCCTGCCGCCGGAGTGGTGGGCCTTCCTGCTCCGGAGCCAGGACGCCGAGGGACGCCTGCTGCCCGAAGGCGCCCTGGATCCGGCGCTGCCCTGGCCGCTCCTGCAGGCCCTGGCCACTCCCCTGGCCCTCGAGGGGTCCTGCGAAGAACTGGGCCCGCATCGTGGCGCGCCCTGGCTGGCGGAGCTCGCCTCGGGACGGCTTGTGGTGGATCCCCGCCTGCGGGCCTGGGCCCGGGGCGCGGGCGCCTCCCCGTCGGGTCTCGCCCCCTTGGCTTCCGGCGGCCTCGCGGAGGGCGGGCTTCCGGACGCGTCCCTGGCGGCCTTCCTGCGCCTGGAGCTGACCGAGGATCAGCCGAAGGGCTGGCGCAGCGCCCTGGAGGCTGACATCCAGGAAGCCCTCCACCGGCCCGCGCCGCCCGCGCCCTCAGGCGACCCGGCCTGGGACCGGATCCGCATGCGCTGGGGCGGCGGTGCGGCCCCGCCGGCACCGGGCTACCCGGACTGGGGCACCTCGGCCCATCCCTGCGCCGACCCCTTCCACTGGATGGCCGAGGGCCTGCGGGCGGACTCGGCCTGCGATCCGGAGGGCTCCCTGCGGGCCTTCACCCTGGCCCACGCCCACTTCCTGCGGCTGGGGGCGCCAGACTGGGCGGAGCGGGCCGCCTCCAACGCCGCGCACCTGGCCCTCAAGTGGGCGGACCTCCCGGCCCACGCTCGCTGGGCCGCCCTGCGCGGCCCGCTCCCCCAGCCCTGGCAGGACCTGGAGGAGGCCCAGCTCGCGGACGTGAACCTCGACCCGGACGCGGCCCTGGCGAGGATCCGCCGCCTGGTGGCGGCGCATCCGGAGGTTCCCGCGGCCTGGGGCCTCCTGGCCCTGCACGGAGCCGATCGGGAGCGCTGGGATCTGGTCCGGGAGGCCCTGCCCCAGGTCCGGACCCACCCCTACGCCCGATTCCTGGAAGCCGCCCTGGGTCCGCTGACGGATCCGCCCCCGGCGGACGCGGATCCCGAGACGCGTCTTAGCTGGGAGGCCCATCGGCTCTTTCGGGGTGCCGGTGATCCTCCCGCCTTCTGGGCGGCATGGCGAGGCTGCCCCACCCAGATCATGCGCCTGGAGCTGGGCCTGCAGGTGCTGGAGCGGCGGCCGGACCTCCGCCGGGCCGAGCATCTGCTGGCCCTCCAGGCCATCGCGGATCGCGCCCATGCGCCCCGCCACCAGGAGCGCCTGGCGGTCCTCTGGCCCCCAGTGGAGGCCGTTCCGGCCCAGGACGCCGCAGCTGTGCTGGATCGATGGCTGGCGCAGCGATCCACCCCCACCTGGCTGATCTGGGGAGCCGGGGCCGAGGTCCGTACGCTGGGCGCCGGCGACTCGCCTCCCGAAGGGGCCCTGGGCCGGCTGGCTCGGGAGGGCGGCCTTGCCCCCTTCCGGCAGGACGGCTGGGTCTGGCGAGGCCACGCCTTGCTGTGGGACGGCTGTCCCGTGGGCGGCATCCTGCTCGCCCAGGCGCCGGAAACCGCCCCCGCGGCCCCGGTGGAGCCCCTGCTCCTGGCCCCTTGGCTGGCCCGACTTCAGGAGATCCGGCCCCCGGAATCTCTGGAGGATGGCGGCCTGCTGCTCACGGATGGCAGCGAACCCATGGCTTCGGTGCTGCGGGAGCTGGACCGCGTGGCCGCCTCGGACCTGCCGGTGCTGATCCTCGGGGCCACGGGCACGGGCAAGGAGCTGGCGGCCCGCGAGCTGCACCGGCGCTCGGGCCGCTCGGGCCCCCTGGTGGCGGTGAACTGCTCCGCCTTCGCCGAGGGCCTGCTGGAATCCGAGCTCTTCGGCCACGTGAAGGGCGCCTTCACCGGGGCCGATCGCGACCGGCGCGGCGCCATCGAGGCCGCCCGGGGCGGGACCCTGTTCCTGGACGAGGTGGCGGACCTCTCCCCGCGCCTCCAGTCCCTGCTGCTGCGGGTGCTCCAGGAACGAGAGATCCGGCGGGTGGGCTCGGACCAGGTCATCCGCGTGGACGTGCGCTTCGTCGCCGCCACCCATCGGGACATCGAGGCCCTGGCCACGGCGGAGTCCTTCCGGCGTGACCTGCTCTATCGCCTCCAGGGCGCGACCTTGCGTCTGCCGTCCCTCTCAGCCCGCCGCCACGAGTTCCCGTTCCTGCTGCCCCGCCTGGTGGTGAAGGCGGCGGCCTCGGCCCGGCTGCCGGTGCCCGCCCTGGCGCCCGGCTTGTCCCAAGCCCTGGCCCGCCTGCCCTGGGCGGGGAACGTGCGGGAGCTGCTGCACGCCCTGGAGCGCGGCCTCCTCCGCTGCGAGGGCGGCACACTGCGACCGGCGCACCTGCCAGAGTTGAGCGCACCGGCCGTCCAGGCGCGAAGCTGGGAGGAGGCCACCCAGGCCTTCCAGCGGCGACTCCTGCTGGACACCCTCCAGGCCTGCGGGTTCCGGGTGGCCGAAGCCGCCGAGACCCTGGGTCTGGCCCGTCCGGCCCTCTACGCCACCGCGAAGCGCCTCGGCGTGGACCTGGTGGCCGAGCGGAGCCGCGCCGCCACTCCCGGCCCTGGCCCAGGGACCGGACCGGCTAGAGCCGCCGCCCGAAGCTCCGCTCCAGATCCTCGAGGGTGAGCTTCTTGAGGATGGGCCTTCCGTGGGGACACGTGTTGGGCACCTCGCAGGCCAGCAGGTCCCGGATGAGGCCCAGGGCCACCTCCGGGGGCAGGGCGTGGTGCTTCTTGATGGCCGCGCGGCAGGCCAGCTCAGCGTTGAGGTCCCGACGGAACACGTCCAGATCCACGCGGCCCTCGCGCTCGAGCCGGGCCAGCAAGTCCTCCAGCAGGGCCTGGGGATCGCGGTCCGCCAGGAAGTCCGGCAGGCCGCGCACCACCAAGGCGCCATCTCCGAAGGGCTCCGCCTCCACGCCCGCCGCCGCCAGCTCCGCGAGGAAGGGTACGAGCCGCGCCAGGGCCTCCGGCCCGATCTGCACCACCTGGGGCGGCATCAGGGCCTGGATGGCGGGGGCGTGTCGGCGCAGGAAGAGCCGCTCGAAGAGCACCCGCTCGTGGGCCACGTGCTGGTCCACGATCCACAGCTCGGGCCCCCGGTCCCCTTCGATTTCCGCCAGAAGATACGTCTGCTGGAACGAACCCAGGTAGCGGATGGCACCGCTGGGATCCAGGTTCTCGGCAACTCCTGGAGACATCGGCTCGTAGGCGTAGATCGTCTCCAGGGGCCGTGTGCTGAACGCGGCATCGAGGGCCTGGTAGCCCCCCGGGGCCCCCGCGGAATGATCGGACCAGAGGCGGGGATGCTGGGCTGCGGCCCGGCGCGAAGGATCCAGCTCGAACTCAGCCTCGAGCGGTTTCGGCGGGAGCTCCAGCACGGAAGCCAGGCCGCCCCGGAGCTGCGCCCAGGCCTCCTCGGCTCCGCCCCGCACCCAGCCGAAGATGCGCTGGGGCTCGCGGAAGCGGACCTCGGCCTTGGTCGGATGCACATTCACATCCACCGCCTCCGGAGGCAGTTCCAGGAAGAGCACGGCCGCCGGGTACGAGCCCTTGGCGAAGGTGCCGGACCAGGCCTCGCTGAGGGCCGCCAGCAGCAGGCGGTCCCGAACCGCACGACCGTTCACGAAGAGGTAGAGGTGGTTGCGATCGCGGAAGCTGAGGTCCGGCGGCGAGACGAAGCCCCGGAGGCGCCAGGGGGGCTCGCCGTTCACGAAGGGCACCAGGCGGCCCAGCTTCTCGCCCAGCAGGGGCGCCAGGCGCTGGCCCGCGTCCTCCACGGGCGGCAGCACCAGGGGCGCGCCGCGGTCCGGGCGCACGGTCCAGTGGACGCCGGGGGAACTCAGCGCCAGGCGCGCCACGGCCCCCCAGAGCTGGGCGTGCTCCGTGTCCGTGGACTTCAGGAAGCGCCGCCGCGCCGGCAGCTGGGCGAAGAGGTCGCGCACGGTGACCGTCGTGCCCCGGCTGCGGGAGACGGGCGAGACCTCCTTGATGACGCCGAACTCGCAGCGCAGGCGGTGGCCCACGCCGTCCGATTCCGCGCTGGCGAGGTCGAAGCGGCTCACGCTGGCGATGCTGGGAAGGGCCTCGCCCCGGAAGCCGAAGGTGCCCAGGTGCCCCAGATCCTCGGCCGTGCGCACCTTGCTGGTGGCATGGCGCTCCAGAGCCAGGTACAGATCGTCCCGGGCCATGCCCGAGCCGTCGTCGGCCACTTCCAGCAGGCGCTTGCCGCCCTCCTCCCAGGCGATCTCGAGGCGCCGGGCCCCGGCGTCCAGGGCGTTCTCCACCAGCTCCTTCAGCACCGAGCTCGGCCGCTCGACCACTTCCCCCGCCGCGATCTGGTTCGCGACCTGGTCGGGGAGCACGCGGATTTTGGCCATGGCCTAGACGCTAGCACCTCCCCTGTCAGGTCAGGGCGACGACCCGAGCTGGCGACGCCTCGGGCGCCCGCTTCGTCCGGAGGAGGAGGTGGCCCAGGTAGGCCAGCAGGAAGAGGCCGGCGCTGATCCCGTGGACCCAGGCCAGGGCCGTGCGCCAGGCAGGATCGGTCACCACCTGGATGCCGTAGCCGGACAACACCATGGGCGCGATGAGGAAGGCCGAGCCCAGCCCCGTCCGGCGGCCCTCGGGCCCCTTCTTCAGCCGGGCCTGGAGGTGGCCGCGCACGGTCATGCCCAGGGCGAAGAGGAGGAAGGGCGCCGTGACCACATGCAGGTGCTGCGCCAGGGGCAGCCAGGGGTGGGGCTCAGGGCCGAACTCCCCGACCCGCTGCCCGAACCAGCGCAGCAGGCCGTCCATGAGACCCGTGCCTGCCGTGGCCAGGGCGGCCAGATGCAGGCTCCAGCGCTCCCAGGCGCTCATTTCGCCTCCTTGTAGAGCACCTGGTGCAGGGCCAGGCAGCGGCGGGCCGCGTCCGTCATGGCGTTCGCGGTGAGCGTGGCGCCCGACAGCGGGTGGATGGCGCCCTTGAGGGTGAGCTGCGGGTCGAGGCCCTTCCCCTCGAACTGCTTCGCCCAGGCCTCCTTGGCCATGTATTCGGCGGGCTCGTGGAAGGCCACGGCCTCCACGCGGAGGATGCGGCCTTCGGGGGAGATCGCCACCAGCAGCGTCTCGTTCAGGGTGCGGACCCGGTGGGTGTCGAAGAAGCCGACACCCACCAGGGTTCCGTTCCGCCGCGCCTCGTAGGCCACGAGCCAGCGCCCCGGCACCTCGACCTTCGCCAGTGCCTTCGCGCGGCCCGCCTGGGTTTCGCTCAGCGCGAACTCCTTCCGGGCGAACTGGGCGCCTGGGAAGGCCAGGGCCAGGGCTTCCTGCGTGGTGGGCAGGGCGGCGAAGAGCGGCAGGGAGAAGGCGAGGGGGGCCAGGACGCGGATCATGGGTGACCTCAGAAGGTGTAGCCCAGGGCCAGGCTGAACTGGTCGCGGCCCGTGTTGGCGCGGTTCTCGTCGCGGGTCCAGTCGGCCTTCACGGCCACCTGGGGGATGGGCTTGTAGGCCACGCCGGTGGTGAGGAGGGTGCGGTCCCGGCTGCCGTCCGCGAAGACGCCCGCCGCCACCTGCTGCTGGGCGTCGAGACGCTCGTAGCGGACATAGGGGATGAGGGCCTGCCGCGAGCCGCGGAGGAGGTCATAGCCCGCCTCCAGGTACCCGCCCCACTGCCTCGTGCCCACCTCGCGGGCCGGGTCCGCGACATCCAGGGCCGCCACGGCGCCGGCGGAGTTCGAGGTGCGGGTGTAGAGGCCGCGGACCTGGAACCCCCGGGCCCGGTACTCGGCGTGGGCGTCCCATACGGTGGTGGTGAGCGCCGCGCCCGTGCCGGTCTGATTGCTGTTGCCGGTGTAGAAGCTTCCGCCCACCAGCACGCCGGGGAGGGGCGTCCAGTCCAGGCGCCCGGTCCAGGCCAGGCTCTGGGCATTGGCCTCCTTGCCGGCCTGGCGGCCGCCACGGATGCCCGAGGCGCTGAAGCCAGAGGCGTCCAAGCCGTTCATGAGGTAGACGCGGTAGGTGAGGTTGCCGGGCAGGTCGCCGTGGACGCCCACCCCATTCTCGTGCCAGGTGGCGGGGATGAGGGTGCGCTCGACCATGGGCCGCCGGGCGCCCAGGAAGGCCGGAGGCTCGTGCAGCTCGTTGATGAAGCCCATGGGCACCAGCATCTGGCCGGCGCGCACATTGAAGGCCTTGTGGATCAGGAAGTCCAGGTAGGCGAACTCGACGACCACTTCCCCCTCGGGCTTGTCGTCGCTGTAGCCGCCGTGCTCGAACTCGATCTCGGAGTTGAACACGATGCGGTCCGTGAACTTGTAGCCGGTGTAGAGCACGAGGCGAAGGGCGTCGAGCTTCTTCTCCGAGCCGACGTGGCTGCCGTCCTGGAGGGTCGCGGCCTTGTTCTCGTAGAGGAACTCCCCGTAGCCGCCGATGCTGAGGCCCGACGGAACCGCGTAAACCTTGCTGGCGCCTGCGCCCAGGCCGAAGCGGCCCTCTTCCGCCACGACCGGCATCGCGCTGCCGGTCTTCTGGCTCTCGAGCTCCCGCGACATGGCGTCCAGGCGGCGCTCCAGGTCGGCGATCCGCTGGTCGGCGCTGGGGCGCTTCTCCGTGTCCGGCTTTTCCTGGGCGAAGGCGGGCGCGGCCAGCAGCGCGCACATGAGGGGGGTGAGGAGGGACTTCATCGGGTCTCCTGGGGAATCAGGGTGGGGTGGAGGGATCGGAAGGCCGGTGTCATCCGCACCGAGCCGTCGTGGAGGAGGAAGGCGGCGGCCACGCCCTGGCGCTCGGCCCAGGCAAGGCCCGCATCGGGGCCCATCACGTCGAGGGCCGTGGACAGCACGTCGGCCGTGAGGGCATCCGCGGCCACCACCGCGGTGCTGCCCCAGGCGGGACAGGGCTCGCCCGTACGGGGATCGAGGATGTGGCGACCCCGCTCGGAGGTGCCGCTGCTGGAGAGCGACGCCTCGCTCAGGGAGAGGGTGAGGCGGGCCTGACGACGATCCCGGGGATCGGCCACGGAGGCCTCCACCGGCGCACCCCAGGCCAGCAGCTGGCCGCCGAAATCCAGCAGGCCCGCGGGCGTGCCCGCCGCCTGGCGCAGGCGGTCCAGGGCGTAGCCCTTGAGGAAGCCGCCTTCCTCCACCCCCGCCTCGGGAAGGGCCAATCGGGCGGTACCTGCAGCCCGATCGAGGATCAGGAGGGAGGCGCCCGAGGCGCGACGTGCGGCCGCCAGGACCACCGGTGTCGGCGTCCGGCCCCCCTCCCGGATGCCCCAGGCCCGCACCAGGGCCATCAGGACGGGGTCGAAGGCCCCGTCCGTGCGCGCCTGCCAGGCCTTCATCCGCGCCAGCAGGTCGAGCCACTCGCGGTCCAGCGCCACCGGGCGGCCCTGGGCCGCGTTCAGGCGGCTCCAGGGAGAGGCCGGGTCCCAGGTGGAACACGCGGCCTCAAGGCGGGCAGCCTCCGCCAGCGCCGCCTCCGAGGCCCGGCCGAGGTCCCCGGGGCCCTCCAGGTGCAGGCGCAGCTCCGTCCCCATGGCGAGTACGCGGCGATCCAGGGCCGGCCGCTCCAGAGCGACCAAAGCGGGCGCCGGAAGGGAGAAGGGGGGCATCACAAACATGAGAATGAGTCTCACAACAACTGATTCCACATTTCAACCCAAATTTGAGATGAATTCTCAAATTATGATCCCCATCACACCCTGGGTTCACACTGGGGCCATGCGCCTCCGGACCCTGACACCCGCCCTGGCCCTCTTTCCCGCCCTGATCCAGGCGGCCCCGGCCCAGGTCCAGGCGCCCGACGCGCGCTGGCTCACCTTTGCCACGGCGCACTACCGGATCCACTGCCCGGCGGCCTTCGAGGCTTTCGGCCGGGACGTGGCCTCCCGCGTGGAAGGGATTCATTCCCAATACCTGGGGCTGGTCGGCTTCGCCTACGAGAAGCCGGGGAAACCCATCGACATCCTGATCCTGGATCCCGTGATGGAGGCCAACGGCCTGGCCTTCCCCATCCTCCCTCGTCCCCACGTGGTGCTGTGGAAGACGGAACCGGAGCCCGACTCGCCCATCGGTCACCACCGGGGCTGGGCCGAGCTGCTGCTGGCCCACGAGTTGGGCCACATGCACCACCTGCTGCGTCCGGCCCTGAAGCCCAGCCTCTGGCGGCGCTGGACCGAGGTGCTGGGGCCCCTGGCGGAGAAGTCCCCCCGCTGGGTCACCGAGGGCTACGCCACCCTCATCGAGGGCAAGCTCACGGGCAGCGGCCGCCCCCACAGCGCCTTCCGCGCGGCGGTGCTGCGGCAGTGGGCCCTCGAAGGCAAGCTCCCCACCTACGAGAACCTGAGCGGCACCCAGGGCTTCCTGGGCGGGAGCCTGGCCTACCTGGGCGGCAGCGCCTACCTGGCGTGGCTGGAGACCACCTCCGGCGACCCGAAGGTGCTCCAGACCCTCTGGATCCACCTGGCGGGGAAGCGCGACTTCGACGCGGCCTTCACCGCCACCTTCGGCTTCGCGCCCAAGGACGGCTACCAGCGCTTTTGCGCCGAGCTGACCCACACCGCCCTGGAGCTGGAACGCTTCGCCAAGGCCCAGGGCCTGCGCGAGGGAGACCTGGTCACCCAGCTTCCCGGCTGGACCACGGACCTGGCCGTGAGTCCCGACGGCACCAAGCTCCTGGCCCGGGTGCAGGCCGCCAAGAAGCCCGGCCTCTACGTCTGGGACCTGAAGGCCGCGCCCAAGGCCGCCAAGCCCCAGCCCGGCGAGCCCCCTGACCGCGCCCCCCTCGCGCCGGTGTTGCCTCCGATGCGGCGGCTGGGATCCATCGATGGCGCCCTCCCATGGAAGCCCGTCTGGACGGCCCCGGACACCATCGCCTTCCAGCTTCGCCTGCCGGACGATGAGGGGGTGCTGAGGCCCCAGGCCCGGATCTGGACCCTGGGCCAGGGCGTGCGTCGCGCCTCCGCCATCGCGACGAAGCCCACGGTCGCGGCCGGCCCCTCGTGGAAGGAGGTGGGCGGTGTCTGGAACGTGGTGGATGCCGCCGGACGGCCCCTCACGCGCACCCTGGCCGCCGCCTGGAACCCGGTGGCCACGCCGGACGGCAAGTGGATCTACTACACCCAGCTCAGCGCCACGGGCGTCCAGATCCGCCGCCTCGACGCCACCCTGCCGCCCCTGGAACCCCGCGACCTGCCCAAGGATCCGGCGGCCCTGATCAAGGACCAGATCCTCCCCAGGGCCGACGAGCCCAGCCCCCTGCCGCCGCCGGTCCCCGTGGCGCCCCATCCCTACCGCGTCGGGGAGAGCCACGAGGCCTTCTCCCTGGCGGGCTACAGCGTCACCCCCTCCGGTGAAAGCATCCAGCTCGGCGCCGGGGGCAACGACATCCTGGGCCGACTGAACTGGCAGGCGCTGGCGGGGCTGGGGGACGGCGCCGGCCCCCGCGGCGGCATGGCCGGCGCGGCCTGGCGTGGCTGGCGCTGGGCGCCTTCGCTCCAGGTCTTCTCTCTCCTGGAGCGCCCCTCCAGCCAGCGCTTCGAGCCCGTGGCGGGCTTCGACCGCGAGCGCCGGGGCGTGGAGCTGGCCTTCGACCGGGAGGACCTGGGCCGGCCCCGCTTCCACCTCCGGCCCATCCTGGCCTACGAGCGGGTCGCGCTCCAGGGCGGGGTCTCGATCAGCCGGACCCTCTGGGGCGTGGAGGCCAGCCTGGGCAGCTCCTGGAGCCGGGACGGCCAGGGCCTCCGTGCCGCCCTGGCGGCCCGGGAGCAGCACGGCCGCACGGACGGCCAGGCCTGGACCCTGGCGCGTGCCACCCTCACGCTGCGCTGGATCAACCCATGGTCACCGCTGACGGTGCGCCTGGAGGAGGGCCGCCTCGGCGGCGACCCTTCGGCCCTGGACCGCTTCCACCTGGGCGGCGTGGGGACGTCACTGCTGCCCACCTCCCTGGACGCCAACCACGTGGTCCAGGCGGCCCTGCCCGCTTACACCGCCATGGGCGACCGGCTGCGTCGCCTGCGCGGCGACCTGGGACTCGGCCCTTTCACGGTCTACGTGGAGCACGCGGCCGTGTGGCAGGATCCCGATCCCCGGCCTTCGGCCCGGCGGGTGGCGGGCCTGGAGCTGGACAGCCGGAACCTGGGACTGCCCATGGACGTGGTGCGCCGCCTCGCGGGGAACCTGTCCTTCGCCCTGGGCCTGCATCGCCCCTTGGACGGCGCCATGAAGGGTCGTACCGTGGGAACCCTCAGCGTGATCGTGCGGCCGTGATGTCATCCTGGGAATCCTGATGCTCTTCCTCACCGGCCTCGTCCTCATCTTCCTCGTCCAGTGGCTGCACCTGCGCCTGCTGCGACTGGAACTGCCAAGCCGGTACCATCGGGCGCTGCCCTGGATCCTGGGGCTCATCCACATCCCCCTGATCCTCTTCGCCGGGCTCCGCATCATCGGCCTGGGCGGCCATGGCGCCCTGCCCCTCCTGCGGGGCATGGCCCGGGGGGGGTTCTACTTCCAGGCCTTCACGGTCCTCCACCTGCTGGCGGGCATGGCGGCCGAAGGCCTCTGGCACCTGTGGAGCCGCCACAAGCCCGAGCCCCCGGGCGAAGCCCTGGACCCCGGACGGCGCGCCTTCCTTCGGACCGCTGCCCTGGCAAGCACGGGAGCCGCGGTGGCCTTCGGCGCCCGGGGCGCGCGAGAAGCCTATGGCGATCCGGTCATCACCCGCCACGAGCTGGCCTTCACGAACCTTCCGCCGGGGCTGGAGGGCCTCCGCCTCGCCCAGCTCAGCGACCTGCATTCCGGCCCCCTGGTGGGCCCGGAGCTGGTGCGCCGCTGGCGGGACCTCACAGCCCGGGAGCGGCCGGACCTGCTCCTCATCACCGGCGATCTGGTGGACAGCCGGCCCGACGAGCTGGAGCCGGTGGTCGACGCCTTCGCGGGCTTCCCGGCGACCTTCGGAACCTTCGCCGTGCTCGGCAACCACGACTACTTCGATGATCCCCGGCCCATCTGGCGGGACCTGGAGGCCGCCGGCATCCGCTGCGTGGAGAATGCCTCAGCCCTGGTCCGCCGGAATGGCAGCACCCTGGCGGTGATGGGCCTCCAGGACCCGATGGCCCGGAACGGCCGGTTCCGGCGCATGGTCTTCGGGCCCGGCCCCCGGCCCGCGGAGGCCACCCGCGACGTGCCCGTCGACGCCTTCCGCCTCTGCCTGAACCACCGGCCCAGCGAATGGGAGGAGGCCCT
Organism: Geothrix alkalitolerans; assembly: GCF_022808885.1. Classification (NCBI taxonomy): domain Bacteria; kingdom Pseudomonadati; phylum Acidobacteriota; class Holophagae; order Holophagales; family Holophagaceae; genus Geothrix; species Geothrix alkalitolerans. The sequence goes on along the minus strand of NZ_JAKZLE010000008.1, from coordinate 146,784 downwards.
GACGGCGGGCGCCCGCTTGACCTTGTCCGGGCACACCCATGGCGGCCAGATCAATCCCATTCCCGGCGTCAGCAGCGCCCACCTCATCGGCCCGCGCACCCAGGGCTTCTACCGCCAGGGCGAGGATGTGCTCTACGTGAGCCGCGGCCTGGGCGTGGTGGGCCTCCCGCTGCGCATTGCCGCCCCGCCGGAGATCGCGATCTTCACGCTGAGGCGGGCCTGACCTACTTCTTCCCCGGCTCGTCGAAGAAACCCACCAGCATCAGGTCCAGCTCCACCTGCCGCTTCAGGCTGATCTTGGCGGCCACGCTGTCGGCTCCCACGCCGTAGTCGAGGCGATCCAGCGGCACCGTGGCCCGGTACGCCCAGGTGTGGGCCCCGGCCCCGTTCGTGCCCTCCGCCGGCGTGAAGGGCAGGCTCAGCTCCCGGCTCACCCCATGCATCGTGAGCGTGCCGCGCACCACCACCTTGTCCCCGTCCCGCTTCACCTCCCGCGACACGAAGGTGATGGCGGGGTGCTTCGCCACATCGAAGAAATCCGGTGAGCGCAGGTGCTCGTCGCGGGTGCCGTTGGCGGTGTCCACGGAGCGGGCGTCGATGTCCAGGCGGACCTTCGCCCCCTCCAGCGTGGCCGGATCGCCCTGGATGTCGGCCTTGTAGCGCGTGAAGCGGCCCGGCACGTCGAAGAGCAGGGTGGACGCCTTGAAGCCCAGCACCGTGTGCGTGGTGTCCACCCGGAAAGTCCGGCCCTGGGCCGTGAGGGAAAGGGTCAGCAGGAGCAGGGGCGCGAAGGCGCGGAGTCGCATGGGGACCTCGATGGCTGGGGATGACAGGGGGAGGACAAGAATCAGCGGGGCGCGCGGAAGCCCAGAACGGCGCCCTGCCGGCGCAGGTCCCGGAGAAGGTCGAGCGCCGGGGCCGGATCTGCGAAGCCCAGGGCTGCCGCGGATTCGGCCAGGGGGCGCGTGCGGGCCTGGACAAGCAGGGCGGCGGTGGCCGCGGTGAGCTCCAGGACGTGGGCCTCCCCCTCCGCGTCCCGGAACGCCAGGAGGTGGGTGGGCCGCGCCTCGGGCACAGGGGCCGCCTCGGTGGCCCGATGCACGGCGTGGGCGTAGGCCACCACCTGGGTTCCGGGGTCAAGCCACACAGTATCCCCGGGCCCCGGGTCATCATGGAGATCCTGGCGCGGGTCGGCCTCCGGGAAGCGGGCCACCAGCACCTCCAGGAGCTCCGCGTGGGCCAGCTCCGCCAGGAAGGGCCAGCGGTCCTGGCCCCAGCCCGTATCCACGAGCCAGCCCAGGAAGCTGGGGGCGATGTCGCGGTAGTGGGTGCTCCGCACCACCCGGGCCGACAGGAAGGCCTGCACGCACGACACCCAGACCTCCGCCCCCTCGAGCAGGGCCTTCAGCACGGGGAAGGTGGTGTCCAGGGGTTCCGTGAGGCTCAGGCGGGCCAGCTCCCGGTACAGGTCCATGGCCTCGGGCTGCTCGCGGAAGGCCTGCTGGTCCGCCGCCGGGAGCCCCAGGCGTTCCGCCGGCGCGCCGAAGTCTTTCGGCTCCTCGTCCAGAATCAGGGAAGCCATGGCCCGCTGGAGACGGAAGGTAGGGGACTCAGGCACGGACCGCCTCCGTCGGCGCGGTCTCCGTTGGAGCCAGCGCCGCATCGTAGGCGACCTGGATCCGGGCCCGCTCCGCCAGGAGGTCCCCGAAGTCCGGGATGTGGTTGTCCCGCTCCAGCAGCACGGGGACGGGCCGCCCCAGGCGGGCGAGGGTCCACTGCATGAGCTCGATGACGGGGTCGATCACGTCCGCGCCGTGGGTGTCCACGGTGATGGATCCGAATTTCCTGTGGCCGGCGATGTGGATCTGGGACACGCGGTCCAGGGGCATGCGGGCCAGCCAGGCCTTGGGATCGAAGCCGAAGTTGAGGGCGTTCACGTAGACGTTGTTCACGTCCAGCAGCCAGCCCACGTCCGCGCCCTCCAGCACCTCGGCGATGAACGCCGCCTCATCCATCTCGGGCACGCCAAGGTGGGCGTAGTAGGTGATGTTCTCCAGCAGGAGCGGAACGGACAGCCGGCCCTGGAGGTCCCTGGCCCGGGCGATGGCATGCCGGGCCGCCTCGCGGGTGAAGGGCAGGGGCAGCAGCTCGTGGAGGCAGCTGCCGTCCACGCCGGTGAAGCAGAGGTGCTCGGAGTGCCAGGGCGTCCCCGTGCGGACCAGGAAGCGGTCCAGTTCCCGCAGGTAGTCCCCATCCCAGGGATCAAAGCCGCCCAGGGAGATGGCCAGGCCGTGGGTGAGGACCGGATCCCGGTCGAGGATGGCGGAGGCCAGCCGGTGGTGGCGGCCGCCATCCCCGATCAGGTTCTCCGGGCAGGTCTCCCAGAAGGGGACGCCGTGGTCCTCCTGGCCCGCCACCTCCTCGAGGTGGGCGCGCCGGAGGCCCAGGCCCACGCCCTGGAAGGATCCGGGAGATCTGCCCTGAGCCATGCGTCGCCCCGCTACTTCTTGTCCGCAGGGGCGTCCTTCTTGGGGTCCTTGCTGCCGCAGGAGCCCTTGCCGCAGGAGCCCTCCTTCGACCCCTTCTTCGCCTTGGCGTCCTTGCTGCCGCAGGAGCCCTTGCCGCAGGAGCCCTCCTTGGCCTTCGCATCCTTGGCGGGGGCCTTGCCCGCGTCCTTGGCGTCCTTGGCGTCCTTGGCACCGCAACCGGCGGCGGTGCTGAGGGCGGCGTCCGCGCCGAAAGGTTCGACGGACGCGGCGCCCAAGGTGGCCGGCGCGCCGGCGACCAGGGAGCCCGCTGCGAACAGGGTGGCCGCCCCGATGAGTTTGGTGATCATGAATCCTCCTTGCGGCCAGGGCCGCGCCTGGGGCCGAGCGGCCCCGCTGGTGGGACGAAGTCCCTCCCCCGGTGTTGGGGGATTGGGACTGTGGTGCTGTCGTCAGCCTTTGGAGTGCCTGTCCGGGGGGCTTTGTGACACTTTAAAATTTCTATGGCTCAAACCGGTCGTCTCCAGGTGTGACGAGGGCACAGGCCTCCCGGCGGCGCCGGAGGCGGGCCACCAGGCGGTAGATCCCGTCCCGCAGCGGATCGGGCACCCAAGCCAGGGCGCCGGCCACCGCGGGCCAAGGCGATCCCAGCCGCCCCAGCAGGTGGAGGATGGCCTCCGAGCGGGACAGCACCGCGCCCTCGGCCGTGAAAACCACCAGGCTGTCCGGCAGATCCCGGCGCGCCTCGGCCGGCACGGTCCGTCGGAAGGTCGGGCCGTCCAGGGGGGCGAAGCGGAGGTGCCCGAGGATGTCGCGCCGGGCCGCGAATCGCACCGCCCCCTGGCAGAGGCCGCAGCCACCGTCGTAGAAGACACGGGTCGGCCCCGGGTCCTGGCCCGGGCTCTGGCTCGGACTCAGCCCTTGATCAGCACCCACAGGCCCACCCCGATGAAGGCCGCCCCCGCCACCCACCTGATGGCGGCCTCGGGAATGTACTTGAACAGCACGCCGCCCAGGGCCACGCCGATGGCCGTGGCGCAGACGAGGGCGGCGCTGGCGGCCAGGAACACGGTCCAGATCTGCCCACTGCGCACCGTCGCCGTCATGGCCGCGAGCTGCGTCTTGTCGCCCACCTCGGCGAGGAAGACGGTGGCGAAGGTGGTCCAGAAGAGTGAGCGGTTCATGAGTCCTCGCAGATCGTGACGAAGGATCATGGTACCGGACTGCCATACTGATCCGATGGTGCTTGACCACTTCGACCTTCCCACGACCTACGTGGATACGCCCGAGAAGCTCCAGGAGGCGCTGCCCCTGTGGCACGCGGCGGGCGTGCTGTCGGTGGACATCGAGTGCAGCCTCACGGGCATGCACCACTGCCTGCTCGCGCTGCTGCAGGTTGCCACCCACGACCAGGCCTGGCTGGTGGATCCGATCCCCCTCGGTGGCCTCATGCGGCCGGCCCTGCAGGCCATGGCCCAGGTGCCCTGGATCGTCCACGACTTCTCCGGGGACGGCATCGTGTTCAAGCGCCTCTACGACGTGGTGCCCGCCAGCATCTTCGACACCATGCTGCTCTCCCGCGCCCTGGGCTACCCCCAGCCCGGCCTCAAGACCATGGCCAAGCTCAAGCTCGGCCTGGACATCCCCAAGGAGGAGCAGGACTCCAACTGGATGCTGCGCCCCCTGCGGGATACGCAGATCAGCTACGCCAGCCGGGACGCGGCCCTGCTGCTGCCCCTGCTGCGCATCCTGGCCGACGAGGCCGACGCCAAGCGGGATCACCCGGAGATCGGACCGCGCCTGGCGGCCCTGCCCAAGGAGATGCGCCACCTGCTGAAGCGGGTGCGAGCCTATGCCCCCCCCAAGCACGATCCGGTGGTGGAGAAGGTGAAGCACCTGGGCGAGCTGGCCGTGGAGCGCGCCCGGAAGCTCACGGCCCTGCGCTGGGCCTGGGGCAACGAAGGGGACGTGGCCGCCGTCATGGAGCTGGGCAACCGCTGGCTCATGGCCCGCCTGGAGCACCCGCCCGCCACCAAGGAGGCCCTGGAGCGCACCATCCCCAACCCGCGCTTCCGCCGCAAGCGGCTGGACGCCCTCTGGGCCGTGTTCGAGGAGGGCGCCCACCAGGCGGTGGAAAACGGCGACGCCGCCGACGAGATCATCTGGGCGAGCGGGCGGCGCTGAGGCCGGCGTCTACTTCAAATACGGCGCCAGGTACTTCCCCGTCACGCTGACCTTGCGCTTGGCGATGTCCTCGGGGGTGCCCACGGCGATGACGCGGCCGCCCTCGCCGCCGCCCTCGGGGCCCAGGTCCAGGACCCAGTCGGCGGTCTTGATGACGTCGAGGTTGTGCTCGATGACGATGACCGTGTTGCCCGTCTCCACGAGGCGGTTGACCACCTCCAGCAGCTTCTGGATGTCCTTGAGGTGCAGGCCCGTGGTGGGCTCGTCCAGGATGTAGACCGTGCGGCCCGTGGGGCGCTTGCTCAGCTCCTTGGCCAGCTTCACGCGCTGGGCCTCGCCGCCCGAGAGCGTGGTGGCGCTCTGGCCCAGTCGCACGTAGCCCAGGCCCACGTCCACGAGGGTCTGCAGCTTGTTGGCCAGCACGGGGATGGGCGCAAACAGCTCTAGCGCCTCCTCCACGGTCATGTCCAGCACCTCGGAGATGCTCTTGCCCTTGTAGTGGATCTCCAGCGTCTCGCGGTTGTAGCGCTTGCCCTTGCACTGCTCGCAGGTGACGTAGACATCGGGGAGGAAGTGCATCTCGATCTTGAGGACCCCGGCGCCCTCGCACTTCTCGCAGCGCCCGCCCTTCACGTTGAAGCTGTAGCGGCCCGGCGCGTAGCCGCGGGCCTTGCTCTCCGGCAGCTGGGCGTACAGCTCGCGGAGCGGCGTGAAGAGGCCCGTATAGGTGGCGGGGTTGCTTCTAGGCGTGCGGCCGATGGGCGCCTGGTCGATGTCGATGACTTTGTCCACCGCTTCGAGTCCCTTGATGGCCTTGTGCTTGCCCACGATGTGGACGCCCTGGTGGAGCTGGTTGGCCAGGGCCTTGTAGAGGATCTCGTTCACCAGCGTGCTCTTGCCCGAGCCCGAGACACCCGTGACGCAGGTGAAGAGGCCGATGGGGAAGTCCGCGTCCACCTGCTTGAGGTTGTTCTCCTCGGCGCCCACCACAGAGAGCTGGCCGCGCTTGGCCTTGCGGCGGGTGCGGGGCACGGGGATGGTGTCGCGGCCCGACAGGAAGTCGCCGGTGATGGAGCCCGGCGTGCGGCTGATGTCCTCCGGGGTGCCCTGGGCCACCACGAGGCCCCCGTGCTCGCCAGCGCCGGGGCCCATGTCCACCACGTGATCGGCGGCGAGGATGGTCTCCAGGTCGTGCTCCACCACGAGCACCGTGTTGCCCAGGTCCCGCATCTCCTTGAGGGTGCGGATGAGCTGCAGGTTGTCCCGCTGGTGGAGGCCGATGCTGGGCTCGTCCAGCACGTAGAGCACGCCCTGGAGCTTGCTGCCGATCTGCGTGGCCAGGCGGATGCGCTGGCCCTCGCCGCCGGAGAGCGTGGCCGCGCTGCGGTCGAGCGTGAGGTAGCCCAGGCCCACGTCGTCCAGGAAGCCCAGGCGCTCGCGGATCTCCTTCAGCACCTTCTCGGCGATGACGGCGTCCTTGCCCTCCAGGGCCAGGCCGGCGAACCAGCTCCGGGCCTCGCGCACGCTCTGCGTCACCACCTGGGCGATGTTCAGGCCGCTCACGTAGACGGCCAGCACTTCCGGGCGGAGGCGCTGCCCCTCGCAGGCCTCGCAGGGGATGACCTGCATGGATTCCTCGAGCTCTGCCTGGATCTCCTCGCTGGTGGTCTCGCGGTAGCGGCGCTCCAGGTTGCCGATGATGCCCTCGAAGTGGTGGACGAAGTCGTAGCGGCTCTTCTTGCCTTCGTAGGTGAACCGCATCTCCTTCTCGGTGCCGTGGAGGAGCAGGCGGCGGATGTCCGCGGGCAGCTTCTTCCAGGGGGTGTCGAGGCTGAACTTCAGCTTCCGGGCCAGCTGGTCCAGCATCTGGGAGCGCCAGCCGTCGTCGCTCACGCTCTTCCAGCCGCTGGCCTGGATGGCGCCTGCGTTGATGGAGAGGGCCGGGTTGGGGACGATCAGCTCCTCGGCGAACTGGCGCTTGAAGCCCAGGCCATCGCAGGTGGGGCAGGCACCGTAGGGCGTGTTGAAGGAGAAGGAGCGCGGCTCCAGCTCCGGCAGCCCCAGCCCGAACTTCGCGCACTTCGCGTTGTTGCAGGCCAGCTTGCTGGAGAAGAGCCGCTCGGTGCCGTCCAGGTCCACCAGGGCCGATCCCTCGGCGAGGTTGCAGGCGATCTCCAGGCTGTCCGCCAGCCGCGATTGGATGGCGGGGCTCACCTTCAGGCGGTCGATGACCACCTCCAGCGTGTGCTTCTTCTGCTTGTCCAGGTCGGGGATGCCCTCGGTCAGGTCGAGCATCTGGCCGTTGACGCGGGCCCGGATGTAACCGCGCTTCATGAGGTCCTGGAGCAGCTTCTTGTACTCGCCCTTGCGGCCCCGCACGACGGGGGCCAGGATCTGCAGCTTCGTCCCCTCGGGCTTCGCCAGGATCTGGTCCGCCATCTCCTGGATGGTCTGGCTGGCGATGGCCTCGCCGCAGGCCACGCAGGTGGGCTTGCCCGTGCGGGCGAAGAGCAGGCGCAGGTAGTCGTAGATCTCCGTGACCGTGGCCACGGTGGAGCGGGGGTTCTTGCTGGTGGTCTTCTGCTCGATGGAGATGGCCGGGGAGAGGCCGTCGATGCTGTCCACATCGGGCTTTTCCATCTGATCCAGGAACTGCCGCGCGTAGGCCGAGAGGCTCTCCACGTAGCGGCGCTGGCCTTCGGCGTAGAGGGTGTCGAAGGCCAGGCTGGACTTGCCTGAGCCCGACAGGCCCGTGATCACCACCAGCCGGTTGCGCGGCAGGGACAAATCGAGGTTCTTGAGGTTATGCTCCCTGGCGCCCTTGATGTGAATGTGTTCCATAGGCCTCCCAGTTTACGCCATTTTTTCGCTTTCGCAGAGTGCGTCTAGAATCGTCTGATGCATCCGGCCGAGCTGGCGATCCTGCTCCACCGCGCCCTGGAGGTGCGGCTGGCGGCGCTCCAGGCGCTCCTGGCCGTCGAGGGGTGGGCCTCGGAGGAAGAACCCCTGCACCAGGTGCGCGTGGCGACCCGGCGCCTGGGGGCCGTGCTCGACCTGCTGGACCCCGAGGCCTACCCCGGCCACAAGCGGCAGCGGCGAGCCCTGAAGCGGCTCGTGGACACCCTGGGCCTCCCCCGGGAGCTGGATGTCCATGCCGCCTGGCTGGAGACGCGCCGGCACACCGCCTCGGACCCCGTCCAGGGTGCCGTGATCGAGCACCTGCAGGAGCGGGTGGACCGGGCCCGGACCCGGGCCCGGCGGACCATGCACCAGGAGCTGGAGGACCTGCGCCTGCCGGATCTGGACCGGCTCCTGGAGGTGCCCAGCCTTCCGGCCCCCTTCCAGCGGGCCTCCCTGCAGGAGGCCGCCTGGGCCTGCCTCGCGCCCCGCGCCGAAACCGCCCTCGGAGACCTGACAGCCCTGGCCGCCCGCGAGGACGCCCCCGCCCTCCACAAGGCCCGCATCCGCATCAAGAAGCTGCGCTACACCGTGGAAGCCCTGGAGGGGGCCTTCTCGGCCCTGCCCGAGTCCGTGCTCAAGGATCTGCGGGCGCTCCAGACCATCCTGGGGGAGTACCACGACCTCGCGGCCCTGGAGGCCCTGCTGAGGGCCGTGGAGGCAGAGCTTCAGACCCGAGGCCGCCACCTCCTGGCGAGTGGCGTGGGGGCCCTGCTGGAGGAGACCGGCCGCCTGCGGGAGGCCACCTTCGACCGCTTCAAGGCCTTCGCCGGAAGCCAGGGCCCTGCCGCCTTCGCCGGGGCCGTGCGCCCAGCCCTGGGCCTGCCTGGGCCGGAGGGAACACACCCATGAGCTTCTGGCGCGTGCGGATCCGCCCCCTGGCCTGGCTGCGCAGTGTTCACGCCAAGCTGTTCCTGCTGCTGGGCCTCGTCACCAGCGTGCTCACGGTGGCGGTGGCCTACTCCATCACCCGCAACAGTCGCCGCGAGCTGGAGAGCTATTCCCGCCAACTCACCATCGACACCGCGGGCACGGTGGAGACGGACATCGTGGAGCGGGATCCCTCCTTCCGGGATGCGGACAAGCTCGACCAGCTGCTGGAGAGCATCGCGGGCCCCGACCGCAGCATCTTCCAGATTGATGTCTTCAGGCGGGTGGGCAGGAGCAATGAGGTGGAGCTGGTGCGCTCCTCCGGCGACGAGGCGACGGTGGAATGGGGGCCGGAAATCGGCTCCTATCTGACGCTCACCAAACCCCAGGCGGAGCTGGTGGACCTGAACACCGGCGGGCGGGCGTGGAAGGTCTACCAGCCCATCCGCCTTCACCGGCCCGGCCAGCCCACCCTGGGCCTCATCCGGGTCTACTGCGACCTGGAGCGCTGGGAGGTGGTCTGGGACGCCAACCTCAAGCGGACCTACCGCACCCTGCCGGGGGTTCTGCTCGGCGAGTTCATCCTCCTCTGGCTCATCCTGCGGGTGCTCATCAGCGATCCCATCGAGGCCACCGTCCTGGCCATGGAGCAGCTGGAGCGCGGCGAGTCCGGGGCCCGCATCCCGATCCGGCGCAGCGACGAGCTGGGCCTGATCGCGGCCCAGTTCAACGGCATGGCGGTCCAGCTCCAGCGGGCCGGCGAGGAACGCGAATCCCTCATCCGCGAGATCCGCGGCCTCAACGCCAACCTCCAGGACCGCATCGACGCCGCCCTGTCGGAGCTCCAGGCCAAGAACGCCGAGCTGGCCGCCATGGCCGAACGCAACGCCCTCCTGCGGGAGGAGCTGGGCGGCCAGGAGCGCCTGGCGGTGGCGGGCCAGCTGGCGGCCACCTTCGCGCACGAGGTGGGCACCCCGCTCAACCTGGTGAACGGCCACCTCCAGCTCATGGAGGGCCAGAAGGACCTGCCCGACAAAGTGCGCGAGCGCCTCGGCGTCATCCAGGCCCAGATCCAGCGCGTGAGCGGCATCGTCCGCCGCATGCTCGACCTCACCCGCCGGCCCCAGCTGCACCAGGTGGCCCAGGCGTTCGGGGAGCTGCTGGAGGACCTCCATCAGCTTTGGGCGCCTACCCTCACCTCGCATGGCATCACCTTGGACGTCGACCTGCCCGCCGGCTGCCGCCTGAATGTGGACCGCAAGCAGATGGAGCAGCTCTTCCTGAACCTCATGAAGAACGCCGTGGACGCGATGCCCGGGGGCGGCACGATCAGGGTGTCCGCCAGGCCCGCCGAAGAGAGCACACCCAACGGCCTGTGGTGGGAGATCCGCTTCCAGGACACGGGCCAGGGGATCCCCGCCGAGCTCCTGAGCCAGGTTTTCCGCCCCATGTTCACCACCAAGCCCGAAGGCAAGGGCACGGGCCTGGGACTCAGCATCTGCCGCGAGATCGTCCGCGGCCACGGCGGCGACATCCGCATCGACAGCGTAGAGGGGAAGGGCACCTGCGTGGTGTTCACCCTTCCGGGCGCCGCCTAGGGTCTGTTTTCAAAGTGGGGTGTGGCCGCGCAAGGGGCGCCGCCCAAGCGAGGCAAGGAAAGCGACGAAGGCGATAGCGGCACTATCGACGAGGAGCTTGACGCAGCATCGCGCCGGGCGCCGCCCCTTGCCCTCCGGGACGCCGCCCAGCCGCACCCCTGGCTGCGTTGGGGGCCTCGAACGATGTCCCGCATCGCCCTTCGGCCCCCGCCTTGCCATGCGCGCGGCTGGACGGCGTCGCGGCTCGCATCCACTTTGAAAACAGACCCTAGGCGTTCAGGTGGAGCCTGAACCCGAAGACCGGCAGTGCGCCCTGCATGAAGTCGAGGTCCTGCGAGCGCTCGAATCCCATCCGCTCGTAGAGCCCCCACGCGATCCCCATGGCCTCGGTCGTGTGCAGGACCACCTGGGCGTGCCCCCGCTCCCGCGCCAACCCGATGCAGGCCTGGGTGAGGGCCCGGCCGATCCCCATGCCCCGGAACCCCGGGCCCACGCCGAGCAGGCGGATGCCAGAGGCATTCGTGACCGCCGTGGCGGTTCCGCCGGAACCGTACTCGGCCATGTCCCCGAAATAGACGACGCCTCCCATCAGCTGGCCCGAGGACGAGACGGCCACGAGCACCTTGGCGTCCTTCCTGTCCGCGAAGTCTCCGATCCGGGCCAGCATCGCGTAGTAGCCGGGCTGCTCTTCCGGCGTGGGGAAGCCCGCCAGGCCCGAATAGACCTCGACCATCAGCTGGCCGAGCCGTTCGGATTCGTCGTCCCGGAGCTCACGGATGCACAGGTCCTGGTTCATCGCCGCCCTCCCCGCCGTCAGATGTCCACCACGTCCACGTCGCCCAGTGCCTCCTCCAGGAAGCGGCTCCCCACCTCCTTCAGGCGGCTGCTGGCGTCCGTGAGCAGGACGCGGAGGGAGCCGCGGGCGCTTTGCGTGCGGTAGCCCAGGCTGCCCTGGAGCAGGCGGTCCACCACCTTGGCGGTGACCCGGCCGCTGTCGATCCAGTGCGTGCCGGGGCGGCAGCGCGCCAGGCTGGGCAGCAGGGTGGGATAGTGGGTGCAGCCCAGCACCACGGTCTTCACGTCGACGGGCAACAGGTCCAGGTAGCGGCGGCAGACGCTGTCGGTGACGGGGTCGTCGAACCAGCCCTCCTCCGCCAGGGGCACCAGCAAGGGGCAGGCCACGCTGTGGATGACCTTGGCGGGATCCCGGCGGCGGATGGCCGCCTCGTAGGCCCCGCTGCCCACGGTGGCCAGGGTGCCGATGACGCCCACGGCGCCGGGTGCCTCCGCCGCGGCCTCCGCGCCGGGCTCGATGACCCCGATGACCGGGCAGGGGCTCACGGCCTGGAGGGCGGGCAGGCCATGGGCGCTGGCCGTGTTGCAGGCGATGACGATGAGCTTGGGGTCGTGACGCTGGAGCAGTTCGCCCATCTGGAGGGTGTAGCGCTCGATGGTGTGGTGGCTCTTGCTGCCGTAGGGCAACCGCGCCGTGTCGCCCAGGTAGATCAACTCCTCCTGGGGCACCATCTGGCGGAGGGCGTGGATGACCGTCAGGCCCCCGATGCCCGAGTCGAAGACGCCAATCGGGCGGTCCGCGCGGTTCATGAGGGTTCCCGCGTCGCCAGCACCGCGATCCACTCGCCTTCCTTCAGCACCTTCTCCGGCCTGAACCCGTGCGAGACGAGGCTCACCAGGGCCTCGTCCGTGCGCTCGGCCAGGATGCCGCTGGCCACGAGCCAGCCGCCGGGGGCGGCCACCTCCGCCATGCGGGGCAGCAGCTCCTGGATGGTCTCCAGCAGGATGTTGGCCAGCAGGCCCGCGTAGGGGCCCTGCACCTTCGGGTGGTCCAGGGTGCCCACGAAGCTGTCGTAGGGCCGGATTCCGGCTGCCATCCCCTTCAGCAGGTGGGCGTTCAGTTCCATGAGCTCGGTCATGGCGGGACCGCAGTCGGGATCGATGTCGAAGGCCGTGAGGTCCCGCCCGCCCAGCAGGAAGGCCGCCAGGGAGAGGATGCCCGTGCCCGCGCCGATGTCGAGCACCGGCCCCTTCAGGCGGTCCGAGGCGGCCAGCTCCTCCAGCAGCTCCATGCAGAGGCGCGTGGTCTCGTGGCCGCCGGTGCCGAAGGCGAGGCCCGGGTTCACCACCAGGTCCAGGCGGTCGGCCGGGCCGGGCGTCGCGTCCCAGAGGGGCCGCACGTGGAAGCGCGTGCCCACCTCGAAGGCGCCGAAGCCCTCCCGGCTCTTGGCCAGCCAGTCCTCGTCGCCGAAGGCCTCGGCCTCCAGCAGGCGCACGCCGGGGAAGGCCGCCAGGCCCGCCGCATCCGGCGGCGCCTGGTCCGGGGGGAAATAGGCGAAGCAGGCCCGCGGCGGATCGGCCTCGCGGTAAAAGGCAGAGGATCCCCGCGCCTCCAGCCAGGCGCAGAGCGCCTCTTCCTGGGGGTCGGGCACCTCCAGCTTCCACCTCAGATGCGTCGCGTCCGTCATGCCCTCAGGTTAACAGGGGCGCCTCAGGCCTCCGCCTCGGCGCCGTCCGCATCCTCCAGATCCAGCCGCTTCATCTTTTCCAGGAAGGTGGTGCGCTTGAGGCCCAGCAGGTCGGCCGCGCGCTTCTTGTTGCCCCGGGTGATGGCAAGGCTCTGGAGCATGAGGGTCTTCTCCATGTCCGACACCACCTGGTTCAGGTCCATGCCCTCGGGCGGCAGGTCCATCCCGAAGGCCGTCGCCGGGGGCGGGAACGAGGCGGCGGCCGGAGGCACGAAGGCTGGGGGCACGAAGGCTGGGGGCACGAAGGCCGGAGGTACGAAGGTGGCCGGCACCACGTTCGGGGCCGGCGGTTCGGCGCCATTCGAAGGCAGCCCCATCCGGTCCGCGAGGAAGGTGAAGTCCTCCCGCGTGAGCACCGGCCGGGTGCCCGAGAGCACGATGGCCCGCTCGATGGCGTTCTCCAGCTGGCGCACGTTGCCGGGCCAGGGCAGGGACATCAGCAGGGGATCCACGCTGGGGTGCAAAGCCTTGGGATAGAGGCGGTGCTCGCGGGCCTTGCGGTTGAGGAAGTGCTGGGCCAGGAAGGGGATCTCCTCCACCCTCGTCCGCAGGGGCGGCATGAGGATGGGCACCACTTCCAGGCGATAGAACAGGTCCTCGCGGAAGCTGCCGTCCTGCACTTTCTTCCACAGGTCCACGTTGGAGGCCGTCACCACCCGCAGGTCCACCTTCACGGGTGCGCCGCCGCCCAGGGGCTGCACCTCGCGTTCCTGGAGCACCCGCAGGAGGCGCACCTGGGCCGCCAGGGGCATGGTCCCGACTTCATCGAGGAAGATGGTCCCGCCCTGGGCCTCGCGGAACTTGCCCGGCGTGTCCTTGCGGGCGTCCGTGAAGGCGCCCTTGTTGTAGCCGAAGAGCTCCGACTCCAGGAGGTTCTCGGGGATGGCGCCGCAGTGGACGGCCACGAAGGGCTCCGCGGCATCGGCGCTCATGCGGTGGATGGCCCGGGCGATGACCTCCTTGCCCGTGCCGCTCTCCCCCAGCAGGAGGACCGTGGCCCGCGTGGCGGCGGCGTTTCGGGCCCGGGCCAGCACCTCCTGCATGGCGGGGCTGGTGCCGATGAGGCCAAAGGCCAGGGCCTGGGAGGCGCTGAGCTGCGTGGTGTTGCCCGAGCGCGGCCGCAGGCCCGGCATGGGCGGCTCGGGGCCCAGCACGCCCCAGCGCACGCTGCCCAGGGCGCCCCACTCAGCGAGGGCCTTGGAATCCATGGGCGGAGCATCCGGCTTCAAGCCGAGGAGGATGGGCAGGGCCATCACCTCGGCCATGAGGCGCGTCATCTCCGGCGGTGGCCAGGCGCCCTTGGCGCTGATCACCCACAGGTCCGTGTCCCTGGGCGGCAGGGCCGGCGAGGAGCTGTGGTCCACCGTCACATCCCAAAGGCCCGCCCACCGATGCTCCAGCCCCCCCGTGTCTTCGCCGAGGGTGGACCAGTGAAGGCGCGGCAGCTGGGTCATGGGCTCCTGGGTTGGATTCAGCCTAGAGGCAGGGAACACCGGGTCAAGTCAAAAAAATGACCTCGGCATGGTCTGCTTGCCCCTGGGCGTACATTGGAGGAGCACCCCGGAGGTCCCCATGGCCCTGACGGAATCCACCATGGTCCCGCTCGGCACAACCTGTCCGGACTTCACGCTGCCGGGGGTGGATGGGCGGCTCTGGTCCCTGCACGACTTCCACTGCCCGGCCCTGCTGGTGGTGGTCATGTGCAACCACTGCCCCTACGTGCAGGCCGTGGACGACCGCCTCAACGCGCTGGCGAAGGCCTACCAGGGGCGCTGCGCGGTGGTGGGGATCAATGCCAACGACGCGGAGACCTACCCGGAGGACAGCTTCGAGGCCATGCGGGCCCGGGCCGCGGCCAAGGGCTACGTCTTCCCCTACCTTTGGGACGAGGAGCAGGCGGTGGCGCGCAGCTTCGGCGCCGTGTGCACGCCGGACTTCTTCCTCTACGACCAGCACCGCCACCTGGTCTACCGCGGCCGCCTGGACGACAACTGGAAGGATGCCGCCCACGTGACCCGGCGGGAGCTGAAGGCCGCCATTGACCGCGTGCTGGCCGGCCAGGAACCCCTGGAGGTCCAGCATCCGAGCATGGGGTGCAGCATCAAATGGCGGAACCATCGCTGAGGCTCTTCTTCGCCTTGCCGCTCCCGCCAGTGCTGCAGGCATCCCTGGGGCGCTGGCAGGCAGGACATCCGGGGATCGACCGCTGGGCCCGGCCCGAGGGCCTGCACCTGACCCTGGCCTTCCTCGGCGAGCGTCCGATGGAAGGCCTGTCCGGCCTCGAAGCCCCGGCAGCCGGGGTCGCCAGCCGTCATCGGGCCTTCCCCCTGGCCACGGCCGGGCTGGGCAGCTTCCCTACAGGCCCCCGGGCGCGGGTGCTCTGGCTGGCGCTGGCTCCCAGCCCCGCCCTCGAGGCCCTGGCCGCAGACCTGCGTGGAGCCCTGGCGGCGGCGGGCGAGGCCTTCGACGCCAAGCCCTTCCGGGCGCACCTCACGCTGGCGCGGCTCCGGCGGCCCCGGCCCCTGGGGGGGTTCGACGCGCCACCCCCCGCCAGCTTCACCGCGGATCGGCTGGTGCTTTTCGAGAGCGGCCCGCAGGGAAGTTACACGCCCCTGCGGGCCTGGAATCTGCGGACGGTATGATCGAGGTTTTGCCGGAGCCCCGATGCGCCTTGCCGTCCTGCCCGCCCTGCTTGCCACCGCCCTGCCCCTCTCGGCCCAGTGGGACCTGCGCCTGGAGCTGCCGCGGCCCTCGGGCCAGAACCTGCCCCAGACCCTGATTTCGGGCACGGGCCAGCTAGTGGCCGGGGACTTCGACACGGGCAAGGGCTTCATCGCCACCGTGAACCACCAGATCTTCCAGGTGGGCCCCCTGCTGAAGCTGGAGGGCGGCCTGGAATACTCGCAGTTCAAAGCGGACGGCAGCCTGGCCACCGGCACCACCGCCCAGGGCACCGCCCTGAAGCAGCAGGGCGTGGGGGTGGGTCTCAACGCTCAGGTGTGGGTGCCCTTCGTGGGCCTGGCCGGCGAGATTGGCCTCATCCAGCGATTCCAGCGCTACACCGTGGACACGGCCGGTGCCTCCAGCGCCAAGGACCTGAGCCGCACCTGGCTGCGGGTGGGGGCCCGCTGGCGCATTCCCAGCGTGCTGGTCCATCCCTATCTGGCCGCCAGCTACCAGCAGCCGGTCAGCAAGGACCATCCCGTGCAGCTCGGCAGCGCCTCGGACCTGGGCGCCTACTTCACCGCCCAGGGCAGCGGCCAGGAGTTCGAGCGGATGTGGACCTTCGGCGTGGGGGTGACCTTCTGATGCGGCGACTGCCCAATCTCGCCGGCATCCTGGCCGCGGCCCTCACCCTTACGCTCACCGCCGCCGAGCGCCCCCGGCTGGTGGTGGCCGTCTCGGTGGACCAGCTCTCCGCCGAGCTGATGCAGACCTACGGACCCGAGCTGACGGGCGGCCTGGCCCGCCTCATGCGCGAGGGTGCCTATTTCACCGAGGCCTACCACGACCACGGCTTCACCGAGACCGGCCCCGGCCACTCCGTGCTGCTGTCGGGCCGGTTCCCGGCGCACACGGGCATCGTCGAGAACCGCTGGTTCGAGCGCGCGTCCGGCCGCTTCGTCTACTGCGTGGAGAACGGGGAGGGCGGCGGCTCCGCCACCTCCACCAACGCGCGCTTCCTGGGCGAGACGCTGGGTGACTGGCTCCAGGCCCAGGCCCCCGGCAGCCGCGCCTTCTCCGTATCGGGCAAGGACCGTGCGGCCATCCTCATGGCAGGGCGCCGGCCCACGGCGGTCTACTGGTTCTCCGGAACCGCCGGCTTCATCACGTCTCCGGCCTACGCCGACCGGCTCCCCGCGTGGATGATGACCTTCGACGCCGGCCTGAAGGAGCGCTTCGCCACGCGCAGCTGGCTTTGGAGGAAGGAGCCGTCGACCCCCGAAGGCCGCGTGGCCACCTGGACCTTCCCCGGCCAGGTCATCCGCAATGGCGCCCTGCCCCGCCTCGTCCAGGGCGCGGGCATGCCCCTCGACAAGCACTTCGAGACCCGGTTCCGCAGGTCGCCCTTCCTCGACGAGGTCACCCTGGAGGCCGCGGAAACCCTGATGGAGGCGGAGCACCTGGGCCGGGGCCCCGCCACGGACCTGCTCACCGTGAGTTTCTCGGCCACGGACTACATCGGCCACAGCTACGGGATCCTGGGCACGGAGATGCGGGACCAGATCCATCGCCTGGACCGCACCCTGGGCCGGCTGCTGGAGGCGGTGCGGCGCCGGGACCCGGGCGCCTGGGTGGTGCTCTGCGCCGACCACGGCGGCATGGACATTCCCGAAGCCCTGTCCGACAACGGGTTCCCCGCCCGGCGCATCGACACGGCCGCCTTCCTGAAGGACCTCCGGGAGGCCCTGAAGGCCGCCTTCAAGGTGGACGCCGACCTCGTGGAGGACTCGTCCGAGCCGAACGATCTCTACCTGCGGGAGGCTGCCCTCAAGGCCGCCGGGCTGGACCGGAAGGCCGTGATCGCGAAGGTCCAGGCCTGGCTGCGTGCCCGGCCCGAGGTCGCCGACGCCTTCACCGCCGAGGAGCTGGCCGTCACGGATCCCGCTGCCACGGGCAGCCCGCGGGACTCCAGCCTCCGCGTCCTCCTGCGTCGCAGCTTCGAAGCCGGCCGCAGCGGCGACGTGCTCGTGGCCTTCAAGCCCTGGACGGTCTTCGGCGTACCCCCCACGGAATGGCCCACGGGCCATGGGACCCCCTATGCCTATGACCGGCGGGTCCCGCTGATCTTCTGGGGCCCCTGGAAGGCCGGCGAGCGACCCGAGCCCGTCCGCACCGTGGACCTCGCCCCCACCCTCGCCCGGGAACTGGGCCTGAAGCCCGGTCCCGTGGACGGCCGGGCGCTGGACCTGCTGCCGAGGCGCTAGGATTCCGGCATGGCCCTCTCCCACGATGCCTCCCTCGTGATCCTCACCGGCGCGGGGATCTCCGCGGAGAGCGGCCTGCGCACCTTCCGGGACGCCGACGGCCTCTGGGAGAACCACCGGGTGGAGGACGTGGCCACCCCCGAGGCCTTCCAGCGCAACCCCGCCCTGGTGCACCGCTTCTACAACGAGCGGCGACGGAGCCTGCCGGGCGTCCGGCCCAATGCGGCCCATGCGGCCCTGGCGCGCCTGGAACGAGAATGGCCGGGCGAGGTGCTGCTGGTCACGCAGAACGTGGACGACCTCCACGATCGCGCTGGATCGAGGAACCTGCTCCACATGCACGGCGAGCTGCTCAAGGGCCGCTGCCTGGCCTGCCGGGCGGTCCTGGACTGGCCCGGCGACATGGATGCCGATAGCCGCTGCCCCGTCTGCCGGCGCGGAGGGATGCGCCCCCACATCGTCTGGTTCGGCGAGGTGCCCCTGGAAATGGACCGCATCTTCGACGCCCTGGAGCGCTGCGACCTCTTCGCGGCCATCGGCACCAGCGGCCACGTCTACCCCGCCGCGGGCTTCGTGGCGGCCGTGCGTCCCGGGGCCCGCACGGTGGAGCTCAACCTCGAGCCCAGCCGCGTGGTGGACGCCTTCCGGGAGCATCGCGTGGGCCGGGCCACGGACCTCGTGCCGACCTTCGTGGAGGAGCTCCTGCGGACCTAGGCCTGGCCCATGGCGCTCAGGATGAATCCGTCCTGGGGGTCGCCCTGGCGCCAGATGACGGCCACGTGCCCGCCGGGAGCCAGCACGGCGCCGGGGTTCTGGATGTCCTTGCGGCTGGGCGTGCCCAGGAGGAGGGGCCGGGCGCTCCAGGCCCGGCCATCGAAACGCCGGACGCAGACCATGGCCTGGGCGGCCTGGCGCTGGAGCCAGAGGACCACGGCGTGACCCTCGGGATTGACGGCCAGGGCGTGGGCCTGGCTGTGGCCGGCATCCTCCACCAGCAGGGTGCGCTGCTCGTCCCAGCGCCCCTCGGCAAAGCGCTTGGCGTAGAGCTTCATCAGGCCCGCCGCCTCCTGCCGCCACACCAGGTGGGCGCCGCCCCGGGCATCCATGCCCACCTGGGGCCAGAGGATGGCGCGGCCCGAGCTGAGGCGCGGGGCCCGCGTCCACTCGATCCGGCGGGCGTCCAGGTGGCTGGCCTGCAGGGTGCGGATGCCGGCATCCCCCTCCTCCACCCACAGCACGATGGCGTTTCCCCGCGCGTCCACGGCCATCCGGAGGTAGATGGAGCGGCCCTCGGCCACCCGCGTCGGACGGTCGCTCCAGCAGCGGCCTCCGGGATCGTAGTGGCAGGCCACGATGCGGTTCCCGCCGGCATCCCAGGCCACCAGGCCCTGGCCCGCGTCATTGACCGCCAGCTGGGGGAAGAGGGGCTCCGAGGAGGGATCTCCCAGCGGGATGGGCTGCGGGTCCCATCCCCCGTCATCGGCCCGGTACCCGCTGGTGTAGACACGGTAGGCCCCGGGGGTCCCATGGCACCAGACGACGTGGATGTTCCCCTGGAGGTCCATGGCTGTGTGCAGGCTATGCACTTCGCCGGGGGCCGCCTGGAGGGTCATGGGGTAGGGCACCCAGGTCTCCTGGCTCCCCAGCATGTGGCGGGCGCAGACCCGGACCTGGTCCCCCTCCTGCTCGTGCCAGACCACCGCCAGTTCGCTGCGGCAGTTCATGGCGATCTCCGGCGCCTGGGCCTGGGTGCGGGCACTGTCGAGGCGCCGGGGCACCACGTCCCAGCTCCGCTGGTCCGCGTGGTAGCGGCAGATGTAGACGCCTTCGTGGTCCGCGCTCCGGTGGTGCCAGGCCGCCAGGGCGTTGCCCTGGTCGTCCATGGCGATCTGCGGCCGACCCACCCGGCCCCGGTCCAGGGCCCTCGGCCGCTCCCAGGTGCCGGCAGTGGGCGCGGGCTTCCGGGGCAGCAGTCGACTCAGCAGCGATCGAAACGACACGGGGCGTCTCCGTCCAAGGGCCCGGTTCAGGAGGGGATCCAGCGCCCATCCTACTCCCGGGCAGGGCAAAAAATCCCTCCTACTTCGCCACCGGCAGCTCCACGAAGCTGGCCTTCCCGGGCATGTGCCAGATGCGCTGGGTGGCGGGGCGATAGTCTTCGGGTCGGGCGAAGAAGATGTTGGGCACGAAGGTCTGGGGGTTCCGCTCGTAGAGCGGGAACCAGGTGGACTGCACCTGCACCATGACGCGGTGACCCGGCAGGAACACGTGGTTCGCCGCCGGCAGGGCGAAGCGGTAGGTCAGCGGCTCGTCGGGCTTCAGGGCCTTCGGGCTGTCCCAGCCCTCGCGGTAGCGCCCCCGGAAGATGTCCGCCGACACCATGAGCTGGTAGCCCCCCATCGGCGGCTGGGCCGCCACCTCGTCCGGGTAGACGTCGATGACCTTCACCACCCAGTCCGCGTCGGTGCCGGTGGTGGAAGCCACCAGGTTCGCCACGGGCTCGCCGGCGATGCGGAGGGGCTCCTTCAGCGGCTCAGAGACGAAGGCCAGCACATCGGGGCGCCCGGAGGCCTCGCGCTGGTCGTCCGTGAGCCACTGGGGCCAGGTGTGGGCCGCGTCGTAGCCCACGGGCTGGATGGGGCGGGCCCGGAAGGGCACGGGCTTGGCCGGGTCGGACACATAGGCTTCGTACGAGGCGCCGCCGGCCTTCGGGGCAGACCTGGACACCTTCAGCCCCGCCTCGAGGTAGAAGGGCGTTCCGCGCACCGCGCTGCCCTCGCCGGCCACGGGCCAGGCCGGGAGCTTCCGCCACGTGTTGGTGCCCGTCTCGAAGGCGCTCACGGGCGGCAGGTCCGCCTTCGCGGCGCCCTTGAGGTGCTCGTCGAGGAAGGGCTTCAGGACCTCGCGCCGGAATTGCAGGGCCGTGTCCTGGCCGAACTTCAGGGGGCCCAGGCTGCTGCCCTCCCCGATCTCGCCGCCGTGGCTCCAGGGGCCCATGGCGAGGAAGAGGCGGTCGCCCGTGGTGTCCTTGGGCTTCATCGCCTTCCACACCGCCAGCGCGCCGTAGATGTCCTCGGCGTCGTAGAGGCTGTGCACCAGGAGCGTGGGCACCCGGAGGGGCCGGCTCGCCAGCACCTTGTCCATGGCCTGCTGCTGCCAGAAGGCGTCGTAGGCCGGATGCTCGGTGATCTTGCGCCAGAAGCCCAGCTGCTCCATGCCCCGGCTGGCGGCCAGGGCCCCCGTGGAGCCCGCCCGCAGGAACAGGTCGTAGTCGTCGAAGACGTCGGTCCACCACTTCAGGTCGTTCCCGCGGGTGGCCTGCTGCTCGTAGATGTAGCTGAGGTTCTGGGCGCGGAAGGCGCCGTGGTGGAACCAGTCGTCCCCCTGCCAGCCGTCCACCATGGGATTCATGGGCACGACCGCCTTCAGGGCCGGGTGCGGATCCACCAGCGCCATCAGAGGCAGGAAGCCGTCGTAGGAGATGCCCAGGATGCCCACGCGGCCATTGCTCTCCGGCAGGTGCTTCACCAGCCAGTCGACGGTGTCCCAGGTGTCCGTGCTGTGGTCCACCGCCGTGGGATTCAGGGGCCCGCGCAGGGGCCGGTTCATCACGTAGTCGCCCTCGGAGCCGTACTTGCCGCGGATGTCCTGGATCACGCGGATGTAGCCGCCTTCCACGATGAGGTCCGTCACGTTGTCGTAGCCCTGGAGCACCGGCCCCAGGTGGGCGCTGGCGGCGTGGCTGGTCTGCACGGCGGCGCTGTAGGGCGTGCGGGTCAGGAGGATGGGCGCGTCCTTGGCGCCCTTGGGGATCAGGATGATGGTCTTCAGCTTCACCCCGTCCCGCATGGGGATCATCACCTCCCGGCGCGTGTGGTCCCAGCTCCCCGAGGCCTCCTTGAATTCGGCCGGCATCTCGCTCGGCAGGCCCGTGCCCTGGGCCATGAGCCCCGCGGCCGGAGCCAGCGTGAGGGCCAGCGTGAGGGCCGGTGTGAGGGCCGATGAGCCCAGGGATCGCGTGATGGACATGGATGCCTCCAGCGCCTCCCGCCGTCGCCGGGGGCCCGGCGCGAAGGCGCGGAGGAGCGGGTCGGCGGTGGAAGGAGATCGGCCAGTCTAGCCTGGGCGGAACCCGCAGGGTGGGGGAAGCAGTCGCGACATTTTTTGCCGGCTGCGACATCCGTCGACCCCCGGGGTCGGACACCGCACCGGGCGCGCAGATCTCGAGCCGGTTCATGGAATATAGAAGATTCCTGGGTCAGCTGATCGTGCCGCCGGGAAATGGCTTGAACGGCCTAGACTATTTCCTGGGGAGGCGGGCATGTCCGATCGACAGCGCCCTTCAGGTCAGGAGGCGGAAGGGGCTCGTCCCCGGTCCCCCCTCCTGGACTGCGCCTACCTGGACACCTGCCTCCAGCACGGGATCCCCGAGGCGCGCCTCCTCCAGATGGTCGATCTGTTCGAGCTCCGCTTCGCCGAGGAGGGCCGCCACCTGCGGGAGGCCCTCGAGGCCGCTGATTTTGGGCGGGTGCGCGCCTCCGCCCACCGCCTGAAGGGTTCCTCGGGGAGCATCGGACTGGCGACGCTCCGGTCCCGCGCCGCGGCCATCGAAACAGCCGCGAAAGGCGGCGATCCGACGGCATGCCGGTCAGCCCTGACAGGATTCCAGGAGGTCGGCGCCGCTTCCATCCAGGCCTTCCGCGACCACCTCAGGGCCCACGCGCCGCAGTGATCCGGGGATCCGGGGCGGGCCGGCTCCCTCAGCGCCGCTGGCGCCTTTCCAGGGCTCCCTGGACGACCCGACGGATCTCGTCGGGCCCGCAACGCCCCTTCATGAGCACATGGACGAACTCCCCGTCCGATTCCACGGACTGGCTGTCCCCGGTGTAGAGGACCACCGGAAAGTCGGCGCCATAGGCTTCGCGCAAGAAGGGCAGCAGGTCGACGCCGGCCCCGTCGGGCAGCATGCCGTCCAGGACCGCCAGGCCCCAGCGGCCCTCCGGGATCCGCCGCCGGGCCGCCTCCAGCGTGCTGACATGATCGACGCTCGCCACGCCTTCCAGGGCGCTGGCCAGTAGCTCGCTCACCACATCGTCGTCCTCCACATGCAGGATGGCAGTGGGCCGGTCCGGCCCACCGTCGTCCAGGGCGGAGGGGCGGAGCGACACCGGAAGCTCCAGGCGGAAGATGGTGCGCCCCGGCTCGGACTCGAAGGCCATGGCGCCCCCCATGGACTGGGCGAAGGATCGGGAGATGGAGAGGCCGAGCCCGCTTCCAGGCTGCTGGTGGGGACCGCCGGCCTGGGAGAACTCCTGGAAGACCCTGGGCTGGAAGGCCGCCGGGATGCCGGGGCCGTGGTCCTCCACCTCCACCGCCCAGCCGGTCACGGAAGACACGACGCGCGTGACCACGGATTCCCCCGGAGGGCTGTACTTCACTGCGTTTGACAGCAGGTTCACCAGGATCTGGATCACCCGGTCGGGGTCTGCGCGGACGTCGGCCTCCTGCGGGCAGAGCTGCAAGGGCAGGCGCACGCCGAAGGAATCGCTGTAGGCCTGGACCATCTCCACGGCCTGGCGGGCGAGGTCCCGGAGGTCGCAGCGCCGCAGCGAGACGGACAGGTAGCCTCGCTTCGCCTGCCCGAGGATCTCGTCCACGATGCGGGCGAGGCGCACGGTGTTGGTGTGGGCCATGGCTGCGAAATCCCGGGCCTTCCCGGACAAGCCGTCGACGCGTTCCTGTTCGAGCATCAGCTCTAGGCTGCTCCTGATGCTGGAGAGGGGCGTCCGCAGCTCGTGGATGACCGTGCGCAGGAACCGTTCCTGCATGCGCTCGTGATCGCGCCGGGCCGAGATGTTGCGGACGATGCTGAGGACCTGGCCGGGTTCGCAGGGCACGATGCGCGCCTCGAAATCCTCCCCGCGCCCATCGATGGTGAGGTGGTACTCGATGGTGCGCGTCTCCCCGGTGTCGAGCACCTCGCCGATGCCCTGAAGGAAGGCCATGGCCTCCTCCGGAGGCAGGACCTCTGAAATGGTGTGCCCCAGGAGCTGCTCGGGAGGCTTGACCAGGTCGCCCGTGGAGCGCGCCACGACCTCCAGGTACGTCCCCTGGCGATCCTGGCGGAACAGGAAGTCCGGCAGGGCCTGGAGCATGAGCTTCAGGTGGGCGTCCCGGTCCAGCGCCTGCGGGGCATGGACGGCCGTTCCCGCGGGTGCCACGGCATTCCCGGCCCCCTCGGGGGGATGGATCAGCTCCAGCTCCGCCCAGGCAGCCAGATCCAGCAGGTACTCCCGATCCGAGCGCGAGAAGGTGCGGGGAAGCCGATCGATCACGCAGAGGGTTCCCACCAGGGCGTTCCCGGGGCCTCGCAGGGGCATGCCCGCGTAGAACCGGATGAAGGGAGGGCCGACGACCAGGGGGTTGTCGGCGAACCGTTCATCCAGGCGGGCATCCTCCACGACGAAGGGCTCCCAGGCCAGGATGGCGTGGCCGCAGAAGGACAGATCCCGCGGCGCCTCGGTCTGGTCGAACCCCTGCCTGGCTTTGAGCCACAGGCGGGTGGCGTCCACCAGACCCACGAAGGCGACGGGCATCCGGAAGAACCGGGCCGCCGCCCGGGCGATGCGGTCGAAGCGCGCTTCCGCCGGCGTGTCCAGAAGGCCGAGGCTCCGCACCACCTCCAGACGGAAGGCTTCATCGGGAGGGAGGGGGGGCGGTCGCATGGCGGTGGCCGAAGGTCATGATCCCCTGTTTTCCCCGGCCCGGAAACCCGGGGTCCTGCCCTGCCTTTGCGGTACCCTGGTGAAACCCGCGCCAGGCCACGCGCGCCTCCGGCCCGCCGCGCCCTCTCCTGGATCCCATGTACTCGATTCTGCTCACCGAAGACGATCCGGTCACGGCGATGATGGCCGAGGAGATCCTGAGGACCCGCGGCTGTTCGGTCCAATGGGCCGCCAACGCCTCGGAGACCAGGGACTGCCTCTCGAGGACGGCCTACGATGCGCTGATCATGGACCTGGGCCTCCCGGACGAGGACGGGTTCGAGCTGCTGCGCGGGCTGTCCTACCAGCACCCCAGCCTGCCCATCCTCGTCATGACCACCCGCGACGACGCGGCTTCCGCCATCCGGGGCCTCCGGTACGGCGCCACGGACTACCTCACCAAGCCCGTCACGCCCGATGTCCTCTTTGAAGGGCTCTCAGCCGCCATCCGGCAGAAGGCGGAGTTCTGGAACCTCCAGGAGAACGAGCGCCAGCGCCAACGCTACTCGGACCTGGGGCAGCTGGCGGCCTCCTTCGCCCACGAAGTCCGGAACCCCCTCGCCTCCATCCGGACCCTCTGCGAGCTCCTGAACCAGGACCTCCAGCCCGGCCCCCAACTGGAGTGCGTGGAGCGCCTCCAGAAGCTGGCCCTGCGCATCGAATCGCTCATGAAGGTCTTCCTCGACTTCAGCCGCCCATCCGTGCCCACCCCCAAGGTCCTCGACGTGAAGTCCATGGTGCTCCGCTCCATGGAGAGCCTCGAGGGCCGCCTGCGCCCCTTCGGCACCAGCCCCACCCTCTCCGTTCCGCCCGGCGGCCTCACGGTCTACGCGGACGAGGTGCAGACCGTGAGCATCCTCGTGGCGCTCCTGGAGAACGCCCTGGATGCCGTGAAGGATCCCACCCGCATCCGGATCGAGGCGGCCTCCGCGGGAACCCTCCGGGGCCAGACCATGACCCACATCCGCATCTGCGACGACGGCCCCGGCATCCCGCCCCAGCTGCTGACCAAGATCTTCTCGCCCTTCTTCTCCACCAAGCCCAAGGGGACCGGGATCGGGCTGGCCATCGCCCATCGCCTGGCCCTGGAGAACCAGGGCAGCCTGGTGGCCACCTCCATCCCCCAGCAGGAGACCTGCCTCCTGCTCTCGCTCCCACGGGAGGCCCCTCGTGCCCAGGGTGCTGCTGACGGAAGATGACGATGACCTGGCCTTCGCCCTCAGCGGGCTGCTGAGCCGCCAGGGGTACGAAGTCGAGCGCGCCGCCACGGCCGCCCAGGCGCGGAGCCTGGCCGCCCGGGCCCTCCACGACCTGGTGGTGATGGACCTCGGCCTGCCCGACGAGGACGGTCACGACCTGCTCAAGGGACTCCTGGCCCAGGATCCCACCACGCCCGTCCTCGTCCTCACCGCCCGCGACGAGGCGGCTTCCGCCATCCGTGCCCTCCGCCTCGGCGCCGCGGACTACCTCACCAAGCCGGTGGGAGCCGAGACGCTCTTCTCGAGCCTCTCGGCCGCCCTCGAGCAGAGCACCCTCCGCCGGAGCCTCGAGGCCATGCGGCGCCAGTCCATGGCGGGCGAGGGGATCGTGGGCACGGCCCCGGCCTTCCAGCGGGCCATGCGGGCCCTCACCCAGGCGGCCGGGGCCGTGCATGCCCCCGTGCTCATCACGGGAGAAACGGGCACCGGCAAGGAGCTGGCCGCCCGCTTCGTCCACCGCGCCAGTCCCCGGAAGGACGGCCCCTTCGTGGTGGTCAACGCGGCCTGCCTCCCCAAGGAGCTGGTGGAATCGGAGCTGTTCGGGCACGAGGCCGGCGCCTTCACGGGCGCCAAGTCGGCCCGCCGGGGCCTGTTCGAGCTGGCCTCCCGGGGCACGCTCTTCCTGGATGAGATCGGGGAGCTTCCCCTCGACCTCCAGCCCAAGCTGCTGCGGGTGCTGGAAGGGCACCCCTTCCGCCGGGTGGGCGGCGAGCGGGAGATCCAGGTGGACGTCCGCATCGTGGCCGCGACCCACCGGGAGCTCTCCGCCTTCGTCGAGGCCGGCCGGTTCCGGGAGGACCTCTACTTCCGCCTGAAGGTCCTGGCCGTGCACCTGCCGCCGCTGCGGGAGCGGCTGGAGGACATTCCGCTCCTGGCGGACTGCTTCCTGGCGAAGTTCCGGGAGAGCATGGGCACCGCCCCTTCGGGCTGCTCCGCCGAGGCCATGGCGGCCCTGACCCGCTACCGGTGGCCCGGGAACATCCGCGAGCTGCGCAACGTTCTCGAGCGCGCCACCATCCTCACGCCCAGGGCTGAGATCCAGCTGGCGGACCTGCCCCCCGAGATCGCCGGTTCCTCCACCGGCCCCCTCCCGCCCGCGCCCCAGGAGCGCCTGGAGGACACGATGCGGAGCCGGATGGTGGACGCCTGGGAGGCCTCCGGACGCAACCTCAGCCAGACCGCGAGGACCCTGGGCGTGACCCGGGTGACCCTCCGATCCTGGCTCCGGAAGGCCGGGGCCTACCCGGTCAAAGACTGATCACCTGGTTAATAAATGATCCGGATCGCCGTCCCAGACCCGACCCCACCAACCATCAAGCCAAATGATATATCCGATTAACAACATGCGAACACTTGGCGTCCCCGTTGCATCCCATTCGGCCATGGCCAGTGTCCTGATGGTGGATGACGAAGAGGATCTCCTCTGGTCGGTGTCTCAGCACTTCGCGCGCGAGCGCCCGACCGTGGATTTCAAGATCTGCTCCAACCCGATGGAGGCCCTGTCCCTCCTCCATCGGGAGAAGGTCGACGTCCTGATCACCGATTTCCAGATGCCCGTGGTGAACGGCATCGACCTGATGATCCAGGCCCAGAAGATCCAGCCGGACCTCTCCATCATCTTCATCACGGCCTTCGGCAGCCCCCAGATGCGCAAGGAGATCGACCAGCGGGGCGCCTTCGGCTTCGTCGAGAAGCCGTTCGCCCCCAAGGCCCTCATCGAAGAGGTCGACCTCGCCATCCAGTCCAACCAGGGCGGCTTCACCGGCTCCCTGAGCCTGGGGTTCGTGGACCTCGTCCAGCTGTACTCCGCCACCCGGAACACAGGCTGCCTGACCGTGCGGCTGGGCCGGCAGACGGGCCGCGTCTGGCTCAAGGACGGCCAGGTGGTCCACGCGGTCCGGGACCAGGTCACCGGGGCCCAGGCGGTCTACGACCTCATCGCCTGGAAGGGCGGCAACTTCGACATGCAGGAGGGCATCGAGGCGCCCATGCACTCCATCCGGGAGAGCACGGCCATGGTGCTCCTGGAGGGCCTGAGGCTGCGGGATGAGGCCCTGCGTTCGCCGGCCGAGGGCTCCGCCTCTCCGGTGACTTCCGGCCGGATCCCCCCCGTCATCCAGCCACCCCCCAGGGCCTTCCCGCCAGAGCTTCTCCACGAAGACACGCACCCCAGCGTCGAGCCATCCGGGGGGAGGGAGCTGACCCCCGCAGGCGCCCAACTCCTGTTCCACCCGGCCCCCAGCCCTCCACCCCCCCTGGACACCCCGGAGATCCTTCGCCTCCACGAGGAGGCGCTCCTGATCCACGGCGTGCTGACCGAACGCATCGCCCGAGCCGCCAAGCTGATCGAGGCGGGCATCCAGGTGCCCCTGTCCACTTTCCAGCAGGAGGCGGACCTCCTGCTGGGGACCGTCCGCCTCCAGCCGGACAGGCCCGCCTCGGCGCCCTCTCCCGCGCGCCACACCGCCCCGGCGGACGACCCCGTGGTCCAGTTCCTCCAGGAGCTGGAGGAGCGCTACGCCAGCACCCCGGAAGAGCTGGCCAAGGTCCATGCCATCACCGTCCACCCGGATTCCGTCGAGGTGGGGGGCATCAGGCTCCGGCGCCACAACGAAGCCGCCGCTCCGGACCACCGGGAGGGCATCTACGAGTTCAACGGGAACATCCTGTTCACCTGGCACGCCGCCATGAAGCTGTTCGGATCCCGCATCCCCTCGGACGACGAGTGGGGCACGATCTTCGAAGCCATCCCGGGGCTGAGCGACAACAGCCGCCTGGCGAACGGCCAGGCCATCCTCCAGATCCCCTTCGTGGGCCACCGGAACCCGTACGGCGACTTCCTGAATCCGGACGACGAATCCAACCTCTGGTCCTCCACCCCGGACGGCAACGTGAAGGCCCGGTGCTGGTACCTGCTGCGGAACTTCCGCGTGGTCACGCGGTACTCCAACTCGAAGATGTATTCCTTCTCGGTGCGCATCAAAGCTGAATAGCGACCGAACGGGCGTATCAGGCCCGCCGCCCCCGCCGCACGGCGTCCAGGATGGCCTTCGGCAGCGCCTGGAGCGGCACCACGGCATCCACTCCGCCCCGCTCCACCGCCTCCTTGGGCATGCCGTACACCACGCAGGAGGCTTCGTCCTGGGCCAGGTTGTAGGCGCCGGCCCGCCTCATCTCCAGCATGCCATTGGCGCCGTCATCCCCCATCCCCGTCATGATCACGCCCACCCCGTTGGACCCGGCGGCGCGGGCGGCGGAGTGGAACAGGACGTCCACGCTTGGGCGGTGGCGGGAGACCAGGGGCCCGTCGCTCACGCGGACCACGTAGCGGCCGCCGGACCGCGCCACCTCCGTGTGGCGGTTCCCGGGCGCGATCAGGGCGCGTCCCACGAGGATCCCGTCCCCGTCCTCGGCCTCCTTCACCTCGATCCGGCAGACCTCGTTGAGCCGCTTGGCGAAGGCCGCGGTGAACAGCTCTGGCATGTGCTGGACGACCACGATGCCCGCGCAATCCACTGGCATGGCCGACAGCAGCTCCCGGAGCGCCTCCGTCCCCCCCGTGGACGCCCCCACCACCACCACTTGGTCCGTCGTGGTCCCCAGCACCGGCGCGCCGGTTTCGATGGGGGGCCGGTGAAGGGGCGCGGCCCGCCTCCGGCGCAGGCGGGAGTAGGCCGCGGCGCGCACCGTGTCGATGATCTGCATGGCCGATTCGTGCAGGAAATCCCGGACCCCGAGCTGGGGCTTGGTGATGACCGAGAGGGCCCCTTCCTCGAGGGCCAGCATGGCCGCTTCCGCTCCCCGCGCGGCGAGGCTCGAGCAGATCACCACGGGCAGGGGGTCGTCCTTCATCAGCCGGCGCAGGAAGGTGATGCCGTCCATGCGGGGCATCTCGAGGTCCAGGACGATGACGTCCGGTCTCAGCGTCTGCATCTTCTGGAGGGCGAAGATGGGATCCTGCGCGGTCACCACCCGCATGTCCCGCTCCTGGCCCAGGACGGCCGTAAGCGCCTGCCGGACCACGGCCGAATCGTCCACGACCAGGACCTGGATCGGGGGCTGTCCGGGATTCCGCTGGAGTTCTGGCATCGCGCTCCACCTGCCTGCGTGGTCCTGGCCTGGCTAAAGAAGTACGTGGCCCGATGCCGCGAGACAAGAGAAAACGTACGTCAGGGATCTTATCGGCGGCCGGACCCGGCCCTTGAAATCACGGTCAGCGCAGCCGTGGCAGCTTCTGCCCGCTGAAGTAGGTGGACTGGAGCGGCGCGTAGATGGTGGGTCCCACGCTGCGCGCCTGTTCGGTGAGGCCGTGGAGGCTTTCAGCGTGACCCAGGAGCAGCAGGCCGCTCGGCGCCAGATGCGCCAGCAGCTCCTCCACCACCCCCGCCTTGGTGGCCGTATTGAAGTAGATCAGGACATTCCGGCAGAAGATGATGTCGAACCCGCCAGGCACGGGGTAGGGCCGGCTGTTCAGGTTCATCCGGGAGAAGGACACCAGCGACCGGATCTCGGGCCCGGCCTTCATCTTGCCTTTTTCGGGGCCCGTCCCTTCGAGCATGAAGGCCTTGAGGTAGGGCGTGGGGATCTCCTCGGCCTTCTCGATGCGCCACAGCGCATCCTTGGCCTTCTGCAGCACCCGGGTGGAGATGTCGGTGCCCAGGATCTCGATGGACCAGCCCTCCGCCGACGGAAGCTGGTCCAGCAGGAGCATCGCGATGGAGTAGGGCTCCTCTCCCGTCGAGCAGGCGGCGCTCCAGACCCGGATGGACTTGGACCGCCTTCCGGCCCGCGCATCCTCCACCCACCTGGGCAGCACCTGGGTCTTCAGGAACTCGAACTGGTGGGGCTCCCGGAAGAAGTGGGTCTCGTTGGTCGAGATCCGGTCGAGCATCTCGATGCGCTCGGCCTCGTCCTTCTGGACGGCCTGGAAGTACTCCCCGTAGCTCGTCAGGCCCAGGGCGCGAAGCCGCGCGTGGAGGCGGCCCCCCAGGAGGGCCAGCTTGTGGTCCGCGAGGAAGATCCCGGATTCCCGGTGGATCAGGTCCTGGAAGGCCCGGAACTCCTCCTTCCGGATCGCGTAGTCCCCCACGGCCTCAGACGCGGGGGAGGCGGGACGCCGCGGTCGGTCCATAGTTGAGGGTGGCCTTTCAGTCGCCCGACCCGGGTTCCGCGCCCTGCGGCGCCTCCGCGGCCTGCCCGGCGATGGCGGCGACCGAGGAGAGCTCGGACGGGGAGAGGGCCTTGTCGATGTCCAGGACCATCACGAACTTCTTGCCGGAGCGCCCCATCCCGAGCAGGTACTCCAGCTTGACCTTGGTCCCGAAGTCCGGCGCAGGCTCGATCTGCTCCTCCGGAAGGTCGACCACCTGGCTGATCGAATCCACGATCACCCCCATGGTCGTCTTGTCCTCGCCCGCGCCCACCTCGACGATCACGACACAGGTCCGCTTCGTGACTTCCCGCTCAGGAAGCCCGAACTTCAGCGCCAGGTCCACCACGGGCACCACCGCGCCGCGCAGGTTGATCACCCCGCGCACCGTCGGAGGGGCCCCGGGCACCTTGGTGACCGTCCCGTACTCCAGAATCTCCCGGGCCTTCAGGATCCTCACCGCGAACTCCTCGTCCGCGATGAAGAACGACAGGTACTGGCTTTGGTCGTGGTTGGCCAGGTCGGCCAGAACGCTCGTGTCCATCGCCGCCCCCCTCAGAACCGCTTGAAGTGCTGGTCTTGGTCGAGGCCGACCGCGGGCTTCATGGCCCTGCCCGCCAGCGGGGCGGGTTCCGGACGCATGAAGGGGGCGGCGGGGGCATGCCGTGCAACCGCCTCGTCCCCCGTCACCTTGAAGAAGGCCACCAGCTGCTGGAGGGCCTCCGCCTGGGAGGCGAGCTCCTCCGCCGTGGAGGAGAGCTCCTCCGCCGCCGAGGCGTTCCGCTGGGTGACCTGGTCCACCTGGGTCATGGCCTTGTTCATCTGCTTCACGCCGCTGGCCTGCTCGCGCGATGTGGCCGCGACCTCCTGGACCAGCTCGGCGGTCTTGCGGATGGCGGGGACGAGCTCCTTGAGCTGCTCGCCCGACTTGATGGCCACCCCCACACTGCCGCCGGCCACTTCGTTGATCTCCTTGGCCGCGCCCTGGCTCCGCTCGGCCAGCTTGCGGACCTCGGTGGCCACCACGGCGAAGCCCCGGCCATGCTCGCCGGCCCGCGCCGCCTCGATGGCCGCGTTCAGAGCCAACAGGTTGGTCTGGTAGGCGATCTCCTCAATGATCGAGATGCGCTCGGCGATCATCTTCATGGCCTCGACGGTCTTTTCCACGCTCTGGCCGCTCTCGTCGGCGTCCCGGGCGCTCTGCATGGCCATCTGCTCGGTCTGGCGGCTGTTGTCGGCGTTCTGCTCGATGGAGCTGCTCAGCTCCTCCAGGCTGGCGGTGGTCTCCTCCACGGAAGAGGCCTGCTCGCTGGTCCCCTGGGAGAGCCCCTGCGAGGTGGAGGACACCTGCTGGGCCGCCGAGGCCAGCGCGTTGGCGCCCGTCCTCACCTCCCCGATGGTCTGGGACAGGTTCTCCACCATGCGGTTGTAGGCCGCTCCCATCTCCTTCAGCTCCTCGGCACCCGACACCTCCACGCTGTTGCGCAGGTCGCCATCAGCCATCTTTCCAATGGCGTCGGCCACGATGGACACCCCCCTGGAGAGGCGCATGGAGATGCGCCAGACGATCGCCATGGCGGCGATGAGGGAGACCAGCGTGATCCCGAGCATCAGCCGCGTCATCCTCAGCGATGTGTCCTGCATCTGGCGGATGTTCTCGTGCATCTCCTTCTCGTGCCGGATCACCGCCTTCTCGGAAGCCGCCTCAAGGCGCCGGCTGGCCTCCCTGTAGGGGTCCGCGGCCTTGTTCAATTCCTGGGAGGTCTTGAAGAGGCCCATGTCGATCTGGGGGATGAGTTTCTCGAACTCGGATCCGTAGCTGGTGATGTCCAGCCGGATGGAGCGGATGGCATCCCGGTCCTCGCTGGCCGTCGAGACCTTCTCCGCCCTGTCGACGGTTTCGACGAGCGCGGCCTGCGTTTCCTTCCACTTGCGGGCATATTCATCCCGCCTGGCCTTGTCGTCGAAATTGAGGAAAACGTCCTTCTCCCAGCGCCGCATCAGGACCGCGTTCCTACCCATGTCCATGAACAATTCGGCGAGGGCGTAGTCGTAGGTGAAGGTGGTGTTGGCGCCCCGACTAATCTGGTCGACGGAGCTGTTGCCCACCCAGGCCAGCATCAGCAGCATGACCGAAACGACACCGCCTCCCAGGAACATCTGGGTCTTGATCTTTAGGTTCTGGACCGAAAACATCGTGGGACTCCTTTCATATAGAACGAACAGGCAATTGGGAAACCTTTCACCGGATCAGGCCTGGCCAAAGGGCCAGGAAGCCTCCCCGCGGGCCGCGGTGCGGGCCACGGCCTCGCGCAGGAGGGCCGGAACGTCCAGGATCATGGCGACCCGGCCGCTGCCCAGGATGGTGGAGCCCGAGATGCCGATGGTCTGCTTGAACAGGTTGCCCAGCGGCTTGATCACCGCCTGGCACTCGCCCTGGAGGTCGTCCACGGCGATCCCCGCGCGGCCCTCGCCATGGTGGACCACGACGATCTTCCGGCGGCCCTCGCCGCCCGTCCCGAAGCGGAAGAGCTCCTGAAGGCTCAGGTAGGGCAGCGGTTCCCCCCTCAGGCTGAGCACGCCGGAACCTTCCACCTCGCTGCGCTGATCGGCGGGGAGGTCGACGCATTCGACCACCGCATCCAGCGGGATGACGTAGGACTCATCCCCGGCGGTGACCCCGAACCCCTCGATGATGGCGAGCGTCAGCGGGAACCGGAGCGTGAACGTGGTGCCCTGGCCCGGAAGGCTCTTCACGGAGATGGTGCCCCGCAGCCGCTCCACGGCGCGCCGCACGATGTCCATGCCGATGCCCCGGCCGGAGAGGTCCGTCACCCGGGTGGCCGTGGAGAACCCAGGCTCGAAGATCAGGGCCTGGAGGTCGGCGTCGCTGAGCCGGTCGACGTCTTCCACGCCGCCCCACTTCCGGGCCTGCGCCAGCAGCTTCTCCCGTGCCATCCCGCCGCCGTCGTCGGCGACTTCGATGATCACGAAGGCCGACTCGTGCCGGGCCCTCAGGTTCACGTGCCCGCAGGGGGACTTGCCCGCGGCGCGCCGTTCCACCCCGTTCTCGATGCCGTGGTCGATGGCGTTCCTGAGGAGGTGGATGAGGGGCTCCCGCAGCTGCTCGACCACGGCGTTGTCCACTTCCACATCGCTTCCCTCGATGGCGAGGTCGATCTCCTTGCCCGTGTGCAGAGCCAGGTCCCTGACCGCCCGCGTGTACCCCTGGAAGAGGGTGCCGACCGGCACGAGCCGGGCCTGCATCACATGCTCCTGGAGCTCGATGAAGAGGCGGTCCATGTCACGGTGGGCGTCCTGGATGGCGGAAGCCTTGGCGCCGGCGAGCGTGGCGATCTGGGTGTCCAGCCGGCCGCGGCTGATGGCCAGCTCCCCGACCAGGTCCAGCATCCGGTCCAGCTTGGCCACCTTCACCCGGAGGGTCTTGGCCGCGTCGCGGGCCCGGGATCGCCGCTCGGCTCCGGCCTGGGGCTCCTGCTGCGCCGTTCCGCTCCCCTGCGAGGCGCCTTCCAGTTCGTTCAGGAGTTCCCGGATGCCGGCCGGCATCAGGCTCGGATCCTCCGCGCCCGCCAGGGCCCGAAGGGCGTCCACCGAGCGCAGGAGAATGGTGGCCAGGGCGGGCGTGAAGGGCTGCACCCCCCCGGAGATTTTCTCCAGCAGGCTCTCCAGCCCATGGGCGAATTCCGTCATGGCGGTGTAGCCCACCATGGAGGCGTCCCCTTTGATGGTGTGCGCGATCCGGAAGATGGTCTTGGCCAGGGCCTTGTCCCCGGGTTGCCGCTCCAGCTCGATCAGAGCCCCCTCGAACTCGTTCAGGTGCTCGCCGGTCTCGGCGAAGAACGTCGCACGGATGGCATTGAGATCGATGTCCATGCGGCCTCCTAGAGCGTCCTCACCAGCACCGCGCCATCCAGGGTCTGGAAGTGGATCTTCCGGCCACGGGCACCCTCCACGTCCTCGCTCACCACGCGAATGCCGTGGGCGGCGAGCCGTTCCCGGGCCACCTGCACGTTCTTGAGCCCGAGGTGGTTGGCGCCGGG
This sequence comes from Geothrix alkalitolerans, assembly GCF_022808885.1. Classification (NCBI taxonomy): domain Bacteria; kingdom Pseudomonadati; phylum Acidobacteriota; class Holophagae; order Holophagales; family Holophagaceae; genus Geothrix; species Geothrix alkalitolerans. Next base: position 111,984 of record NZ_JAKZLE010000008.1, on the reverse strand, counting down.
CGCCGCCGATCCCAGCACGCAGGCACCGCCGAAGAGCTTGGCCTGGAGGCGCCCGAGGGACCCGCCCGCCCGCGCCGCGGCGCTGATCAGCAGGTCCGTAGCCGAATCGCCATAGCGCGCGGAATCGGGCTCTCCCGCCGGATGATGGGCGAGCAGGAAATGGTTCATGCCTCCGACCCGCGAGACGGGGTCCCAGAGGCAGACCGCCACGCAGGAACCCAGGATCGTGGTCATGGTGCAGGGCACGAGAGACACGTGCAGGTGCCCGGGATGCAGGTAGACCGATACACCACCGCTGGCGGCATCAGCCGGGATCCAGCCAGGGGCGGGCAAGTGGGGCATGGGTCTCCTTGATGCGGTCAAGCGCCGGCGGGTGGCTACTTCCCGCCCTTCACGAATTCCTGAAGCTTCAGCCGGTAGAGGGCCATGGCCGCGTTCGCGGCCAGCAGGTCGAAGAGCTCCCGGTCGAGGGGCTCGAGCCCGGACTTCTGGGGCAGCAGGCGGTACATGGCGACGGCGCCCACCGTCTCGTCCCCGACGCTCATCACGATGCTGGCCGAGGGCCTGGAGACGTCCAGTTCGTCCATGCTGAGGACCGCCGGATCCGTCACGTGCATCTTCCGGGACTTCAGGTGGCCGGCCAGAACCCCGTCGGGACGGGTCATGCTGGCCAGGAAGTCATCGGGCAGCCCCATGGAATCGCAGACCTGCCATCCGCCGCCACCGTTCGGCTCGAGCAGCGCGAACTCCTCGCAGCCCACCAGGTTGATGACGATCTCCCGAATGGCGTCCACGAGCTCCGCCCGGTCCAGGGCGCTGTTGAGCCGGTAGCTCGCCACGTAGAGGTTCGCCAGGTTGGTGTTCTGCTGCTCGATGGCCAGCTGCTGCTCGGTGGACTTCTGGTTCGCGTTCACCTGGGCGGTCAGCCGCTCCCGCAGGGCACTCAGCTCGCTCATCTGCTGGTTGGCGCCGGCCTCCAGCTCCTCGACCCGCTTCTGGAGCGCCACCCGCTCGCATTCGAGGGTGGCGACGAGTTCCCTCAGCCCCTCGTTGTCCTCGCGGAGGCGGCGCTCGTACTCGCGCGTCTCCTCCAGCACGCGGCGGACGTAGGATTCTTGGTTGGGTTCGTTGGCCACGGAAGGCTCCAGCAATCGGCTGCGGTTGTTCGGGACCGGGAAGGCTCCAGGCGTCAGGAACCGATGAGGTTGTTGATCTTGCTCAGCAGCTCGGATCCGTTGATCGGCTTGGTGACATAGTCGTTGCAGCCGACCGTGTAGCCGGTCTCGATGTTCACGCCCTCGCCGCGGGTGGTCACCATGATCACGGGGATGTCCTTGATCTCCTCATGGGCGCGGATCTCCCGCAGGGCGTCGAAGCCGTCCATGCGCGGCATCATCACGTCCATGAGGATCAGGTCGGGGCGCTCCTTCAGCGCCGTCTCGAACCCGGCCTCCCCGTCCCGCGCGATCAGGATGTCGAAGGGGCTGTTCTTGAGGATCATCTGCTCGACCATGAGCACCGTGCTGGAGTCGTCGACGAGCAGGATTTTTTTCCGTTGGGTCATGGGGGCCCTCAACACGAGAAGGACCGGGGCGTCAGCGCGTCCCGGTGCTGTTCGAAAACCGGCATCTACTACAGCCGGGATTGCAAATCGGCGGCCAATCCCGGCTCATAAATATATCAACACATATAATGGAAGTTATACATTAAGGGTCGGCGAATCCGGAACCCCGGCCTTAGATCAGAATCTGTCCATGGCGGTCAATGATTGACCGGTCAGGGAGCCTGGCCCCAATCGCTTCCGAGGAGGCATTCAGCCCATCGCCGCTTCCAGGCGTGTGACCAGGCGCTCCAGGTGGGAGCTGAGGGCGTCGATGGGATCCGGCGTCTCCCGCCGGCCCCGCTCCGACCGCACCCAGCGTCGCAGCAGGGACAGGGTCTGGGGGTCGCGGACGCCCAGCTTCTTGGTGGACTGGATGAGGATCTTGGTCAGCCGCGTCCGGCCCGGGCCCGCTCCCTGGGATTCCTGCAGCTGCTGGCTGAGCCGGAAGGCCTCCTTCGCCACCATGAGGTCATGGCTGATGAGGGGCATCCGGGCGTTGATCCGGCCCAGGAATTCCTCCAGGTAGCCGAACAGCTCCTCCACCAGCTCGGTCCCGCTCACCAGGGCGAACTCCAGGTCGCTCTGGGCGTCCAGGATGCGGCCGAAGGCCGCGGTCAGCCGGTCCATCTCCGAGCGGTCGCGGGCCCGGATGAGGAAGAACTCCGGGCTCCGGCGAAAGGCGTTCACGTGGTTGTGGGCCTGGAAGAGGGTGAGCGAAAGCCGCAGGTAGTCCTTCTCGCGGACCTGGGTCCGGAGCCTGGGCAGGAGCCGGGCGAGCTGCTCCCACAAGCGGTAGAGGCGCTGGCGCAGCTGGTCGCCCTCGTCCTTCAGCGTGGGGGAATTCGGGAACATGCTCTGCCGCAGTTCCGCCGAGAAGGTCCTCACCAGGTCGGCCATCAGCTGCCGCTGGTGGTTGATGAGCCCGCTCTTCAGGTGGTCCAGGGTGAGCGCGAGGTGGTCGGCGTCCGCCTGGGCCAGGGCCTCGTGCAGCAGCTCGTGGATGCTGGTCAGGTCCTGGCTCAGGGTGAACACCGCCTGCTGGAGGAAGGCCGACAGCAGCAGGGTCTCTTCCGTCCCCTTCGGGAGGCCCTCCAGGATCTTGCTCCGGCCAAGCTGATCGCCGAGCCGCGCCAGCTCCCGTTCCACGACGAAATAGATGGGCACTGCCGCGTAGCGCTCCTGCTCCGTCATGTTCCCCGCGGGGGGGATCGGGTCCACGAGACCCAGGATGGTCAGATGGGAGGCCAGGCTGTGGGCGAGCACACGGAAGGCCTTGGGCTGGGAACCCCGCACCCCCTTGAGGGTGGCCCGAACCTCCTGGGTCAGCATGGATTCCAGCCGCCCGCTGTCATAGCGGGGCAGCGACCAGCCGAGGTGGTTCCAGAGCCAGGTGAGGCTGCCGCGGATCTGCTCCAGGGCTCCCCAGTTGATCCCCTGGTCCAGGGGCCACAGGAGGATCAGGCGGAGGGTGTCGAGCACATGCTGGACCAGCAGCAGGGGCTCGACCCGCGAGAGGGTCTCCTGCGGCACGAAGGTCTCCAGGAGGTCCACCAGCCGGTGGATGGCCTCGATGGGCCGGCCCTCCGCACCCTGGAGGGCCCGGTTGAGGGCCTTCATGCGGCTGTTGAGCTGGGACACCCGCTCCTCACCCCCGGGCCCATCCACGAGGACCGCCAGCAGCTCCTTGAAGCTGTCCCGGCGCTCCTGCAGGAAGGCGGCCCAGTCATCCAGGAGCTGGTAGGGATCCTCCGGCCCGAAGGAGGTGGCCATGGTCCGGAGGGAGGCGACCAGGTCCAGGAGGTAGACCACCCAGCCCGGTTCCTTGTGGGTCTGGAGGACCTCGAGGTGGGCCTCCTGAGCCAGGGCCTTCAGCTCGTTCAGGGCATGGGACAGGACCAGCCCCATGGCCACGCGATCCTTCGCCTGCTTCGGGCCGGAGAGCTGGTTGAGGAAGACCAGGAACAGGCCCAAGGAGCGCTGGAGCTTCGCCTGCTGGGGCGCTGCCAGCGCGGGCGCCGCCTGGCTGGGCCCCGAGTCGAGCAGGGGGCCGAGCTCCCCTTCGGTGAACTGGAGGATCTCCTTCAGCAGCTGGAGATCCTGCTGGGAAAGCGCCTTGCCCCTGACCAGTTTCCGGGCCTGCAGCAGGGGGTTGGACTCGCGCTCCACGGAGGACATGGCCAAGAGCATAACCCGCTTCACCAGCCTCCCAGCGCACTGGCGGCGGCTTGTGACCTAACCCTTCAGCAGCCGGTCCTCGGCCAGGCGCAGCATGTGTTCGGCGGCCAGGACGCCATCCTGGTGGTTCATGCGCTGGAAGTGGCCGCGCAGGTGGCGCAGCGTGCGCGGGATGGCCGGGGCGAAGTGGCACTTGTGGCGGTGCACGAGCTGGTGGCCGAAGGTGCCCAGGGCCTTGAGGTTCCGCTGGAGGGCGCTGAGGTTCAGCTCCTCCAGAAGGGCCTCGTGGTTCCAGCCCAGCTCGGTCTGGAGGGGCCCCACCAGGGCGCGTCCGGCCTCCCGGGACCAGTCCCAGTAGCCGTCGTAGAGGATGCTGGCCAGGTCGTAGGTAGCGGCGCCCCGGCGAGCGTCCTGGAAGTCGATGACCACCAGCCGGTCCCCGTGGACCATGAGGTTGCGCACGTGGAAGTCGCGGTGGGCGAAGAAGTGGGCCCGGGTCTCCAGGCTGGCGTGGGCCTCCTCCATCATGCGGTCCAGCCAGCGGGGGGGATCCTTCTGGAGGAAGTCGCGGAAGAAGTTGACCCGGCAGTACTCCCACTCGAAGGCGAACTTGGCCTGATCGAAGGAGCGCCCCATGAAGAAGGCGTGGGCCGGCGCACCCAGGGTGAGAGGCCCCGCCAGGGTGGCCAGCAGCCAGCCCGCCTGCCCGGCCCAGCGCAGCTCCTCCTCGGGATGCTCCACCAGGCGGCGCTCCAGGGAGGTGTCGCCCAGGTCCTCCACCAGCAGGCAGCGGTCCCCGTCGTCGCACTGGAGGATGGTGGGCACCCGCAGCACCGGATCCAGGTAGGCCTGCAGGGCCCGGAACTCGAAGTAGCTGTCGTCGGGCTTGTCGGGGGTGTCCAGGGGATGCAGCACCACCAGCGCCGTGCCCAGCTGGGGATGGGCCACGCGCGTGTACTGCCGCGCGCCCGCGTCCCCCGCCAAGGAGTGCGGATCCGACAGGTTCCAGCGCGCCAGGGCGCGGGCGAGACGAGGGTCCATCCCTTCAGGGTAATCCCAGCCGCACCTGGTTGCCGCCCTCCTCGAACCAGAGGGCGTCCGCATCGGTGATGGAGGAGGGCGGGGCAGCGCCGGGACCCAGGATGCACCGGGCGAGCCGGCCTGCGGCCTGGGTGGGGACCCGGGCGGTGGCATGGAGGTAGCAGCCGGGGAGGCGGCCCTCCTGGGCGGGCGCCAGGTCCGCTGCGGCCTCGATGAGGGCGCCGGGAGTCCCCACCTCCCGCCAGGGGAAGGGCTCCGCCACCACCCCCTGGTGGAAGGCCAGGCGCGGGCGCAGGTCGTTCATCTCGCTGGGGCCCTCGGGCAGCAGGTCCAGCGCCTCTGGCGACCAGGCGGCGGCCCCCGTGAAGTGGTAGGGACCCCAGGGGCCGGTCACGCCCTTCGGCAATACGCGGCCCTCGTGGTCCATCCATACGGGGTTCCAGGCGCCGCCAGGATGGGGTACCAGCAGCCAGCTGAGGGTCGCCCTGGCTTCGCGATGCCGAGTCCGCAAGAGGTCGAAAGGCACCTCATCGGCCCAGATGTCGGCGTTCCACACCAGCAGCTCCGCCTTCACGCGCCCCAGGGCATGGCGCAGGCCGCCGGCGCTGCCCAGCAGCTCCGGCTCGTCGCAGACTTCGATCCCGTCGGCCACGGCGCGCAGGCGTTCCGGGAGCAGGTGGGCGTTGCAGGCGATCCGGGCGGCCCCGGATCGGCGCAAGGCCTCAGCCCCCCATTGCAGGAGCGCCCTCCCCCGCAGGGTCCAGGCCGGCTTGGGCAGGCAGGCGCTCAGGGGCCCCATGCGCGTGCCCAGGCCTGCGGCCAGGAGGAACCCATCAAGGGGCTCAGGCATCCGTGTCTTCCGTGGCGCCGGACTCCGCCGGCAGGGGCTTCAGGAGGAACTGGCCGGGAGCCAGGCCGCGCATGGACAGCACGCGGATGCGCCAGCCCTCGAGCCGCAGCTCGTCGCCCGGACGCAGCACCCGGCCCAGGCGTTCCTGGAAGTAGCCGCCCAGGCTCACGGAGCCCGCCTCGGCCTGGAGGTCCAGCCCCAGGTGATCCACCAGCTGCTCCAGCATGACGTCGCCCTGGGCCAGCCAGGCCCCGCCCCGGGTCTTCCGAAGCTGGATCGCCTCGCGGTCGAACTCGTCCTGGATCTCGCCCACCAGCTCCTCCAGCACGTCCTCCAGCGTCACCAGGCCGTCCACGCCGCCGTGCTCGTTCACCACCAGGGCCAGGTGCTGCTTGCGCTGCTGGAACTCCAGCAGCAGACCCTGGATGGGCTTCATCTCCGGCACGAAGAAGGCGGGCCGCGCCAGGGCCCGCAGATCCACGGGCGCCGGGCCGTCCTGCATGGCCCAGAGCAGCTCCTTGAGGTGCACGACGCCCACCACCCGATCCAGGTCGCCCTCCACCAGCGGGATGCGGGTGTGGACGGTGGTGCGGGCCAGGGCCAGGTTGGCCTCCAGGTCCTGGTGGAGGTCGAAGGACACGACCTGCGCCCGGGGCACGGCGATCTCCTTCACGGTGCGGCGGCTGAAGTCGAAGAGGTTCTCGATCAGCTCCTTGCGGTCGAGGTCCAGGCGGCCTTCCGCCTGGCTGCGCTCGAGCATGCGCCGGAACTCGGCCTCGGAAGGCACCAGGTCCTCCGCGCTGGATTCGGGATGGAGGCCCACAGCCCGCAGCACCAGGTGGCTCAGGCGGATGAGGACCCAGGTCAGGGGGCGCACCAGGCGCGACCAGGCCAGCAGGGGGGCGGCGGTGCGGAGGGCCCAGGGCAGGGCGGCGCGGATGGCCAGGCTCCGGGGCACCAGCTCCGCCAGCACCACGTCCAGGGTGGTCATCACCAGCAGGGCGAAACCGGAACTCACGGGCGCCACCAGCGCGGGCCACGGCAGGTGGCCGAACAAGGCGCGGAAGAGGTGGCTGAACAGTTCCTCCCCGACGGCGCCCAGGGCCAAAGCGCAAAGCACGATGCCAGCCTGGATCGAGGAAAGGTGGTGGCCCAGCGCGCGATGGACCTCCAGTGCGGAGGCGGCGCGGGAGTCGGTGTCCGCCAGGGCCTCCAGCTGGGTGGGGCGCACGCGCACAGCCGCGAACTCCGCCATCACGAAAAACGCGCTGAGCAGGAGGAGGGCGGCGCAGACGAGGGCTGCGAGGAGGGACATCGGGATCCTCAGCCCTTGGCGAGGTCGGATCCCCGCCGCAGGTGATCCTGGACCTCCCGGAGGAGGTTATCCAGGTTCCGGAGGCGGTCCCGGTGCTCGGAGAGCTGCCCATAGGCGGCCTGCTTCTCGCGTTCGAGCACCGCGTGGGCCTCCCGCTGTTCCGCCAGTTCCTGCTTCAGGCGGGCCAGCTCCGTCTCCTTCTGGTCCATCCCGTTCATCAGTTCCAACCGCTCGCCATCGTGCTGGACGAGGGCCTCGTCGAGCTGCTGACGCAGCCCCGCCACCTGGGACGTGAGGCGGAGGGCCTCTTTCTCGCGCTGCTGGAGCGCCTCCTGGCTGGACTGCAGCTCCTGCTCCCGTTCCTGGGCGCCGGCGACGCTGGCGGCGAGCTTGGCCTCCGCCTGCTTCAGCCGGGCCTTGAGATCAGCCTGTTCCCGTTCCTGGACCTGCATGGCGGACTTCAGCGCTGCCAGGTCCTTCTCGAGCCGGTCCGAAGCCGCCCGGGCATCCTCGGCCTCCTGCCGGGCCGCGGCGAGATCGCGATCCCTGGCCGCGATTTCATCGAGGTTCAGGGTGGCGGCCCCGATGCGCTCGTGGAGATAATCCTCGGCCTCCCGGAGCTGCTGGTCCCTCACCCGCAGTTCCTCCCGGAGGGCGACGACCTGCTCCTCCAGCAGATGGGCACGGGTGGTGTCCGGCGGCCGCGTGGACCGGCCTTGTTTCGCGGCGGCGGGGACGGGAGAGGTAGGCGGCGGTTCGGGGCTGGGCGTCGACACAGACGTCGTTGCCGGGGTTGGCGCCGGGGAGGGCGGGGCCATCGCGCCCCGCAGGTTGTCCAGCCAGTCGTCACCCCCCTCCACGTCCGCCAGGTCGCCCAGGGGATTATCCGGATCCACCGCGCGGGCGGGCACCAGGGGCGAGAGGGCCGCCACCAGGGCGCTGGGGGCGATGGGCTTTCGCAGATAGAGGTCCGCCCGGCCCTTGAGGCTCTGGTGCCTGCGGTACTCCTCTTCCGTGGCCTTGGCGCTGATGAGGGCGATCTTCAGCGCGGCCAGGGCCGGCTGCCTCCGGAGGGTCGAGCAGAGCGCGTAGCCCTTGTTGTCCGCCACCTCGACGCAGATGAGCGCGGCCGCGTAGTCGCCCCGCTCCAGGCGCTCCACCACGCCGTCCGGCGAGCTGGCCACCTCCAGATCGAAGGCCGCCTCCAGGCTGACCTTGTGCTCCTTGAGGAAGCTCCGGTCGCTGTCCACAAGAAGGAGGCGCAGGCCCATGATTGATCCTTACCCTGGTTGAACCTTCGAGTTTACCCTGAACGGCCGGAGCCCCGGGTGGACCGGGGCTCCGGATCGGGTCATGGCCAGGTTCAGCGGGGCGGAATGGCCAGGGTGATCTTCTGGGCCCCGTTGGGGCTCTGGATGAAGAGCAGCAGGGTCTTGCCGCCGGCCTTCTTCACCTGGGCGTTGAACTCGGCCAGGTTGTTCACGGGCTGCCGGCCCACCTCGGTAATGACCAGGCCGGGGGCCAGGCCGCGCTCGGCCGCCGGGGAACGGGGGTCCACGGAGGTCACCACCACGCCCTTGAGCCGTCGCTTCACGTCGAGGGGCTCGACGGTGAACCCGTAGAGCTTCTCCAGGTTCACGCCCTTCACCTCACCCTGGGCGCCCTGGCCGCCTTCCTCGTCGGATTCCTCGCCGGAATCGCGACGGCGCTGCTCTTCCAGGGCCTTCCGATCCCCCAGCGTGGCGGTCAGGGTGAGGGTCTTGCCGTCACGCCAGATGCTGAGCTTCACGGTATCGCCCGCCCGGCGGCTGGAGATCGCGCTCACCAGCTCGTCCTGACTGCGCACGGGCTGGCCGTCCACCGCGGTGATGACATCCAGGCGCTGAACGCCCGCCTTGTCCGCCGCCTGGCCCTTCTCCACGGTGCTCACCACCACGCCTTCCTTGGCGCCCAGGGCGTCCTGGTAGGCCTGGTCCAGATCCTGCGGCCCCACGCCAAGGTAGCCCCGGCTCACCGGCTTGCCGCTGCGGAGGTCCTTGATGATGCGGTTCACCTGGCTGATGGGCACGGCGAAGCCGATGTTCTGGCCCGCGGGGTTGATGGCGGTGTTGATGCCGATGACCTCGCCCTTGAGATTCAGCAGGGGCCCGCCGGAGTTGCCGCGGTTGATGGCGGCGTCGGTCTGGAGGAAGGAGCTGACGCCGGTGTCGAGCTTGCGGCCCTTGGCGCTGATGATGCCCTGGGTGACGGTGTGCTCGAGGCCGAAGGGGTTGCCGATGGCCACCACCCACTCGCCGATCTTGAGGGAATCCGATTCGCCCAGCTTGGCGAAGGGCAGGTGGGCCGCGTCGATCTTGATGAGGGCGATGTCCAGCTCCTTGTCCTTGCCCAGGACCGTGGCCTTGTAGCTCTTCCCGTCGCTGGTCTTCACCTCCAGGGAATTGTCCGCGGCGCCGCCCATGCTGGCGATGACGTGGTAGTTGGTGAGGATCTCGCCCTGGGGGCTGATGATCACGCCTGAGCCGCCGGAAACGGCACGCTGCTCGTCCTCGCCGCCCCGCGGGGACCGCCGCTGCTGCGGCCCGCCGGGGCCGAAGAAGAAGTCGAAGAAGTCATCGCCCCCGATCTGGGGGTGCTGGAAGCGCTGATTCTTCACGAAACTGGTGTTGGTGATGGCCACCACGGTGGGGTTCAGCTTCTCGGCCACCTCCGCGATGGGCGGGAGGCGATCCGCACCCCGCGCTTCCACCGTCACCGGCTTTTCCTCCTGCGCCTGGGCCTGCCAACCGTAGCTGAGGCCCATCCCCAGGGCCATGCAGCCGGCCGCGAACGCGGACAACCCCAGGACCTGCTTCATCTGACGATTCATAGACTCCTCGCTTTGCCGAATTCCGGCCTGCTTCTTTCGATGACCGCACTCCCCCGAAGGTTCCCGCTGGCCATCCGGGACCGCCCCGGATAATCTGAATGGTCCGACGGCGGCTGTAGCTCAGTTGGTTAGAGTACTGGATTGTGATTCCAGGTGTCGTGGGTTCGAGTCCCATCAGCCGCCCCAGATCAGCGCCCCGCGAAGCGGGGCGCCTTCATATCGGGTGGCTGATGGGACTCGGACCCGCGAATGGGACCGCGGAGACAGCCCGGTGGGCTGTCGGGAGCGGGACCGGCAGACCGCGCAGCGGGGTGCGGTTCGAGTCCGACCGAGTGGGTCGAAGCCCCCGGCGGGTTGCGTGGTGAGACTCAGACCCACCCCAGCCACACACGTATGGCCGGAGTCCACCGTCAACGGGACCGGCAAACCGCAAAGCGGGATGCGGTTCGAGTCCGCTCCGGTGGGTCGAAGGCCCGGGCGAGGCGCCTGATGGGACCCGGCCCGGACTGGGCCGCCTGAAGCCAGGCCCCGGGCCTGCCTGGCCCGGATCCGCCCCGTTGGTTGCCCCCGCTGGCCGCGCCTGCTCGAAGCCCCAGCTTGGAGGGGAAGGTATAAACATTTTTTTTAGCCTATTGCTTACGGCTCAAGAGGTATTATTGTTAAATTCCTTCATTCAGAGTGCCTCATGCATGAAAACGCTCTGCAGTCCCCTGACAACGAGGCCAACGAGGCGCTTGGACCCCTTGGTCTCCTGAAGCGACCCGCCATCCGGCAGGCCTGCAAGCTGGTCCTGGACACCGGGGTGGCGGCGCTCTCCTGGGTCGTGGCGACCAGCCTGGTGCGCCAGGAACTGCCGACTCTGTACGGCGTCGCCTCGTGGGTGGCCTTCGCCATGTCCGTGAACCTCGTCTTCCGGTACACCAGCCAGCACTTCCGCCTGCTGGGCATCGAGGAGGCCGAATCCTTCATCTTCGGCACCATCGTCATGGTGTCCATCCTCCTGTTGGCCTCCGTCTTCCAGGATCGCCTGGGCCTCGACCTTGATTCGCGCAACCTGCTCCTGGTGGCGGGGCTCATCACCTGCCCCATGTGGCTCGCCCTCCGGCTCGTCTTCGTGGCCGGCTACCATCGCCTGTCACAGCGCAGGTTCGCCACGCGGGATCGGCTGAACCCGGTCGGGAACCACGGTCAGTCCGTCCACCGGACCCTCATCGTCGGGGCGGGCCGGGCGGGCGCCCTGCTCTGCCAGGAGCTTCGCGCGAATCCCCAGCTCCAGTGCGAGGTGGTCGGCTTCGTGGACGACGCCCTCGAAAAGCAGGGGGTCCGGATCCACGGCATCCCCGTCCTCGGCCACAGCCACCTCCTGCCGATCTTCATCAAGGAGTGCCAGGCCACCCAGGTGATCCTGGCCATGCCCCGCGTGCCCGGGGCCAAGCTGAAGCAGCTGAGCGAGCTGCTCCAGATCCAGGGCGTGCGGGTGAAGACCGTCCCCGGCATCTCGAACCTCATCGGGGACCGCCCCTGGAAGCCCGAGCTGCGGGATATCGCCATCGAGGATCTGCTCCGGCGGGAGCCCGTGACCCTGGACCTCACGGCCATCAGCCAGGAGGTGGAGGGTTCCGTGGTGCTCATCACGGGCGCGGGCGGCTCCATCGGCAGCGAGCTGGCCCGGCAGGTGGCCCCCTTCCGGCCCGGGCGCCTGGTGCTCCTGGGACGGGGGGAGAACAGCCTCTGGGAGGTGGAGCGGGATCTGCGCAGGCAGTTCCCCGGCATGAACCTCGCCGTGGAGCTCTGCGACATTCGGAACTCCCTCAGGCTCCAGCGCGCCTTCGAGTCGTGCAACCCGGCCATCGTCTTCCACGCGGCGGCCCACAAGCATGTCCCCTTCCTCGAGCGGAATCCCGAAGAAGCCATCGAGAACAACATCTTCGGCACCCTCAACGTCCTGAAGGCCGCGCTCGCCGGCAACGTCCGGATCTTCGTCAACATCTCCACGGACAAGGCGGTGAACCCCACGAACGTGCTGGGCGTGTCCAAGCGGATCGCAGAGTCCCTGGTCATGCAGGCGGCGGACGAAGCCCCGGCGGACCGCCGGTTCGTGAGCGTCCGTTTCGGGAACGTCCTCGGCAGCCGGGGCAGCGTGATCCCGCTCTTCCGCGACCAGATCCGGACCGGCGGGCCCCTCACGGTGACCCACCCGGACATGACGAGGTATTTCATGACCATCCCCGAAGCCAGCCAGCTGGTCCTCCAGGCGGGCGTCCTCGGGGAGACGGGGAAGGTCTTCGTCCTCAACATGGGCGAGCCCGTGCGGATCGTGGACATGGCCATGGACATGGCCCGCCTCTCCGGCCTGAACCCGGGCATCGACATCGACATCCAGTTCACCGGCATGCGGCCCGGGGAGAAGCTCTATGAAGAGCTCTTCATGGATAGTGAACACGGGAATGGGGACCCCCAGGCCAAGGTGTTCGAGGCCATGCAACCCCCTCCAGACCCTTGGCTCCTGGATGTCTCTCTGCACAAGCTCCGGGAGGCCATCCACCTGCCCGAGGGCCAGCGCCAGCGGGAAATGCTCCGCTGCTTCAAGCAGCTCGTGCCCAGCTACCAGCCCTCCTCGCAGGGCCTCGGGCGGTATGCCGAGGCCGCCTCGGGCCCCTCCCCGCCCGTGCTCGAGGAAGTCCCCCTGTTCAACTGACCCTCTGGCATCCCCTTCCGCCCCGACGGGCGCCTGCAGGTAGAAGCAGGTCGCGAAGGTGTTCCGGCGGTCGGGCTCAATCCGGGCCTGGGAGACCACATCGCCCGTGTCGACACCCGCGTCCGCGAGATGGACCGTCACGCCGGCGTGGTCGGGATCTCCGTTGACGAGGGCCCAGTGTCCGCCGGCCTGTCCGCGGTACTTGGGCGTGATCCCGGAGTGGGGGTCCATCACGGGCACGCGGATGGCGCCGAGGGTCTCCTTTGCCTGCGGCCCTGGATCCACCCCTTGAAACCCACTCAGAGCATTCCAAACATGATCGAGGGGTGCCAATCTGTCCCCTGAAGCGATCCCGAAGGGAGGCCGTGTGAATTCCGGCGGTCCATTTCCGATCCAATCCCGGTCCATTACCCCGCCTCGGCATGGTTTCACCGAATCCCATACCGAGAACCTGCTGCGGGATTCGCTGCTCATCGGGGCGGCCTTCACGGGCGCGCAGGTGGCTCTGGTCATGCAGGACGACATCGGCGCTTGGTACCGTGATGGCAGCGGTCTCACGAGCGAACAGCTTGCGGATCTCGAACCAACCCTGGCCCAGGGACCCGACCCCGAATCGAGGGCCCGACTGCTGGAGAAACACGGGCTTCTGGTCGCCGAGGCCCTGCCCCTGGTCGATGATCGGCACCTGGTCGTTGGAACCCTCTGCGTGCTGTCACCGGACCCGCTCACCCTTTCCGAGGCTCAACGGGAAGGGCTGAGATTGCTGGGTGCACATATCCGGATCATCGTGAGCATGGATCGTCAAAGGTCCGAATCGCGCGCCACGCCACGCTCACCTTTGGCCGCGTCGTTTGTGCCGGGACTCGTCCACGAACTCGGCAGCTTCATCTTCGGGATCTCGGCGAGCCTGGATGCCTTTGAGGCGCGGTTCGCGGACGTGGGCGGGATGAGCAAGTACGGAGCCAACATCCGGAGAAGCCTGGACCGGATGAGCTCCTTCATCGTGGAGTTGAGGGAATACGGATACCCTCAGGGACTCTCCTGGACCATGCTCGCGCTCGAGCCCTTGCTGCGGGAAGCCATCGAGCACAACCTTCCCTTGGCCGCGAAAAACGGCCTTGATCTTCAACTCCACATCGAAGGGTCCTTGCCGGCGGTCAATGCCGACAAGCAGGGTCTGCAGTCGGCCTTTACCCGCATGATTGGCCTCGCGCTGCAGCAGGAGGAGCCGGGCGGCCACGTGGTGCTCGATGTCGCAAGCAGCCATCCGAAAGGCAGGAGCGCGGTCTCCGGGCACCTGGATTTCTCAGACGCCAAGATGAAAAATGTCGATATGGTCCGCCTGTTCGAACCCTTCTACTTCCGGGTTTCTGGAATGGGCCGGCTCACGCTGCCGGGAGCCCGGCGGGTTTTCGAGGCACACGGAGGGACCCTGACCGCGGGGCCCGGAGCCGAAGGAAGGATGAGGATCAGCTTCATGCTGCCATCGGAATTGTCCTATCCTTTGCGAGCGGCCATTCCACCTTGAGGGTTCCATGGCGAAGGCGAAGATTCTGGTCGTGGACGATGACGAAGTCATTGTCTTTGCGATTCGGGATTACCTGGAGCTCCGCGGCTTCACGGTGGATGAGGCGGAGACCTGCGCTGAAGCGGAGATCAGGTACCGCGCGGACGTTTACGATGCCGTCACGCTGGATTACTCGCTGCCGGACGGGAACGCCATCGAGCTGCTTCCGAAGCTCAAGGCCATCGATGCCGGAGTCCCCATCATCCTTCTCACCGGGTATGCGAGCATCGAACTCGCCGTTCGGGCCATCCAGCTTGGCGCCGAGCAATTCCTGGTGAAGCCCCTGGATCTTCCTGCGCTTCTTGTGGTGATCGAGCGGGCGCTTGAAAACCAGAAGAACCGCCGAAAGCAGCTGGCTCGCGACTCGGCGGACCAACCCCAGCGCGCGGTCGATCCCTTCATCGGGGAGAGTCCTGCCATCCATGAGCTGGAGGGGCATTCCCGCCTCGCGGCTGCGACCGAGAGCCCCATCCTCATCCTGGGCGAGACGGGCACGGGAAAGAGCGAGCTGGCCCGGTGGATCCACCGGAACAGTTCCAGGGCTTCAGAGCCGATGCTGGAGCTCAATTGTGGAGGACTCAGCAAGGATTTCCTGGAGTCAGAGCTCTTTGGGCACGAGAAGGGGGCCTTCACGGGGGCGGTCGGGGTCAAGGTCGGCCTGCTTGAAGCCGCCCACCGCGGGACTGTGTTCCTGGATGAAATCGGGGACATGGACCTGCAGATCCAGCCGAAAGTTCTTAAAGCACTGGAAGAAAAACGCTTCCGCCGACTGGGAGGGCTCCAGGACCGGAAAGTGGATTTCCGCTTGATCGCTGCCACCCATCAGCCGCTGGATCGGCTCGTCCAGGAGCAGCTCTTCCGCTCGGACCTCTTCTACCGCATCAGCGCCATTCAGATCCACGTGCCCCCATTGCGCGAGCGTGCCGAGGACATCCCCGCCTTCGGTCAGATCCTCCTGAACCGGCTGACCCATGATTGCGGCCGGGAGCAGATGCGTCTCTCCCAGGGCGCGCTGATGAAGCTCAAGCATCATGCCTGGCCGGGGAACATCCGCGAGCTGCGCAACGTCTTGGAGAGGGCCTTGATGGGCGCCAAGTCTTCCACGATCGAAGCGCTGGACCTGGATTTCGCCTCCAGCCCGGACGGCAAGGGATCCGTGGGGCCCACCAACTTGACCCTGAAGGAGATGGAGCAGCACTACATCATCCAGATCCTCCATGAAGAGGGGGGCCATGTGGACCGGGCTGCCAAGCGACTCAATATCCCTCGAAGCACCCTCTACCAAAAACTCAAGACTTACGGGCATGAACCGTCCAGATTCTAGAATCCAGATCCAACGTTCAGACTTGACCCTTTCCAGGGGGATCGCGCCTGCGTTGGTTTGTTGTTATTAATCCTTGCAACACGCGATTTAACAAGTTGTGATCCGGGTGGTTCGGGGTGGCACCTCCGTTGCTGTTCGTTAGCTGCGGAGGTTCTAATGCAGGTCAGAAAATTTTTCACCGCGCTTCAGGGGACGGCCATTGTCGGAATGCTGATTCTGACGGCTGCCTGCTCCGGAGGTGGTGGCAGCAATGGTTCAGGAAATGCAGGCGCGACTGCCCCGGCGGATGCCGTGACTGTCGCCCTGGTCGGTGTCCCAGCCGATATCACTGCCAGCGACACCGTGCCCGTCACGGCCCAGGTCAAGGGCGCCACCAACATGGCCGTGACCTGGACGGTAGACGGCATCCCGAACGGCAGCAGCGATGTGGGTACGATCGCCGGCAGTGGAAACACCGTCACTTACACGGCCCCCACGACCGAAGGCAACTACGTGCTGGCCGCCACCAGCGTCATGGACACCACCAAGTCTGCCAAGACCCAGGTGCATGTCCGCAAAGCCACCAATACCGCCACCGTGACGCTGAGCCCTGCCGGCGCGACCATCAGCACCGGTGCCACCCAGGCCTACTACGCCGCGGTGTCTGGCTCCGAAAGCCAGACGATCACCTGGTTCGTGGATAACGTCTCCAACGGCAATGCCACGGTTGGCGCCCTCACGCCCAACGGTGACGGGGCCCACATGCTCTACACGGCCCCGGCAACCGGCGGCACGCACACGATCAAGGCTGTGGCCACCAACACATCCAACGCCAGCGTAAGCGGATCCACCACCGTCACGGTGCAGGGAACCCTCACGCCTTCCGCGCCGCCCTCCATCACGACCCAGCCCCTGAGCATTGCCGTGAACGCGGGCCAAACGGCCACCTTCAGCGTGGTCGCCACCGGCACCGCCACTCTGAGCTATCAGTGGAGCAAGAATGGGACCGCGATCAGCGGCGCCACCTCCGCCAGCTACACCACGCCGGCCACCAGCACGGCGGACAGCGGCGCAGCGTTCACCGTGGTGGTGACCAACGCCTCTGGCAGCGTGACCTCCAGCGCGGCGACGCTCACGGTGAACGCCGTGAATGGTGTCCAGACGGGGTGGGCCGGGTTCGGCTACGCCACCACCGGTGGCGCTGGGCAGCAGGTGGTCCACGTCACCAACCTCAACGACTCGGGGCCTGGAAGCTTCCGCGCCGCGGCAGGTTCAAACCGGACCATCGTGTTCGACGTGGCGGGGACGCTTCCCGTATCGAGTCCCATCAACTTCAATTCCTGCTCCAATGTCACTGTTGACGGGACTTCAGCCCCAGCTCCGGGCATCACCTTCACCGGTTACCAGATGGTGTTCTCCAGCTGCAACAATATTATTGTCAAGGGGATACGGAATCGCTGCGGAATCGCCGGAAGCAATGGTGAGGGCATCCAATTCCAGCCAAACAACTACAACGTGGTGATCGATCACTGCTCCTTCTCGAACTACGGCGATGAAGGGATCGACATCTGGCACGGGAACCATGACTTCACGATCCAGAACTGCATCATCGGAGCGGGGATGCCCGGGAGTCCCAACTATCCCTGCCTGATCGGTGGTGGGAATTACAACATCACCTTCTACCACAACCTGATTTCGAACGGCTACTACCGCATCCCTGCCATCGGTTGGGACGACGCCAATGGAACCGCCGCTCCTGGGGTCTGCGCGGAAGTCATCAACAACGTCGGATGGAAGTACTCATCCAACTACGGCATTGAAATCTACTGGGGCGCGAAGGCCAATGTGCTCGGGAACTACATGTATAACGCGGTCAATCCGGGCAATACGGCCGCCGTTCACGTCGACACGAGCAGTGGCGCTCCGGCCCAGTGCTACTCGAGCGGAAACTTCTCAAAGGATGGGTCCAGCATCGGCAACAACATGTCCTCTCCTTTCCCCGTTCCCACCGCGGCCCGGATCACGGCGACCAGCGCCCTGGATGGAGCCAACTACGTGAAGGCGAACGCCGGATGTCGCGTGGGTGGGCTTGATGCCTATGATCAGGCCCTCATCAACGACTTGAGTTTCTAGGCAAGTCGGGAGCCAGCCTCCTTGGTCATCGCGGTGCAGTTGTTCCGCCAGATGACCAAGGAGTTGCTGCGTACGGAAAGACGTTCCAGTGTTGCGGATCGCGGCGGGCGCAGATGCGGCGGCCTTCCATTTGCCGCACCGCAGGGAGCAGCAGGGCCCCAGGTCCGCCCTGGGCACGGTCAGGGCGGCTGTCCGTTCCCCGACAAGGTGTTGCGAGAGACGCCCTCCACGGACGAGTCGGAAGAGTTGATCCCCCGGCCCAGGTTGCCCGTCACGGTGTTTCCGCTGATGGTGTTCCCCTTGCAAAGGTACTGGAGGATGCCGTCCCCGGCATTGCCCGTGATGGCGTTCCCGGTCACGGTGCAGCGGTCCGCCCCATTCCGCAGGAGGATGCCAAGGCCGTTCTTCACCACCCGATTGTTGGTGATCCGCACTTCGGCACAATTGGAGACCTCGATGCCGGCGCGTGGCGAGGGGCTGAGCGTGTGCGCCCCATTGCCCGTGCTGGTACTGCCATCCACCACGACGTGAGAGATCCAGGCCCGGCCCGTGTGCGCCTGGGGCACGCCGATCTCGAGTCCGTACCCGGCGTTGTCCGCGAACGTGCAACCCGTGATGAGGACGTCGTCCACCGTGTCGCCGGCGTTGGGCTCGATGTCCAGGCCGTCCTCCGGAAGGGTGCCGGCGGTGTTCTTGAAGGTGGAGTCCCGGACCACGATGCCCTTCCCACTGGTGATCGACATCCCCTGGCGCCGGTTGTGGTCCGCGATCACGCCGCAGAAAGTCACCTCACGGCTGGAGGACACATAAAAACCGTCTCCCCAGCACTCCTTGGCAGTGACTCCCGCCACCACCACCTGCCGGGCCTGCGCGAGGGACAGCCCGTGGCCCCACTCACCCCCCTGGCCGGTGTGGCCCGCCCGTTCTCCCAGGAGCGTGCCGCCGGTGATGGTCACCCGTTCCGCCCTGGAGACCAGGAGGATGGCGGAATGCGCCGAACCATTCGGGATGGCCTTCAGCACGGCCCCGGGCGCAAGGGCCAGCGTCATGTCGCTCCTCAGGCGCACCGACACCAGCGCGTTGACAAGGTAGGTCCCCTTCGGGATGCTCACGGTCCCACCCGTGCCGGCCACCACGTCCACGGCCCGTTGGATGGCCTGGGTATCGTCGGTGATCCCGTCGCCCCGGGCCCCTCCCCGACCACCCCGGACGTTGATGACCTGGGCGGATCTCGGGGGGGGCGCACACCCTTGGCCAGGGGGGCCTGCGGTTCGTCGACTGGGTTCGCCCGCAGTGGCGCTGCTGGCACCTAGAAGCCCAGCCAGCAGGACTCGGAGCAGGAGAGAAGGAACGTTCATCGCATGCACGGCGGCGACCTGTGGCGTGTCTGTGCGCATGGTAGCTCCGCCCCGGGAACCCATCAAGTCTGGTTCCTGGTCTAGATTGCCTTATTTATCTATGCACGGAGCCAGAATAATCCGATACTTAAACCGCATTCTATGGGGATTTTATGAGGGATGTATTCCTGCCCTTCAGCCCGCCTGCCATCGGGAACGAAGAGCGCGACGAGGTGATGGACACGCTGAGGTCCGACTGGATCACCACGGGTCCGAAGACCAAGGCGTTCGAGAGCAAGCTGAAGGGCTACTTCGGCGCGCCGGCCGTGGTGGGCCTCAATTCCTGCACGGCGGGCCTCCATGTGGGCCTGCTGGCCCTGGGTGTCGGGCCCGGGGACGAGGTGCTCGTCCCCTCCATGACCTTCTGCGCCACGGCGAACGTGGTCGAACACGTCGGGGCGAAGCCGATCCTCGTGGACGTGTCTCCGGACACCCTCAACCTGGACCCGGAGGCTGCGGCCCGGGCCGTCACGCCCCGGACGAAGGCCATCCTCCCGGTCCATTACGCCGGGCACCCAGCGGATCTGGACGCCATCTTCGCGCTGGCCGACCGCCATGGCCTCCAGGTCTTGGAGGACGCCGCCCACGCCATCTCCGCCCGCTACCGGGGCCGCCTGGTGGGCTCCCGGTCGAATCTCGCGGCCTTCAGCTTCTACGCCACCAAGAACATCACCACCTCGGAGGGCGGCTGCCTGACGGGGGACGTGGTGCTGGTCGAGAAGGCACGCGTCTACGGCCATCACGGGATGAACCGCGACGCGTGGAAGCGCTTCGACCGGAGCGGCTCCTGGTACTACGAGGTTGTCCTTCCGGGGTTCAAGTACAACATGACGGATATCCAGGCGGCGCTCGGCCTCCATCAGCTGGACCGGCTGCAGGGGTTCCAGCGGCGGCGGCGGGAGGTGGTGGCCGCCTACGGGGATCGGCTTGGGCGGCTCGCCTGCCTGGAGCTCCCCGTCGAGCGCCCGGAGGTGGAGTCGAGCTGGCACCTCTACGTGCTCCGCCTGCGGCCGGATCAGCTCAGGATCGACCGGAACGCCCTCATCGAAGGCCTCAAGGCACGCAACATCGGGACCTCGGTGCACTACCTCCCGGTGCACATGCACCCGTACTACCGGGAGAAGTACGGCTACCGGGCCGAGGATTGCCCCGTGGCCGCGGACGCCTTCAGCCGGATGCTGAGCCTCCCCCTGCATCCAGGGATGACTGATCAGGATGTCTCAGACGTCTGCGAGGCCCTGGAGGACCTCCTCGGTTCGAACCAGGCCTAGGGCCTGTCTTCAAAGTGGGGTGTGGCCGCGCGAGGGGCGCCGCCCAAGCGAGACAAGGAAAGCGACGATGGCAATAGCGGCACTATTGACGAGGAGCTTGACGCAGTATCGCGCCGGGCGCCGCCCCTCGCCGGTTCCGCCCTCTGCCCGGCGGAACGCCGGGCAGGAGCAGGCCCCGCCTGGGGCCTGCGATAGGGAGAGGGGGACGGGCCCAGCCGCGCGCCCAGGTGCGTTGGTGGCCTTGAACGATGTCCCGCATCGCCCTGCGGCCGCCGCCTTCCTGGATCACGCGGCTGGACCCATCGCGGCTCGCATCCACTTTGAAGACAGGCCCTGACCATGACACGGCTTTTCGACTTCCTGGGCGCGATCCTCGGGCTGATCCTCCTCTCTCCCGGACTGCTCCTCCTCGCAGCCCTCATCAGGCTCGTGGATGGCCCCCCGGTCTTCTACCGGCAGGTGCGGGTGGGGCGGAAGGGGCGTCTGTTCCGGATCTGGAAATTTCGCACGATGGTCGTCGGCGCGGATCGCATCGGGCGCCCCCTCACCGTGAGCGGAGACCCCCGGGTGACGCGGACGGGCGCGTGGCTGCGGCGCTGGAAACTCGACGAGCTCCCGCAGCTGATCAACGTGGTCACCGGTGAGATGGGCTTCGTGGGCCCCCGGCCCGAAGTCCCGCGGTTCGTCGCGCTCTACACCGAAGCCCAGCGGCGGGTGCTGGACCTCCGGCCAGGCATCACCGACCTGGCCTCGATCGCCTACCGGAACGAAAGCGATCTGCTGGAGGGCCACGAGGATCCGGAAGCCCACTACATCGGGACGATCCTTCCCGACAAGATCCGGATCAACCTCGACTATGCCGCGAAGGCGGGCGTCTGGCGAAACCTCAAGGTGATCCTGGCCACCCTCGGCCTCCTCGCCCCCAAGCGGGTCTGACTTCGGTTCGCATCCAACCGGATTGATGCGCCCCGGATCGTCCCCTCAGGTCATGGGCCAATGCGGGATCGCCGTTCCCCGCTCCCTGGCTTCCATCAGGGCGGACAGGTGCATGACTCCGATGGGGATCGGCGCCTGCCTGGCATACCCCGACGGAGTTCGGCGGAACAGCGTGGTGGTGTAGACATCGTTCAACACGAAGGTCATGGAGATCTCTCCGATGACCCAGCCCTTCGGCCCCCGCATGAAGTCGTAGGCCATGGAGGTGAAACCATGCCGGTTGCTGATCTCCAGGGCGAGATCGCAGGCCTCCGCGGGCAGGTCCTCAGGCTCGACCATCTCCCACAAGCCGCTTCCGCTGGCCCGGAAATCATCGGGCCGGTTCCTCCGGACGAAGACCGACAGGAGATCGCTGCCCAGGGTCGTGATGCGCCAGTCCGAATCGGCCTTGATGAATTCCTGGGCGTAGATGTACCTGGGACAGGCGTCCTGGTACCGGAGCTTCCTCGCCAGCAGGAGGTCCCCTTTCTCCAGGCGCGGCATGTAATGGTACTTCGCCATCGCCTTTTCCATGAGGCTCTGGGGCCGGAAGATGCCCTTCAGCAGCGCCTGGGCCTCCGCACGATTCCGCAGGCAGACCACACCGCTCGCCGAGGCGCCCATGTGCGTCTTGGTGATCAACGGGTAGATCGCCTCCTCCAAAAACCTTCGTGCTTCCTCCTCGTTGAAGCTGATGAAGGTCTCCGGTACCGGATGGCCGTGGGCCTTCAGGAACAACGTCTCCCGGATCTTGTCGTCGTAGAGCCAGAGCATGAGGGAATTGGGGAAACAGGGGATTCCCATCGCCTCGATGAGTGGGATCTTGGTCCGGATCTCCGCCATTTCGCTCGGGTCGGCCATGGTCGGGCGCCATACGAAGAGATCCACGCCTTTCACCGCCTCCATCCAGGCATGGCCATCCACCGGCACGTCGCGCGCCTCCAGGCCTAGCGCAGCGCAGGCTTTTTCGAACTCCCCTCGCCAATTCGCGGGAGTCCGGCGCATCCGACCACTCAATCCGACGATCATGGCTCGCCCTCCATGGCAGGGGATTCCTGGCGTGAGGCCTGGAGCATCCGGTGAGCGCCATGGGCACCCGACACCAGCCCCACGATGAAGTAGAAATGCCAATGAAAGACGATGTTCGCGGTGGTGCAGGCCGTGATGACGCAGGGAAGGGCCAGGGCGAAGGGCAGGCCCCCCTCCATCGCACGGACACGCCAGGCCTGGCTGAGGAGCAGGCCGCACATGATCAGGAACGGAATGAGGCCGAAGAGTCCCATTTCCACCGCGAACATGGCCATCTGATTGTGGGCCACGATGCCGACGTCGGAGTCCCCGGTCCTGGACCGATGCCCAAGTTCCACACGGTAATTCTCGGGACCCAAGCCATACAGCGGGGAGCGGAGGAACTGCTCGATGAGCACCGGCGCCATCCGGGCTCGGTCCTCGCCGCTGATGTCGGCGCTCACCACGCGTTCAGACCGCTTCTCGATGATCGATTTGGCCAGGCCTCCGCCCACGACCAGGCCCATGAAGATCATCGACACCAGAACCGCGGGCAGGGACCATCGCGCACGCCGCGTCTCGATGGCCACTACCGTCACGACTCCGATGGCGGCGAAGAGGGCCGCCGTGCGCGAACCTGTCAGGAGAAGGCCCAGGACCACGATGATTCCCGCCCCGAGGAACAGCAGCCGCGTCGCCCATCCGTAGCCCGTGCGGGGTTGGATCACCCGGGCGATGGCGATGACGAAGGCCGTTGCGTAGATGACGCCAAGCACGTTCGCGTTCTGCTCGAAGGCTGAGATGCGCTGCTCCCCGAGCGCTTCGACGATCGGGGCCGCGGTCCCGATGCCCATCAGATGGAGGATTCCCGCCAGGGCACAACCCAGAACGAAGACGTCGCAGGCCCGCTTCCTCAGCCGGTCATCCCTCATGACGGCTGCCAGGATCCAGGCCCAGAGCAGGGGCCGAATCATGTTGCGGGTCGAATCGGTCATCTGCGCCGGGAGGGTCGAAAGCAGTGAACCGTAGACGTACCGGGTGCCGAACAGGACCCCCAACCAGGCGAGCACGGGTGAAAACCCCCGCCTGAGGACCCTCGGCGAGAGCAGGAGACAGACCCAGAAGAACAGCTGGGTCACGCTCATCATCGAATACTGACGGCTCGTCATCGGAACGAATACGTTCGTGAAGGGAACGAGGGCGATGGTAACCATCGTCCCCCAGGTCACGAAGGCCCAGGTCCCGCGCAATTCATAGTTCTGCTCCCCCCCATCCTGGAGCAGCTCTGTGGCCCAGGATCGGGCTGGGCCCGGTTCTGGGAACCCGGTCGCGCGGCGTTCCGTCATCCTCGGCCCTCCTCCGGCGGAATCGTCCGATCAATCAGGTGATCGAGGGAGGTCCGAAGGGCGCTCCGGTGGCTTTCGCAGCTGACCAGGTTGTAGATCCTGAGCAGATCAGCCTGGGTCAAGTGGCGGAACAGCCAACCGCGACGGTTCAATCGCTGGAGCCATCTTCCAAACCCGAATAGCCGCGTCAGGAACCCAGCGCGCCGCTGGTCACAGAAGGCGTTCCACACCTGGCTGTACCGTTCCGGGTCCCCCAGCACGTCTGATTGGATCCGCAACGTCTCAAGGAGGGCCTGGGCCTCCCGTTCGGAGGGCCGCCGGATGCCACCCCCACCGGCAACCTGCTCGATCGGATGCAGTGACACCTGCGCGGGTTGTCCCTCGTGGAAGGTGATGACCAACCCCAGCCCCTGGCCGCCCAGCGGACCATGATCGGCGTAATCGAAGATGAAGTTTCCCTGGCCATAGAGGATCGTTCCGCCTTGATGGACCTCCATGGAGCCGACACAGTGGGAGTGCTGGCAGACCACGACATCGGCCCCCTGCTCCACCATGAACCGGCAGGCCTCCCTCAACCAGGGCGCCGGGTACGGGAAGCCTTCGTTTCCCCCATGCAGGAGGACCACCAGCCGATCGAATTGATGCCGATGCTCGGCCAGGGTGCGGACCACCCAGATCGGGTCCGCCGGGTTCGCCCCCGGACGCGAGCTCGTCGCCAGGCAGCGTTCATCCTCCGCCACGGCCAGGAAGGCGATGCGGAGACCCTTCCGCGTGACGATGAGGGGCTTGCGGGCCTCCGACAAGGTCATGCCGGCTCCGAAGATGTCGAGATCCGCCGAAGCACAGGCGGTCAGGGTGTCCTTCAGGCCGGCCGCCCCGAAATCCATGATGTGGTTGTTGGCGAGTCCTACGGCGCCGAACCCGCTCCGACGCAGGGTCTCCGCCGACTCGGGAAGCGCGCGGAGGTTGGGTCCGGATTTCGGCACCGGCCGACGGCCCCCCTCGGCGAGCGGACACTCCAGGTTCGCCACCGCGAAGTCGCATCCGCGGATGAGGTCGAGTACATCCCCGAAGATGAGCTCGGATTCGCCCCTGCCAAAGGGACCGGACATGCGCCCGATCGGGCAGATGTCACCGCCGACGAAGATCCGTACGCCCCCTTCAGCCATGGCTCGCGACTCCTTTGCACCGCTTGTCCAGCAGCCACCAGACGGACACCGAGACACAGGTGAAGGCCACCAGGGAGACCCCCAGGGAGGAGGCTGCGATCCCCGGAGCACCCATCCGCTGCATGAAGACCCAGTCGAGGACCGCGTTCAGGATCGCCTGCAGGACCGCGATCGCGGCCAGGATCTGGTTGGCGCGCATGGCATTGAGGGCCCGCACCAGCAAGGTCGCGGTGATCGGGATCGGCAGGCGCAGCAGGTAGAACAACTGGATACGGGACACGAGTCCGGTATCTTGGGCCGAGAACCTGCCCCGCTCGTACAGGATGGTCGTGATCAGGGTGGACCCGGCCGCGAGCAGGCAGGCCCCGAGGATGCTCAGGGCCCCCACGATGAGCAGGTACTTCCAGAGGGTCCGCCGGAATTCCAGCCAGTTTTCCTCGCTCGCGAACTGCGAGAACCGCGGAAGCACCGCGGTTCCCAGGGCCGCCATGCCCAGGCCGGCGAAGGCCGTGGGGATCTTCATCCCATAGCTCAGTGCGCTGTTGCTCCCGGGGCCGAGCATCGAAGCCATGCCCTGGTCCACCAGCGACATGGAGGTGATCAAGAAGGCCCCGCTGATGGTGGCCCCATACTGCGCGAGGACAGTCCTGACATGCCCTGTCATCCCATGCCAGTGGGGTAGGAGGGAGTGCCCTCTCCGAAACAGGCTGGCGCCGACCACTCCCGCCTCCAAGGCGGCTCCGAGAAGGGTTCCGGCCACCAGGGCGCCAATGCCCCAGGCCTTGTAGGCCACCGCCAGGGCGACCAGGATCGCGAGCGGATTCAGCGCCGGAGCCATGGCCACGACGCCGAACTTCTCGTGCGCATTGAGGATCGCCCCCCAAGTCGTGGACAACCCCGTTGCCACCACCATGGGCATGGACCAGTAGACCAGCTGCTGAGCCAGGGCCAGCTTCTCGGGGGAGTACCCCGAGGCGATGACGGGCAGCCACCGGGGGGAGGTCAGGGCCACCCCCAGGGAGAGCACTGTCAGCAGCGCGAGATTGAGCAGCAGCACCGTGGCATAGAGACGCCCGGCCGAGGCGGACCCCTCCTTGGTCCGGACCTCGATGTAGGTGGGGATCAGGGCGGCATTGAGGGAATTGGAGATGAGGCTGACGGCCACCGAGGGCGCCAGGGTGGCGATCACGAAGGCGTCGAGGGCGTTAGACGTTCCGAAGGCGGCCGCGACCACCGATTCCTTCACGACGGACACCACCTTGACGCCCACCGCGAAGAACCCGACGGTCAGCACCGCCCGCAACACACCCCGGTTGGCCGCGATCAAGGGGAGGCGGGCCCAGACTCGTCGCAATGCGACCACCACCATGTAGGAATCCACCTCTAGATTGGGCGTCTCAGGGATCTCAGGTTCTGATTCGGCAGGGTGACGAACCCCGTCGAATGCTCAGCCAGCTGACCAGTTCCACTGGTTTTCGTCATGGTTCCATGTTCTCGTTTCCTGTCAAGGCATCCGCGTGTTAATAACATTTTACAATTCGATTATTTACATGTTTTTCCCCAAAAACGTTTCCCATCTGGCCCGAAGGTTCATCGAGAGGCCTCTCTCATCGCCTTGGCATCCGATTCGAGCAGGCGCACCAGGCGGCTGGCGAGCCCCGTGCGAAGCGCGAGGAACCCCCACGACGGAAGCTCAGGCCCCATCCGCGCTTTGACGGCCCGGATCCAGGAGGTAGGGATGACCCGCTTGAAGGCAGCCCTCACCGTCCGGCTGGAGGTCGGCGTAAAGGCAGTCTCCGAAAGATGGCCCAGGAGGCGGGCCCTCCAGAAAGCTGGCAGGAGGCCTTCGACGGTCCCGCTTTCGAGTTCCTCACGGAGCCAGCGCAGGTAGGGTTCCGAATGGATGAAGTCGCTGCGGTCGTCGTCGGCACCCATGGTCGCATAGGGCACCGGCGGGCCTGCGGCCTTCGCGATCTGGCTGAATGCCGCCTTGCTGGTGCGCAGGTCGTCGGGCATCTGGCGGACGAAGGAGAGCACCTCGCGAGACAGGAGCGGGCTCGCGATCTCCACGAAGGGCGCCTTCACGTCATTCAATGCGGCGAGGCCAACGGGAATCCGGTGGCCATGGTAGAGGCGGTCCCGGTAGGCGGGGATGGACTCGCCGGCCCGGTGTTCCAGCGGCTCCGGGAGGCGCTGCGCGCCATCCGCGAGTTCCTCGGCCTCGGCTTCCGTCAGGAAATCCCTCAGCATGGTCAGGCCCACGGAGGTTCTCGCGTGCTGCACAGTCCTCACAGGGATCCAGCCGAAGCCCTCATCACCCCGGATCACCCCTGAGATTCCGCTCGCCGCGAAGGAAGCCCACATGCGCAGGCCATCCAGGTAGGGAAAGAGCTGGTCGGTGGCACCCCCGCTGGCGGCCAGGAACTGATCCACGACCGCCGCAGGCGGATCCTCCGATCGCTCCGAGAGCAGGTAGTCGTGGGCGAGGCCATAGTGCGAGGCGATCCTCCGGGCGATGAAGGCATCGTTGCCTGGCTGGTGGAGGGAGGACGCAAGTCCCCAGGTCATGGTGGGAGGCCGAACCCCGGCTTCCACCAGGACCCCTAGGATGAACCGGCTGTCATACCCTCCCGACAGGGGCAGGGCCCAGCGCGCGGAGGTGAAGTCGAATCGCTGGATGGCCGCCCGCATGATCCCCAGCAGCTCCTCCCGGCAGGCCGCGGCGTTCATCGGCCTGGGGCTGAACTCGATTGGGGTGGTGCGAAGGTCCAGGGTCCACCGCTGGCGGTCCAGCACCAGGCGGGCGTTCTGGGGCAGGCGGTGAATGCGCCGGTCCCAGCCGTCCGAAGGGCCGAGCGTGCTCGACGACAGGAACCACGCGAAGGCCACCCGGTTGAACTCCAGGCCTTCCATGAGAGCGACCAGCGCACGCTGGGACGTCGAGGCGAGAAAGCGGGTCTCCGTGAGGACGTACCAGAGCGTCCTGGATCCCGCGAAATCGCTGCACAGCTCCACCCGCCCGCCATCGGATCGGACCAGAGCGAAGGTTCCATCCGGCACCGGGGACCCGGGCTCGTGCCAAGCCGGCCACGAACCCGCGAAGGCTCCCAGATGAGCCGAGGTTTCCCTCGCCGTGGCCGCCCCCACCGGGCCCGTGAGGCACAGTCCCTCCAGGGTCCCCATCGCCACCTGATGGGGGTGGCCGGCCACGTTGGAGGGCGTGATCCGGTCCGCCACACGCCTCAGGTCACCCTCGCTGAGCGCGCCCTGGGGGCCACGCCAACAGGCAAAGATCACATTGGACATGCGATACCTCCCGCGGCGACCTTCCGGCCTCTGGCCTGCTGGATGGCGCTCTCCCACAGGGCCAGGACCCGCTCGCCCGAAAACCGCTGCACCACCTCGCCGGCTCGTGCCGAGAGGCGTGCCCGGCCCGCGGGGTCCGACATCAGGGCGACCAGGGCCTCGGCCAGGGCCGAGGGATCCTCGGGCGGCACCAGGCGCCCATTCACGCCGTCCAGAATGATCTCCCGCGCAGCGCCCCCGAAATCCGTGCACACCACAGGAAGGCCGCAGGCCATCGCCTCCGCCAGGGCATTCGGGAACCCTTCGGCGCGGGAGGGCATGACAAACAGGTCCGCCCCGCGCAGGACCGCGTAGGGATCCTCGGTCAGGCCCGGAAGGCGGATGCACCCGGACAGGCCCAGGCTCAGGACCTGGGCCTCCAGCGCCTTTCGTTCAGGCCCCTCGCCCCAGATCTCCAGCGTCCACCCAGGCGCCCGCTCCCGGATCAGGGCGAAAGCCCGCAGGAGGAGATCGAACCCCTTGACGGGGAACAACCTTCCGATGGCCACAAGGCGGTGGGGTGACGCGTTCCCGGGATCTCCCCCCTGAATGGGTGGTGGCGGGGGCACCGGGTTGGGAATGACCACTCCTTTTCGGCGGACCCCGGCGGGAAACCACTCCAGCACGGCTTGCGACTGGAAGACGACGGTGTCGGCTCGGGGGTAGGCCAGATCGCGCAGGAGACCCCAGCGCCATCCGAGCGATCGCCTGGAGGGATCGGTGCGCTCCGAGATGATGACGGGGATGCCCAGGCCTCGAGACGCCAGGACCGCCAGGATGTTGGCCTTGTCGATGAAGGCGATCAGCACGTCGGGCTGTTCCTCGCGGATCGCCTTGCGAATGCTGCGGAGCCGGCGGAGGTTGTTGACGAGCCCGGAGAGCAGGTTGTGGCTTTCTCCCAGGAGGTTCAGGGGCCGCACCTCGATGGCGCGGCCCAGGTGGTAGAAAGGCGCCTTCCCCTCATCCTCCATGGTCAGGACCACGACCCGCCTTCCCCCCGCCGACCAGTCATTCGCGAGAAAGGAGAGCACCCGCTCCGCACCGGCGGCTCGAAGGCCCCAGATGAAAAAGCAGATCTTCATGGGTTCCTTACCTCGCGCGGGGGGTGATGGGGGAGTGCCAGGGATAGACACGATCATGAAACGACATTCTATCGATTTTTGACATCTGAATGTATTGTAGATGAAGTCTTGTTGGAGAATCCTGTTCTATGGACATCGGCAGCCTTCCCAACCGATTGCCGCTTCCGTCTTGGCCATCGAATCCGTGGTGAAGGAGACGATCCGCATGACCGATAGCCGCTACTTGGTGCGTTTCGACGACATCTGTCCGACCATGAACTGGGCCATGTGGGAGGCCATCGAGGCTCGTCTGGTGCAGTTCGGGGTGAAGCCCATCCTGGCGGTGGTGCCCGATAACCGCGATCGCAAACTGATGGTCGACCCCCCCCGGGCGGACTTCTGGGCCCGTGTCCGCCGCTGGCAAGCCATGGGCTACACCATCGCGATCCACGGGTACCAGCACGTCTACGTGAACAGGAACCCTGGGATGTTGAAGCTGACCCCTCAGAGCGAGTTTGCCGGTCTTCCGCGAGCGGAACAGGAGGCCAAGCTGAGATCCGGGCTGGCGATCTTCGATCAGCAGGGCGTCCGCGCCGAAGCCTGGGTGGCGCCTTCCCATTCCTTCGACCGCACCACCGTGGAGATCCTCGCGGACCTCGGCTTGACCCGCATCAGTGACGGCCTTTGGCCACGGCCTTTCACCGAGGCCAACGGCATCACCTGGATACCCCAGCAGCTTTGGGATTTCCAGCCCAGGTCCGCGGGCATCTGGACCGTGTGCAACCACCACAACCACTGGACCCCGCAGCGGCTGGAGATGTTTGTCGAATCCCTCCGAACCTATGCATCTCGCCTGACGGATGTCCCCTCCGTGCTCCAGGACTACGCGGGGCGGAGGCTCTCTCTGTCCGACCGTTGGCGCGGGTTTTCAGAGTTCTTCTGGACTCACCGCATCATGGGGCCTCTCTGGACCGCCCGGCGGCGCCTGCGGGAACGAAGGGCAATGGCCCAATGAGCCGGAAACCCCGTGTGCTGTTTCTCATCAATGCTCTGGCGGCCTGCGGCGCCGCGCGGCGCAGGCAGATCATCCCGAACGGCTGGGACGTCTCCCGGTTCAACCCGGATCCCAGGCGGGGCTTATGCGACGGAAGGCCCGGGCCTCGGCGGTCTTGGACCTCCTCCGAGAGGCCCCGGAATCTCGCTCGGCCCGCCGGGCAGCCAGCCGGGCCTGAATCTCGACACGGTTCAGCGGCCAATCCCTGCCCCGGGATGCCGAACAGGCCTGGCCTGGCCTCCCCCCAAGGGACTTCCTCCCCATCCAGCCTGCCGGAGCTCCCTCGATGAGCATCCACTTCGACGGCCCACGCTACCTGCTCCGCTTCGACGACATCTGCCCGACCATGGATTGGTCGACCTGGAATGCCGTCGAAGAGATCCTGGTCGCACAGGGGGTGAAGCCGATCCTGGCGGTGGTTCCCGACAATCAGGATCCGAAGCTGATGGTCGATCCGCCGGCGCCCGACTTCTGGGATCGGGTGCGTGGCTGGCAGGCGCGGGGATGGGCCATTGGCCTCCACGGGTACCAGCACCTCAGTGTGAATTCCGAGTCGGGCATCCTGGGTTTCCCGTCGAAGAGCGAATTCGCCGGCCTTCCCTACGAGGAACAGCTTCGCAAGCTGAAACTCGGCCTGGAGATCTTCGCCCGCGAAGGGGTCCGGCCAGACGCATGGATCGCGCCTTCCCATTCCTTCGATCTGGTCACCGTGGCCGCGCTGAGGGAGCTCGGGGTCTGGACCATCAGCGATGGCATGGCCTTCGGTCCCTATCAGGACAACCAGGGGACCGTGTGGATTCCCCAGCAGTACGCGATGATGCGGCCCATGCCCTGGGGGGTGTGGACCTTCTGCTACCACCTCGGTCTTCTCTCTGGCGGAGAGATGACCCGCTTCGAGAAGCGGGTAGAGCAGCTGGGACCGAGAATGATCTCCCTCGACGAGGCGAGGGCCCTTGGCGGCCGCCGCCTCTCCCCGCTGGACCGGATGGTGGGCCTCTCGCGGAAGATCCTCACCATGGCCCGGAGGCCACGGACGAGGGGGGCGTCGTGATCCGGACCCGCGTCGCGTTCCTCATCCCTTCCCTGATCGCGCACGGGGCCGAGCGTCAGCTGTGCGAGCTAGTGCGGGGGATGGACAAGCGCCGGTTCGAGGTCCACGTCGTGGTGTTCTATGGCCCCGAGGCACACGGCGAGAACCACCTGTGGGGCGAGACGGAGGGGATCCCGGAGAGCACCTGGCATTGCCTCCACAAACGGAGGGGCGGTGCCGGATACCTGACCGCGCTTCCCCGCCTGCTGGCCCTGCTGAGGCGGATCCAGCCGGACGTTCTCCATGGGTACATGGACGCCAATCTGCCGGCCCTGCTGCTGGGGCGCCTGCTCGGCAGGCCCGTGGCCTGGGGCATCCGCCGCACCAGCAGCGACGTTTCGCTGTTGGATGGCCGCTCCCGGTGGCTGCTCAGGATCTCGGCGCGCCTGTCCCGGTTCACGGATCTGATCATCTTCAACTCTGAGGCGGGGCAGGCCAGTCACCAAGCCATGGGCATGCGGGGGCCCCGGATGTTGGTCATCCCCAACGGATTCGATGTCATCCGGTTCGCGCCGGCCCTGCCCAGCGGCCTGGAGCAACGCCGGGCCTGGAACCTGTCCGCGGAGGCGCCGCTCATCGGCATCGTGGGCCGTCTGGAGCCGGTGAAGGACCACCCAACCTTCCTGCGGGCGGCTGCGCGGATCGTCCAGGATTGGCCTGAAGCCCGCTTCGTCTGTGTGGGAAGCGGGCCGTCGGCCTATTCGGAGACCCTGAAGCGGCAGGCTGAGTCCCTCGGCCTCCGCGACAGCGTCCTGTGGCCAGGTGCATGCACAGACATGCCCGCCGTCTACAACGCCCTGACGGTTCTCGCCCTGTCCTCGACCGACGAGGGCTTTCCCAACGTCCTGGGAGAGGCCATGGCTTGCGGCATCCCCTGTGTCTCGACGCGGGCGGGCGATTCCGAGCGCCTGGTGGGCGACCCTGAGGCTGTGGTGGACCCTGGCGATGATCAGGCGCTGGCAGCGGCCATCTCCCGCCTCCTGGGGGAACCCCCAGCATCCCGAACCGAGAAGGGCATGGCCCAGCGCGCGCGAATGTGCTCGGAGTTCAGCACCGAGATTCTCGTCCGCCGCACGGAGGCCGCGCTGGCCTCCCTGCGCCGCGTCCCATCGACCCGTCCTTTCCCCGCCGGTGCCTGAATGTACGACATCGTGTTTCTCACCGATCAATTGGGCCGTGGGGGAGCCGAAACCCAACTGGTCCGGATCTGCACATCCCTTCACCGAAGGGGGTGGAAGGTGGGCATCCTCTCTCTCTTTCCCGGCGGTGATTTCGAGGAGGAGCTCCAGGCCGATGGCATCCCCCACCTGTCCTGCGAGCTCCACCGAATGCCCAAGGACCATCCACTCATTCCGATTCGCATGACGCTGCGGCTCCTCCGGCACCTGCGCGCCTGGAAGCCTTCGGTGCTGATCTGCTTCAGCTACCATTCCGACGTCATGGGCCGCGTGTGCGGCCGATTGGCGGGCGTCCCGGTCATCATCGGCTCCCTCCGGACCGCCTTCACCAAGACCTCGCTTCGCGAGAAGGTCTACCGGTTCACGGAACCGCTGATTGATCTGACCGTCTCGAACTCCCAGGCGGGAATCAATTACATGGTCTCGCGGAAGGTCCTCACGCCGAGGAAGACTCTGGTGATTCCGAATGGGATGTTCACCTCGGATTATCCCTCACCCGTTCCCCGGGAAGAGGTGAGGGCCGACCTCGGAGTCGCTCCGGAGGCCTTTCTGTGGCTCGCCGTCGGAACCCTCAATCCGGCGAAGGACTACCCCACCATGCTCGAGGCGGCGGCGCTGTGCGCAGCGGCCAACCCCCGGTTCCGCCTGCACATCGCGGGAGGGGGTGAGCAGATCGACGCCCTCCGGGCGGAGGCGGAGAGGCGCGGGGTGGGACAGGTCGTGCGCTTCCTCGGGAAGCGCGCCGACGTGGCGAGGCTCATGAAGGCGGCGGATGCCTTCGTGCTTTCTTCGGCCTGGGAAGGCCTTCCCAATGCCGTGATGGAGGCACTGGCATCAGGCCTTCCTGTCGTGGCGACGGATGTCGGTGGAGTCCGGGAACTGGTCGCCCCGGGCCGCTCTGGGTGGATCGTTCCCCCGCGCGATCCGGAGGCGCTGGCGAACCAGATGCTGGCCGTGATGGTCCTGGATGCCCCCGTGCGTGACCGGATGGGTGAGGTCGGCCGGGAACACATGGTCACCCGCTACGACCAGGAACGCATCATCGAGCGGTGGGAGGACCTGGTCCGCCATACCTCGGCGACGACCCGGAAGCTCCTGCCCAAGCAGGCACCCGCCTTTGTCATCTCCTTGGACTTCGAGCTCCTCTGGGGCCTCCGCGACAAGCAATCCATCCAGACCTACGGGGACCACATCCTGGGGGAACGCGAAGCCATCCCGGCCATGCTGGGATTGTTCAGGCGGTATGGCATCAAGGCCACCTGGGCAGCGGTGGGCATGTCGCTCTTCGATCGCCGCGAGGAGCTCCTCGAGTACTTGCCCGACCTGCGACCCACCTACGACCGCGAGGGATTGAACCCCTACCTGGCCCTGGATGAGATCGGAGCGGATGAGCGCTCCGACCCCTACCACTACGGTCTCTCCATGGCCCGCCAGATCCTCGACTGCGAGGGCCAGGAGCTCGGCAGCCACACGTTCTCCCATTTCTACTGTCTCGAGAAGGGGCAGACCAAGGCCCAGTTCCGGGCAGACCTGGAGGCATCCATCGCCGCCATCCAGCGCCTCACGGTCCAACCCGTCAGCTTCGTGTTCCCCCGGAACCAGTACAACTCGGACTACCTGCCCGTTTGCGCCGAGGCCGGATTCACCTGCTTCCGCGGCAACGAGAAGGCCTGGATGTACCGAGGGTCACAGGACGAGGGGAACTCCGCCCCCCGGCGCATGGCGCGCCTGGTGGACCACTATGTCAATCTCTCGGGCTCCAACGGGTTCATCCCCGGGGAAGAGGCCGGCCTGGTCAACTGCCCCTCCAGCCGCTTCCTGCGCCCCATCCACCCCCGCCTGGAACACCTGGAGGGCCTGCGTCTCCGGCGCATCAAGACGGCCATGACCGCGGCGGCCCGGGCCGGGGAGAGCTTCCACCTCTGGTGGCACCCCCACAATTTCGGAATCCGGCTTCAGGAAAACCTGGCCAACCTCGAAGAGCTGCTGCGGTGCCATGTGGCACTCCGGGACCGCTACGGCGTGGTGCCCATGACCATGGGCGAGCTGGCGGCCCGGACCCGCACCGGCCTGCCGCACCCACCCTTCCACGAAGTCGTCGGGGGAGGTCGCGGATGACACTGGTCCCTCGCACCCGCGAATGCACGGACCTCTCGGACGGGACGTACGCCTACTGCTCCGGCCGGAGCCAGGAGATCCACGGACAGGGGACCTGATTATCCAAGAGCTCATCAAAAATCCATTAGCCACCAGCATCCGATTGAGAAATAATCGCCTCGTCGCACCGACCATTGGACGCCTCGAAAGATCAA
This sequence comes from Geothrix alkalitolerans, assembly GCF_022808885.1. Taxonomy (NCBI): domain Bacteria; kingdom Pseudomonadati; phylum Acidobacteriota; class Holophagae; order Holophagales; family Holophagaceae; genus Geothrix; species Geothrix alkalitolerans. Next base: position 77,224 of record NZ_JAKZLE010000008.1, on the reverse strand, counting down.
CCATCTAGCTCACCGGGAGTGGAGCATCATGCGCATCGCAGTCGTGGGTCTCGGATATGTCGGACTTCCCCTCGCATTGGAGCTGGCGAAGAAGTTCCCCGGCACAGTGGGGTTCGACATCCACGCCGAGAAGGTCGCGGAACTCAAGGGCGGCGTGGACCGCACCAAGGAGGCGGACCCGGCAGCCCTCCGCGGCACAACGCTGAAGATGACGGCGGACCCCGAGGACATGCGGGGCTGCGACTTCATCATCGTGGCCGTGCCCACGCCCATCGACGGCTGGAACCGCCCCGATCTCACGCCCATGCTCAAGGCCAGCGAGACCGTGGGCAAGGTGATCGGTCCGGGTGCCATCGTGGTGTACGAATCCACGGTCTTCCCCGGCGTGACGGAGGAGATCTGCGGCCCCGTGCTGGAGAAACACTCGGGGCTCAAGAGCGGCGTGGACTTCAAGCTGGGCTACTCGCCGGAGCGCATCAACCCAGGTGACAAGGTCCACACCGTGGACCAGATCGTGAAGGTGGTGTCCGGCCAGGACGAGGCCTCCCTCCGGACCATCGCCGGCGTCTACGGGGCCGTCATCCGCGCGGGCATCCACCAGGCCAGCTCCATCAAGGTGGCCGAGACCGCCAAGGTCATCGAGAACACCCAGCGGGACATCAACATCGCGCTCATGAACGAGCTGGCCATCATCTGCGAGAAGGTGGGCATCCGCACCGCGGAGGTGCTGGCCGCGGCCCGCACCAAGTGGAACTTCCTCCCCTTCAGCCCCGGCCTCGTGGGCGGCCACTGCATCGGCGTGGATCCCTACTACCTCACCACCAAGGCCGAGGAGCTGGGCTATCAGCCGCAGGTCATCCTCGCAGGCCGGCGCATCAACGACACCATGGGCGCCTACGTGGCCCAGAAGCTCGTGAAGCTGCTCATCCAGCAGCAGATCCCGGTGAAGACTGCGAAGGTCGGCATCCTCGGCCTCACCTTCAAGGAGAACGTGCACGACATCCGGAACAGCAAGGTGCCCGACATCGTCGAGGAGCTCCGCCAGTTCGGGGTCCATCCCCTGGTGCATGATCCACTGGCCGACCACGAGGCGACCCACGAGGAGTACGGGATCCGCCTCTCGCCCTTCGACACCTTCCATGACCTCGATGCCCTGGTCTTCGCCGTCAGCCACCAGGCCTTCCTCGACGGCGGGCCCGCCTCCCTCCGCGCCTGCCTCAAGCCGACTTCGGTGGTCGTGGACGTGAAGTCCTGCTTCCAGCCGTCGGACTTCCCCGACCCCATCTCCTACTGGAGCCTGTGATGAGCCTGTACCTGGCGCTCTGCGAGGACCTCCGGGCCCGCCCGAAGCGGTGGCTCGTGACCGGCGTGGCCGGGTTCATCGGCTCATCCGTCCTCCAGAAGCTCCTGGAGCTGGACCAGACCGTGGTCGGGCTCGACAACTTCTCCACAGGGCGGCCCTGGAACCTGGAGAACGTGCGCCAGGGGGTTTCCCCGGCTTCGTGGGCGCGGTTCACCTTCATCGAAGGTGACACCCGGGATCTGGATACCTGCCGGCAGGCCTGCGAAGGCAGCGAGGTCGTGCTCCACCAGGCGGCGCTCGGTTCCGTGCCCCGCTCCATCAAGGATCCCATCGCCAGCCACCAGTCCAACGTGGACGGCCTCCTGAACATGCTCGTGGCCGCCCGGGACGCCGGTGTCCGGCGGATGGCCTACGCCTCCTCCAGCTCCGTCTACGGGGATGATGCCGGGCTTCCGAAGGTCGAGGAACGCACCGGGCATCCCCTTTCCCCCTACGCCCTCACCAAGGTCATCGGGGAGCAGTACGCGGCCATCTTCGCCCGGACCTACGGATTCAAGACCCTCGGCTTCCGCTACTTCAACGTCTTCGGTCCCCGCCAGAATCCCAACGGGCCCTACGCGGCGGTCATGCCCAAGTGGCTCCAGGCCCTGGCCGACGGAGAGACCTGCACCATTCACGGCGACGGCGACACCAGCCGAGACTTCTGCTTCGTGGCCAACGCCGTCCAGGCCAACCTCCTGGCCAGCGTGGCCCCCGAGAGCGCCCTGGGCGAAGTCTTCAACGTCTCCTACGGCGGCACCACGTCCCTGACGAACCTCTACTGGATGATCGTGGAGCGCCTCGCCGCCGTGCATCCCGGGTTCGAGCGGCGCGACCCCCTGTACGGCCCGCCCCGCGAGGGCGACATCCGGCATTCCCAGGCGGACCTCTCCAAGATCCGGGCCCACCTGGGCTACGAGCCCACCCACTCCGTGGCCCAGGGGCTGGATGAGCTGGTCCCCTGGTTCGCGGCCCAAGCGGCCCGGCTCTGATGCGGATCGGAGTGCTGGGCGGCGAGGCGAGGGACCTGGTGAACTTCCGCGGCCACCTCATCTCGGAGATGGCCCGGGCGGGGCATGAGGTCTACGGCATCGCCCCCGGCGGCACCGCCGGGATCCAGGCGAGCCTGGAGGCGCTCGGCGCCACCTACGTTCCCATCACCCTCGACCGCACCGGCCTGAACCCCCTCCGGGACCTGGCCAGCCTCGTCCGCCTGCGGAACCTGTTCCGCCACCTGCGCCTCGAGGCCCTCCTGGCCTACGAGGTGAAGGCCGTGGCCTTCGGGACGCTGGCCGCCCGCCAGGCGGGGGTCCGCCAGCGCTTTGCCATGATCACCGGCCGGGGAACCACGCTCCAGGGCACCCCCACGGGACTCCGCGAGCGGGCGGTCCGGCGCTTGGTGAAGGCCTTCTACCGGCGGGCCCTGCGCCAGTGCCGGGGGGTCCTGTTCCAGAACGAGGACGACCTCGCCTTCTTCCGGAACGAGGGGATGCTGCCGGAGGGCCATCCCTGGCGGATCATCAACGGCTCCGGCGTGGACCTGGACCACTATGTCCAGTCGCCGCTCCCCCCCGGCTCCGTGACCTTCCTCTTCGTGGGACGGCTGCTGCGGGACAAGGGCCTGAACGAGTACGTCCAGGCTTGCCGGACCCTCTCGGACCGGCACCTGGGGGCGCGCTTCCAGATCCTGGGTCCCCTGGACAGCAATCCGAACGCGATCAAGGCCGGGCAGGTGGAGGGCTGGACCCGCGAAGGCATCGTGGAGTACCTCGGCGAGACCGGGGATGTCCGCCCGGCCCTGGCCGCCGCCCACGTCCTGGTGCTGCCTTCCTATGGGGAGGGGACGCCCCGCTCCGTGCTCGAGGCCATGTCCATGGGACGAGCCGTCGTCACCACGGACGCCCCCGGATGCCGGGCCACCGTCCGGGATGGAAGCAACGGTTTCCTCGTCCCGGTGCGGAACAGCGATGCGCTCGCCGAGGCCATGGCGAAGCTGGCCACGGACCGAAGTTTGATCGCCCGCTTCGGGGCGGAGGGCCGGCGGATCGCCGAGGAGACCTACGATGTCCGCCGGGTGACGGCGGACATCCTGGCGTTCATGGAACTGGCCCCGGTTCACCCATGACGCGTCCAGAGCCCCTGGTCCTTCCCGCCAACCAGCGGTTGCTGGTTCGCGCCCCTCACCCGTGGCCCGCGGAGGGATCCGAGACTTGATCGTCCATTCTAGAGGTGCACAGGTCCATCACCGTCGCCGCGATTGAGGTGGAAGCTTGCGGCGCTCTCCTCAAGGGGTTGAAGCAGGGCAGCCAGCTTGGGGGACATGAAAAACGGGAAGTTCGAGGGGCCTTCCAGGAAGCCCGTGGTCCGCAACGCCAGGCACCAGGCCTGGCTGGCCTGGTTCGAGATGACCAGGTCTGACCCGCCATCTTCGAGGACCTTCCTGGCGCAGGCGACGACATCCCGGGCATCGGCGGGCTTGGCGAGGCAATCGACCAGGGTGCCCACGCGCATATCGCCAAATTGCTTGTGCCCGGACATCTGGGTATTGAGCAGTACCGCCCAGCCCACGACCTGCCGGTCCCGCATGACCTTCAGGCGTATGAACCGCGGATTGGTGGCTGGGTACAGGGCATTCAAGATCCGGTGGTCGCGCACCGCGATCAGTGAATAGTCGTTTTTACAGCTGTCCCAGACGGCGTCGGCCCATTCAGAGAACTCGGGAACCATCTCGTAGGACACATCAGCCGAGGGACGATGGCCGCGTCTCAGGCCGAAGAGCATCTTGATGCCCAGCCAGCCCAGGCCACTGAACCTGAGGACGTCGAAGACGATCCGCCGAAGGGGGGTGTTCCGCAAGATGGTGATGTTGCGCAGGAAGGCATCCGGATGGATGACCCTGAACCAGAACGGGACCGGGGTCGTCTGCCATCCGGCTGAAAGCAGGAATTTCGCCATGGGAATGTGGAGGCCTCCAATGCCCAGCCCCCACATGTGAGGATGCCTGCGAAGGGCATCCCAGTACAATTTCGCCCCGATCATGGCGTAGGTTCGGTCGGCAATGCCTTCGGAAATCGGGTTCTGGTAATCCTGCATGACCAGATATTCCCCCTTCACCAGAAAGGGTTGATGTTTCAAACCGTAACCGCCGTGCATGCCTCCTTGTTCATCGACAGCCACGAAATATTCCTGGTACAGATCGAATCCCTCCCGCCTGGGCAGCCACTTGGGAACATGAGATTCCGTGAAATGAAAGGTATACAGGTTGGGGTCGAGGTTCGCCGCGGCGAGTCGTGTGTTGAACGCCCGCACGGCCTCTTCGTGTGCAGCCGTATAGGGGGTGATTTCAATGTGCATGCCACACCTGATGGTTTGAATGAATGAGTTGATTCCGGGGGTGATTTCACCGGGTGGCTGTTCCGGAGCGGAGGCGGCATCTCGAAAGGTCAGGAACGGAGCCCGCACGTCATGGGCTCCCGGTAAGGCCCACCGACGGTCGACAAGCTTGTAGCAATCCGTTGTCGAACATGATATGACATTTATTCTTCTGAGGCGATCCCATTCGATGACAGCACTCGGTTACGAGTCCCCGTGGATGACCGACGATACCCGAATCTTCCGGCGGACGGTCCGGCACTTCGTCGAGCACGACCTCGCCCCGCACCAGGCCCTCTGGGCGGCGCAGGGCCGCCCGGATTCCGACGCGTGGATCAAAGCCGGCCAAGCCGGATTGCTGCTGCCAGACGTGCCTGAAGCCTACGGCGGGGGCGGCGGGACTTTCGCGCATGAAGCCGTCGTCGTGGAAGAGTTGGCGCGCGCGGGGATTCCGTTCGGCGCTGGGGTCCAGAGCATCGTGGCCCACTACATTCTGGCCTATGGCAGCGAGGCGCAGAAACGAGCTTGGCTCCCCCGCATGGCCAACGGAACCCTCGTCGGTGCGATCGGGATGACGGAACCCGACGCTGGGTCCGATCTGGCGTCCCTCAGGACCCTCGCCCGCAGGGAGGGCGATGACTACGTCATCGACGGTTCCAAGACCTTCATCACCAATGGATGGCATGCGGGTCTCGTGTGTCTCGCCGTGCGGACGGACCCCAAGGCCACCGGCATGAAGGCGCTGTCCCTGCTGGTTGTCGAGACCGAAAACCTGCCCGGCTACCGGATCGGCCAGATCCTGCAAAAAGTCGGTCGGCACCCTCTGGACACGTGCGAGCTGTTCTTCGACGGCGTGCGGGTCCCCGCCGAGAACCTGCTTGGCGCCGGCGAGGGCCGCGGACTGTTGCAGCTCATGGAGCAGCTCACCTACGAGCGGCTGTCGATCGGGCTCGCCGCCGTCGCCTCCGCGGAAAGCGCGGTGGAGATGACGACACGCTACGCGAAGGAGCGGCGGATTTACGGCAACCCGCTCATCGACCTGCAGAACACGCGGTTCAAGCTGGCGGAGTGCAAGACCGAGGCGCACGTCGGGCGCGTGTTCGTGGACAACTGCATCCAACAGCACATCGCCGGGCGGCTGGACCCGGTGAGCGCGGCGATGGCCAAGTACTGGCTGACCGACTGCCAATGCCGGGTCATCGACGAGTGCGTCCAGCTCCATGGGGGATACGGGTACATGGAGGAATACCCGATCGCGCGCATGTGGCGCGATAGCCGGGCACAGCGGATTTTCGGCGGCACCAATGAGGTCATGAAAGAAATCGTGGGGCGGTCCTTATGACAATCAGCGGTACGCGCGCCGAATTCCCACCTGTTTGCACACACGAGCTGTTCGAGCGCCAGGTGGCCCGGACCCCCGACGCCGTCGCCCTCTCATTCGGAGCGCGACAGGTCAGCTACCGGGAATTGAATGAGCGCGCGAACAAGGTGGCGCACCACCTCCGCGAACGCGGCGTGGGTCCGGACGTGCTCGTAGGCGTCTGTCTTGAGCGCTCCCCGGAGATGGTCGTGGCGTTGCTGGGGGTGTGGAAGGCAGGAGGCGCCTATGTCCCTCTGGATCCGACCTACCCACCGGAGCGGCTGTCCTTCATGATCGGCGATGCCGGAACACGGTGGCTGCTGACCGAGGAGAAGTGCCGTCCGGTGCTCGGCTCTCTGAGCGCCGAGGCGATTTACCTGGACAGCGGCTGGCCGCTGATCGAACACCAAGCCCAGGACAATCCTGCGCCGGTCGCCCATCCGTCCCATCTGGCCTATGTCATGTACACCTCTGGATCGACCGGCCGACCCAAAGGGGCGATGATCGTCCATAGCGGCCTGGTCAATTATTTGTGGTGGGCGATTCAGGCCTATGCCGTCGGGCCCGGCCACAGGGTTCCGGTTCATTCCTCCGTGTCGTTCGACCTCACGGTGACCAGCCTGTACACGCCGCTGATGGCGGGCGGCACGGTCGAGCTCCTGCCGGAGGATGCCGGCGCGCAGAACCTGGTGGCGGCGTTGCAGCGAACCGGGGGGCACGGTCTCGTCAAGATCACGCCGTCGCACCTGGAGCTGCTGAGCAAGCAGGTCAACCCGATCCATGTGCCGGGCATGGCGAGGGTCTTCGTGGTCGGGGGCGAGAATCTGTTGGCCGAAAGCCTCCAGCTCTGGCGCGATCTGGCGCCTGACACGCGGATCATCAACGAATACGGCCCCACCGAGACGGTCGTCGGTTGCTGTGTCCACGAAGTGCGGCCAGAGGATCCGACCAGCGGACCCGTGCCCATCGGGCGACCGATCGCGAACACCTCCCTGTATGTGCTCGATCCCAGCCTTCGGCCGGTTCCGCCCGGCGAGATGGGCGAGCTCTACATTGGTGGCGCTGGCGTGGCCCGCGGTTACCTGAACCGGCCGGAGCTCACGGCCGAGCGTTTCCTGCCCGATCCCTTCAGTGACGTTCCAGGCGCCACCATGTATAAGACGGGAGACCTCTCAAGGTACCGGGCGGATGGAATCCTGGAATACCTGGGCCGGATCGACGACCAAGTCAAAATCCGCGGCTACCGGGTCGAGCTTGGCGAGATTGAAGCGGCCCTCGCGGCACAACCGAAGGTCTGGTCTTGCGCGGTCCTCGCGCGCGCGGACGAATCCGGGGCCAAGCAACTCCTCGCATATGTGGTCGCACGCGACGACGCTAGGCCGGATGCCGGGGAGCTGCGGTCGTTCCTCAAGGAGCGGATTCCGGGATACATGGTTCCGGCCCATTTCATCTTCATGGACGCCCTCCCGCTCACGCCAAACGGAAAGGTCGACCGGAAAGCCCTGCCACCCTGGACCGGCGAGACCGCTGGCGCCGAAAAAGGCGGAAAGCCCCGCACCCGGACCGAGCAGGCCCTCGCGGCGATATGGTGCGATCTGCTGAAGCGGGATACGGTCGGCGTTGACGATGACTTCTTCGACCTGGGGGGCGACTCGATGAGTGGCATTGGATTGCTCATCCAGATCAAGAGCACGTTTGGCGTGGACCTCGAGCTCGCGGGCCTGTTCGACCATCTTCGGCTATCCACTCTCGCCACGGCCATCGATACCCTAGCGCTCGAGAAGATCCCATCAGGCTCGGGAGATGGGTCATCTGACTGGGAACCTTCGAATTACCCGTAGCGCCTTGGTCCATGCGACCTGGTTCACGGAGAATGCCCGCCGCATGGCGCGGCCCGCGCGGCCCCGGCCGGCGAGCGACGGCCCCGTCGGGGTTCGTCACTCGTACCGGTAGTGGTAGGCGTACCGGTAGTGCGTGTAGTTGCCCACGACGCCGAGAGGCTCGACATCGTTGAAGACGCACCCCATCAACGGAAGATCCGCGCGATCGAGCTGGGTGAGGCAGGCCCGCAACTCGTCGAGGGAGTGGGCACCGTACTTCACCACGAGCAGGACGCCGTCGACCTTGGCCCCAATGAGGAGGGAGTCGGTGACCGCCAACACGGGCGGGGCGTCCAGAATCACGCAGTCGTAGGCCTTCGAGGCCTGGGCCAGGAACGTGTCGAAGGCCTGCGTCATCAGCAGCTCGGACGGGTTCATGGGGATGGAGCCGGACATCATCAGGGAGAGCCTTGGCACGGGCGTCTTGTGGACCACCGTCTCCCATTCCGCCATCCCGGCCAGGACGTCCGACAGCCCGCCTGTCCGGTCCTTCGACCAGAAGTGGCGGTGTAGCGACCCCTTCCGGAGGTCGGCATCCACCACCAGCACCCGGCTTCCGGACCGGGCCAGCACCGCGGCGAGGTTCCCCGCCACGAAGGATTTCCCGATGTTCGGCGAGGGCCCGGTCACCATGATCGTCCTCACGGCCGCGTGCTTCCTGGAGAAATGGAGGCTGGTACGAAGGCTGCGGAGGCTCTCCGTGGCGAGGTCGTCCGGGTTGAGAGTCGCCAGCAGGTGCAGGCCGTCCTCGCCGTTCCGGATGGCCTGGCTGTGGGCCTCCTGGGCCTTGCTGTGGGGGATGGTCACCAGCACCGGCAACCCGAGCTTGGATTCGAGGAGACGATGATCCTCGATGCGCGGATTGAGGGCCTTGCGGAGGATGGCGAGGCCGATGCCGACCAAGAGGCCGAGGAAGGTGAACAGGCCCATGAGCAGCGTCTTCCGGGGCGCCACGGGCTTGGGATCCGCCGTGGCGGAATCCACCACCGTGATGCCTCCCACCTCGCCCGCACTGGCGATACGGAGCTGCTGGATGTTGTTCAAGATCGCGGTGTAGAGCTCCGTGTTGACCGCCACCTCGCGGGACAGGCGCACCACTTCCTGCTGGGCCCCCGGCAGGGTGCGGACCTTCGATTCGATCCGCCCGTTCTCGGCTTTGAGCTGGGCGATCTGCTTGTCGAGGGTGGCCACCACGTCGGCGTCCTCCCGATAGGTCCGAAGGAGCTCCTGGCGCCTCTGCTGGAGGGAGGACATCTGCGTCTTGAGGTTGGTGCTCTGCTGGAGGTAGGAGTCCGCCTCCCGGGCAAGATCCACGGATCCGGTCCGGGTCCGGAACTGGTTGAGCCGGTTCTCCGACTCGTCCAGCTTGGCCTTCACCTGGGGCAGCTGCTCCTTGAGGATCTCCAGGGTTTTCATGGTCGTGGAGTTCTTCCCCTCGACCTTGTGGTGGATGTACTGGTCGATGATCTCGTTCAAGATCTTCGCGCCGAGAGCCGGATTGGTGCTGGTGAGGGTCAGCCCCAGCACGTTCGTGAGCTTGCCCTTTTCCGCCACGTCGAGGTTGGCGCGCAGCGAGGCGATCCCGTCGGTCACCGAGCTCCGCTCGACCGTGAAGACCTGCCCGGGCTTGGCCTGCATGTAGCGGACGACCAGCTTGAGGGGTTCCCCCACGTAGGACACGGACAGAGGCTGGCCCACCTCGCCCTTGCCAAGGGGGGCGCCCTTCGGGGAATCCAGCTGGAAGGCTCCGCCCCCCAGGGCGCGGAGGTTGAACACCGTCCCGCGCAGATCGTCCGGCACCTCGAACGACTCCAGGTCGACCTTGGGCGCCTCCGGGTTCCCGCGGTTCAGGGCGGCGCCGAAGACGGGGAACAGCTTCGGGCGGGCGCGAAGATCGAGGCTGAGCGCCTCCACCGTCCGGCCCAGCACCAGGTTGCTCTGGAGGATCTCGACCTCGCTCGGCGTATCCGAAGGCGCCGAGAGCAGGCCCTCCATCTTCGCGAAGGCCGGGTCCGACGGGCCGGTTCGCTTGGCCTGGACCTGCAGCAGGGCCTGGACCTGGTAGACCGGGGAAGCCTGCCAGACGTACAGGCCACCCAGCCCGACGAACACGACGAGCGCCGCGAGGATGAGGTGCTTCCCCTCCCAGAGGTTGGCAAGCCATTCGGTGAGCCCGATCTCCTCGGGCTCGTGAAACCGCTTCATGGGGCGGGGGCGGGGTTCCTCCGGATCCAGCCGGGAGGGTCGAATGCCGGTGGCGAGGGGGCTGTTCATGCAGACCTCTGCTCGTGTGCCAAGCGGGGCAGCCAGTCTGACACGGATAGGTGGATGTTCTCGAAGGCTGTGCGGAAGGCCTCGGCCCCCTGGCGGAAGGGATCTGGAATCTCCCGGGCCCCCTCCGGGCGCCAGTGCCCGAGGAGGAAGATCCGACCCAGGAGGCTGGGGGTCGCCGCCTCGCACCAGGCTTTCTGGGGAAGATCCATCACCAGGACGAGGTCGGCCGCCAGGAGCATCTCCTCGGTCAGCTGCCGGCCCGCGTGCCCGGAGACGTCCAGGCCGGCCTCCGCCATCAACCGGGACACCTCGGGATCCACCGGGAGGCCCTCCAGGGCGTTCAGCCCGGCGGACGCCACCTGGATGCCGGGAGGCAGGGCGGCGCGCAGCATCGCCTCGGCCATGGGGCCTCGGCAGTGGTTGCCTTCACAAATGACGAGGATGCGGTGAATGGCGGGGGTACAGCCAGTCTTCATGGTCTTGAGTTCGACGAGGAGCCCAGGTACTTGGCGCTGACGGCAGTCTGCAGCAGGCCGCTGTAGGCCGGCAGGACGAGGTTCACGACCTGGCCCCAGCGCACCACCGTGCCCTTGTCCACGTAGACGATGTCCCGGGGCCGCAGCGGGAACCGGTCGGCGAGGATCATGGCCGTCGGGTTGCGGGCGTCGAGGTGGAAGACATCCACGGCATTGAGCGAGGAGCCCTGGCGGATCACGTAGATGCACCTGGGGTCCGCGGTCTGCCCCTGGATGCCGCCGGAGTCCTGGATGGCCTTCGCCAGAGAGAGCTGGCCGTGGACCAGGGGCGTCGTCCCGGGCCTCAGAAGCTCGCCCATCATGTAGATGGGGGCGTCGTTCAGGTGCGGAACCTGGAGTGAATCCCCGTTCTGAAGCAGGATCTGACCCACCCGGTTGCCCTGGGAAAGCAGGGCCTGGAAATTCAGGGTCCAGGTCTTCTGGCCCCGCGAGAGGAGGATGCGGCTGTCGTCGGCCGTCGGGAGCAGCCCGCCGGCGCGGTTCAGGGCCTCGGTCAGGGAGAGCGGCACATCGTTGACGGGATAGACGCCCGGGTTCCGGACCTCCCCGCCCAGATAGACCTTCTGCGACCGGTAGGCGATCACCTTCACGTCCACTTGCGGATTCTGCAGCACCTTGTTCAGAAGCGCGGCGAGCTTGTCCCGGACCTGGCCCACGGAAAGTCCCGCGACATGGAACTTGCCGACGTAGGGGAAGAACAGATCGCCGTGCTCGTCCACCACGGTGCCGGCGGCGGTGTCCTGCCGGTACTGGCCCAGGGGCAGGGTGATCTCGGGGTGGTCCCAGACGGTGACCAGCAGGATGTCCTGGGGGCCGACCAGGTAGACCGGAGGATTCTGTGCGAGCAGGCCTTCCAGTGAGAACGTTTCGCCAGCCGGCCGCTCCTGGGCCTGGACGGTCGTGAGGTTCAGCGGCTGCAAGGAGACCGTCAGCCCGTCGACCCGGGTGGTTTCCGGCCGGGAGGGCTGCTCCCGCAGCTTCATGCCCGGCGCCCTGCACGCGCCGAGCAGCAGGACCGCGCCAAGGGCGGCCCCCAGAGCGAGGGTCGGGGCGACCTTCGGAGCGGCTTTGGCCCGGGGACGCATCCCCATCTCTCGGCCTGGAATCGCGGACTGGCGCGGCGCGGAGAGTGCAGAACCGGCGGTTTGAATCCGAGCACTAGACGGGTCTTGTGGACACACGGCAGTCTCCGAGAGGAGCTGATAGATATATCGCTATTTACCACAAGCTCGCAAGGAAAATCAGCATGCTTGCGCAAGCTTGTGGATGATATGGTTCCCGTCCGGAGACCCTCCATGCCGCCCCTCCCCCTTCCCCCCCCAGGCCCCGGGATCCGACGGCGCCGCCTAGCCGGATTCTCTCTCCGAGAGGTCGACCTGCCACCTGGGTGGAAGGGGATGTTCGGGGGCCTGGCGGTCGGCGGGGGACTCCTCCTGTGCACCTGCCACGGAAGTGGATCCTCCGGACCGGTGGGAGGGGTCGAGCCCCCGACGGCGAACTGCGCCCCCACGCCCACCTCCTCCCGGGTCGTGAACGTCAAGGATGCGCCCTACGGCGCCAAGGGCGACGGGACCACGGATGACACGGCCGCCCTGCAGAAGGCCATCGATGCCGTCGGCGGCACCGGGGGCACGGTCTCGGTCCCGGCGGGAACCTACCGAGTGAATGCCCTCACCTCCCTGCTCCTGCGGAGCGGCATGACCCTCTCCCTCGACAGCGGCGCCGTCCTGGCGGCCATCCCGAACAGCGCGGACAACTACACCATCCTGCGGGTGTCCGGGGTCTCGAACGTGAACATCCTGGGTGGCACCCTCCTGGGCGAGCGCAGCGCCCACACGGGCACCACCGGCGAGCAGGGCATGGGACTCCGGATCACGGGCGGCGCCCAGCACATCGCCGTGGTCGGGGTCACCGCGAGGGAATGCTGGGGCGACGGGTTCACGGTGACCGATGCCAGCGACGTGACCCTCTGCCGCGTCACCGCGGACCACAACCGCCGCCAAGGGCTCTCCATCACCGGGGGGAGCGGCATCGTCGTCCGGGATTCCCGCTTCGCCAACACCGGAGGCACCCTTCCCGAGGACGGCCTCGACATCGAGCCGAACAGCGGCCAGACGGTCAACAACGTGCTGATCACGGGTTGCGTCTTCACGAACAACGCGGGCGACGGCATCGAGGTGGGGGTCCCCATCGCCTATTCCGGCCTGGCCTTCATCTACAGCGTGGTGATCGACGGCAACACCATGAGCGGCAATGGCGCGGGCAGCCTCAGCTCGGGCCCCCGCAGCGGCCTCGAGGCCTCCAACACCGGCGGCCATGCCGTGAAGAACAACACCGTCCAGAGCAACGTGGGGTACGGCATCTACCTGAGGAACGGCGTCGCGGGCACCACCGTCACCCGCAACACCGTGACCAGCAACGGTCGGAACGGCATTCTCGAGTACCTGTCCTCGGGCAACAGCATCACGGACAACACCCTCTCCGGCAACGGGGTGCCCCCATGATCCGCCCCGACCCCAGCCAGGCCCCTGGAGGGCGGTGGGACCTTCGTCCGGTTCGGAGAGCCGCGGGAGCGGCATGACCTCGATCCCGCCCCATGATGGGGTCGATCGCTGCGAGCGGCAGTTCGGCTACCAGGTGGCCCCGCGCAACGTCTCAGCATCCACGTCCATCCCTGGGTCGGCCCCCTGGTGGGCGGTTGCTCCGTCCGAGCGAAAAAGGCCCGGCGTCCCTCTGCGACGCCGGGCCCCACCGGAGGGCGCTCAGTACCCTCCGCCTCCGGTGCCTCCCCCGGTCCCTCCGCCGGAGGAACCGCCCAGCTGGCCCCGGATCTCGCCGCTGGGATAAGCGGTACTGTGGACGTTCACGTAGAGGTTCCCCGTCCGCCAGCTGGTGAACTGGCTGCTGGTGAGGCGGGTCCCCGCCGGCACGGTCCAGATGCCGCCGCCCGCATCCGTCAGGGGCACGATGATGGGCCCGGCGGTCCCCGCCGGTGCCTCGTGGATGTGGGCCCCGGTTCCCGTGATCCCGGTCGTGGCCACGCCGCCGATCAGCTCCAGGGTGGCGGGGTTGAGGCTGAAGGCCCCGGTGCCCGTGGCGGTCGAGGCGTTGGCCGGGGTTTCGCTGGCGCCGGAGAGGGTGGCCGTTTGCGTCACGGGGGCGGCCACGTTCAGCTGACCGCGGATCTCGCCGCTGGGGAAGGCCGCCGAATGGACGTTCACGTAGAGGTTGCCCGCCTGCCAGCTGGCGACCTGGGCGCTGGTGAGGGAGGCCCCCGCCGGCACGGTCCAGACGCCGCCGCCCGCGTCCGTCAGGGGAATGAGGATGGGCCCCGCGGTGCCGGCGGCCGCCTCGTGGATGTGGGCGCCGGTCCCGGTGATCCCCGCCGTGACCACGGAGCCTTGGATGGCCCCGGTCGTCGCGTTCACGGCCAGGGAGGCGAAGCCCGTGGCGGTGCTGGTGTTGGTGGGAGTCTCCTGGCCGCCCGTGAGGGCGGCGAAGCTCACCTGGAGTTCGATCTGGCCGCGGATCTCCCCGGCGGCGAAGGCCGCGCTATGGACGTTCACGTAGTAGCCGTTGGTCTGGAGCTTGGCGTACTGCGCGTCCGTCAGCACCGTGTTGGCGGGGACGGTCCAGACGCCGGCGGCCCCGCCGCTGAGCGGGATGATGATGGGGCCCGCCACGCCGGGGGCGCCCTCGTGGATGTGGGCGGCCACCCCGGCAATCCCCGAGGTGGTCACGGTGCCCGTAAGGACCTTCGTGGTGGGGTTCACGGAGAAGGCGGCCGCACCCGTGGCCGTGGAGGCGTTGGCGGGCACCTCGTCGGCCCCGGACAGCGCGGCGTACCGGACATAGGGCGGCGGGGGCGGTGGCATCGCCGCAGCGCCACCCCCACCGCCCCCGCCGCCGCCGCAGGCCGCGGCCAGGAGGAGCAGGGCGGAAAGGGCCAGGAGGGTGAAAGGCCGGGACCGGCCTTCCGGGTCGGGGGTTCGCATGGGCAACTCCTCCGCGGGGTCTCCCGCGGACCCCACCATGGGCCGCCCGCGACCGGAGGGTCAGATCCGGTTCGAGGAAAGCGACCCCTCCGGAGGTGCCGGGCCGGCACATCTTTCCCTGATCTCATCGACGCTTTTTTCCTCGGAAAAGCCTTTCTCCATGGCGCCATCCGAACGGGTGCCTTAGGATTTGAATGCCATCCGGAGTGCATTTGCCGAACGAGCGTTCCCACGGTCTGGATCTCAAGGGCTTCATGCTCAAGATCGACCGTCTCGATGCGATCGGCCGCCTCCGGAACGCCGAACGGCGCATCCAGGCCCTGGAGCAGCGTGTGTCTGAGCTGAGTCTGCTGGACGGGGTCACCGGCCTGCCTAACCATCGGCACTTCGCGGACCGGCTGTCCCAGGCCCTGCTGGTGGCCCAGCGGCACGGGCACATCGTCGCCGTCCTCCTCCTGGACGTGGACCGCTTCAAGCGCGTGAACGACCTGCTGGGGCACCCGGGGGGCGATGAGGTGCTGCGGCTCCTCGGCCAGCGCCTCCAGGAAGCCCTGCGCCAGGGCGACACGCTCGCCTGCATGGGTGGCGACCGGTTCCTGGTCCTGCTCCAGGAGATCAAGGATGTGGTGGCCGCGGCCCGGGTGGGCCAGAAGCTCCTGGAGGCCCTCCAGGTGCCCTTCCACGCCGGATCCCGGGAGATCGACCTCACCGCCAGCATCGGCGTCTGCGTCTTCCCCAACGACGGCATGGACGCCCACATCCTGGAGGCCCACGCGGAATCCGCCCTGGTCCGCGCCAAGGAGCGCGGCGGCAACCGCATCGAGTGCTTCACCAGCACGCTCAACGAGGTCTCCCTCGAGCGGCAGGAGCTGGAGAGCTGCCTGCGGAGCGCCCTGCAGAACGGCGAGCTGCAGATGTACTACCAGCCCCAGTTCTTCATGGACGGCCGCCTCGCGGGCGCCGAGGCGCTGATGCGCTGGAACCACCCGCTGCTGGGCGCCGTGCCCCCCGTGAAGTTCATCCCCCTGGCCGAGGAGAGCCGCCTCATCCTGCCCATCGGCGAGTGGGCGCTCCGCGAGGCCTGCGGCCAGATGGCCCGGTGGCAGGCCATCAGCCCCTCTCCGCTGATCCTCGCCGTGAACGTCTCCGTCCTCCAGTTCGCCAACGGAGATTGGGATGCCTGCGTGGCCCGTGCGCTGGCGGATACGGGCCTCGAACCGGGCTGCCTCGAGCTGGAACTCACCGAGAGCCTCGTCATGCGGCAGGGCCACGAGGACCTGGCGCCGCTCCACCGGCTGCGGGAGATCGGCACGCGGATCGCCATCGATGATTTCGGCACGGGCTACAGCTCCCTGGGCTACCTCCAGCGCCTGCCCATCACCACCCTGAAGCTGGACCAGTCCTTCATCGCCGCGCTGCAATCCGAGGATCCGGCCCTCTCCTCCGACGCCATCGTGCGCGCGGTGATCCAGCTCGCCCACAGCCTCAACCTCACGGTGGTGGCCGAGGGCGTGGAGACCGAGGTCCAGCGCGACGCGCTGGAGCTGCTCGGCTGCGACTGCCTCCAGGGCTTCCTGCTGGGGCGGCCCCAGCCGGCGGACGCCTTCGAGGCCATGCTGGAGTTCATGTCCACGAAGCAATTCCTGAGGAAGGCCGCCGGGCGGCCCCGGGAGGAAGCAAAGGTTCCTCAGGGGGCCCCGACCGGCCGCGGACGGGGCTCCCGCTAGGGCCGCCCTGCTCCCGTCTCCGCGGGCCACCGCACGGGGCCCATCGCGCACGGCGCCTGGAAAAAACATAATGTGACGGCTGCAAACGCCCTGGCAGGGGACAATCGACCGGTCCTTGTGCCTCCGGACCGAAGGGACCCTCCCCGGGCCCCGGAGCCAGGCGCCACCCCGCGGTGCCTTCACAAGGTCCACACCCGCCGAGGCCCCCATGCAGCGCCGCACCATCGACGTCGACGAACGCCTGCCCCTGCTGCAGACCGCGCCCCTGAGCCTCCAGCACCTGTTCGCCATGTTCGGCGCCACGGTGCTGGTGCCCTTCCTCTTCAAGGTGAACCCGGCCACCTGCCTGCTGATGAACGGCGTGGGCACGCTGATCTACCTGGCCGTGGCCAAGGGCCGCATCCCCGCCTACCTGGGCTCGAGCTTCGCGTTCCTCTCGCCGGTCTTCGCCGTGCTGGCGGCGGGCCTCAGCTACTCCGCCGCACAGGGCGGCTTCATCGTCTTCGGCCTCATCTTCATGCTGCTCTCCCAGGTGGTGCGCGTGGCGGGCACCCGGTGGATCGACATCATCTTCCCCCCGGCCGCCATGGGCGCCATCGTGGCCATCATCGGCCTGGAACTGGCCCCCGTGGCCACCAACATGGCCGGGCTCACGGCCGGTCCCGCCGTGCTGGGCATGCCGCTTCGGCTGGCCCTGGTGGTCTCGCTGTCCACCCTGGCGGTGACCATCCTGGCCTCCATCCTCCTGCGCGGGTTCCTGGCGGTGATCCCCGTGCTGCTGGGCGTCATCGCGGGCTACCTGATCTCGCTGGGGCTAGGCGTGGTGGACCTCCAGTCCGTGCGCCTGGCGCCCTGGTTCCAGGTGCCCACGCTTTACGCGCCCACCTACAACCTCCAGGCCATCCTCATCATCCTGCCCGCCGCGCTGGTGGTGCTGGCGGAGCACGTGGGGCACCTCGTCGTGACCGGGAACATCGTGGGCAAGGACCTGATGAAGGATCCCGGCCTGCACCGCTCCCTCCTGGGCGATGGCATTTCGAACGTGCTGTCGGGCCTCGTGGGGGCCACGCCCAACACCACCTACGGCGAGAACATCGGCGTCATGGCCATCACCAAGGTCTACAGCGTGTGGGTCATCGGCGGCACAGCCGTCATCGCCATCCTGGTCTCCTTCTCTGGCAAGCTGGCGGCCCTCATCCGGAGCATCCCCGTGCCCGTCATGGGCGGCGTCTGCATCCTGCTCTTCGGCGTCATCGCCGCCGCGGGCATCCGCATGCTCATCGAGAAGCAGGTGGACTACACCCAGTCCCGCAACCTGATCCTCACGTCCGTGGTGCTCATCAGTGGCATCAGCGGCGCGGCCGTGAAGCTGGGCACCGTGGAGCTCAAGGGCATGGCCCTCGGGACGGTGGTGGCCATCATCCTCAGCCTGCTCTTCTGGGGCCTCGACCACCTCGGCCTCAGCAACGACACCGAAACGCAATCCTGATCCCTCCACCCCTTTCGAGGAGTACCGCATGGAACGGTTTTTTGGCCTGAAGGCCAAGGGCACCACGGTGGCCACGGAGGTGCTCGCGGGCACCACCACCTTCATCTCGATGGCCTACGTGATCTCCCTGATCCCCAACGCCTTCCTCAAGGTGGCGGGCATCGCGCCAGCGCAGGGCTTCACGGCCTTCGTGATCTGCGCCATCCTCTCGACGCTCATCGGCGCCTTCTACGCGAACCTGCCCATCGCCTTCGCCTCGGGCATCGGCCTCTCGGCCTTCTTCGCCTTCACCGTCTGCGCGCCGGCCAACCAGGGCGGCATGGGCTACACCATCCAGGTGGCCCTCACGGCCCTGCTGCTGGAGGGCCTGGTCTTCATCGCCCTCAGCGCCATGAAGGTCCGTGAGGCGTTCATGGACGCCATCCCCTTCTCGCTGAAGAAGGGCATCTCCGTGGGGATCGGCCTCTTCATCGCCATCATCGGCTTCGTAGATTCCGGCGTCACCCAGGTGGGCCTGAAGTTCGAGCCCGACACGATCTTCCCGGTGCTGAAGAACGATCCCTCGGCCCTCTTCGGCCTGCACGACGTGAACAACCTCTTCATCGCGAAGTTCTGGGACCACGGCCACCTCACCCCCGCTTTCTGGTCCGTGGTGGGCCTCTTCCTCATCGCTGTGCTGGTGGCCAAGCGCGTGAAGGGCGCCATCCTCCTGGGCATCCTGGCCATCACCCTGGCGGGCCTGCTGCCCGTATCCTTCGGCGGCGGCTTCACCCACCTGCCCAAGGGCACGCTCTTCCAGATCCCCAGCTGGCCGAAGATGTTCCAGTACGACTGGAGCTGGACCAAATCCCTGGGCGGCATGATCAACATCTTCATCATCCTGTTCACCCTGCTCTTCGTGGACATGTTCGACACCATCGGCACCCTCATGGGCATCGGCGCCCAGGGCAAGCTGCTGGACAAGGAGGGCAAGTTCCCGGGTGCGTCGAAGGCCTTCATGGCCGACGCCGTGGGCACCACCTTCGCCTCCATGTTCGGCACCACGGCCATCACCGCCTACATCGAGAGCGCCTCGGGCGTGGCCGAGGGCGGCAAGACGGGCCTCACGGCCCTGGTGGTGGCGGGCTGGCTGGCCCTGGCCCTCTTCCTCTCGCCCCTCTTCCTCATGGTGCCGCTCCAGGCCACGGCCCCGGCGCTCATGATGATCGGCTTCTTCATGCTGTCGGAGATCAAGGAGATCCGCTTCGACGACGTCACCGATGCCATCCCCGCCTACCTGGCCGTGGTGGTCATGCCCTTCACCTTCTCCATCGTCAACGGCATCGCCCTCGGCATGATCGCCTACACCGTGCTGAAGGCCGCCACCGGGCGCTTCAAGGAAATCAACCCGATCATCCTCGTGCTCTCGGCCATCTTCCTCCTCAAGCTTCTCTTCCTGTCCGCCTAGGACCTCAGCCCCACCCCGGAGACTCCATGACCAAGCTCGCCCTCGCCCTCCTCGTGGCGGCCGCCCTGCCTCTCGGCGCCGCCGACTGGAGCGACACCTTCATCGGCTACCGCACCGGCACCCAGTTCCGCGAGCCCGGCATCGACGGCACCGTGAAGAAGAACATCCTCCAGCTGGGCCACGTCAGCGGCTGGGCCTACGGCACGAACTTCTTCAACGTGGACATGCTCATGTCCGACCGGAACGACCCCACCGCCAGCGGGAACAGCGGGGCCAACGAGGTCTACGCCCTCTACCGCGGCTCCCTGAGCCTGGGCAAGCTCACCAAGACCGACCTGAGCTTCGGCCCCGTGCGCGACATCTCCCTCACCGCCGGCTTCGACTTCAATGCCAAGGACAACGCCTTCGCCTCCAAGAAGCGCTTCCTCGTCGCCGGGGCCACCTTCAACTTCAAGGTGACGGACGGCTTCTTCGACCTGGGCCTCCTGGCCTGCCACGAGCAGAACTACAACGGCATCGTGGGCCGGTCCGTGGACTACGACACCACCTACTACATCACCGCCGCCTGGGGCATCCCCTTCCAGATGGGCCAGGTGGGTGCCGAGTTCAAGGGCTACGCCAACTACGAGGGCGCCAAGGGCAAGGACGGCTTCGGCGTGGAGACCAAGCCCGAGACCCTGGCGAACCTCTCGCTGCTCTTCGACATCAGCCCCCTCTTCGGCACCAAGAAGAAGGTCTACGTGGGCCCCGGCTTCGAGTACTGGAACAACAAGTTCGGCGGCCCGAACAACGACGGCCCCGCCCCCGCCACCAACAAGCGCGTCACCGCGCCCATGGCCCAGCTGCAGATCCACTTCTGAGACCCGCTAGACTATCCCAGCGCGCCTATAGCTCAGGTGGATAGAGCAGCGGCCTTCTAAGCCGCAGGTCGCTGGTTCGAGTCCAGCTAGGCGCACCAGCGCCTAGCTGGACTCGGGCCAGCCCCGGCCACGCAGACGTGGCCGGGGTCCAGCGTCGAGAAACATCGGCGGCCCGGTAGGCCATAGGCAGAGGGCCGACTTGATGTCGGCCCGGCGCCGTCATGGCCGGGGCCAGCCGATGGCAGTTCGAGTCCAGCGTGAAGTGGGTCGGCGCCCACCAAGTGCGCCTAGCTGGACTCAGACCGCGTGAAGGGACTTCAGGTACGCCGCCATGGCCCGATCCGCTTGGCTGATGTGCTGCTCGAGCCAGGCCCCCAGGTCGGCCAGCGCCTCCCGGCCGACGGGCTGGCCCTTCATCCGCCGGTACTGGATGTCGCGCACCCGGAGGACCACCTCCTGGTGCTGGTTCGCGTGGGCGACGCGTTCAGGGAACCCCGCCTCCTTCATGAGGCTCTCTTCGGTCTGGCAGTGCTTGATGAGGTGCCGGGCCAGGGTGGCCAGGGGCTCGTCCGGGAGGTCGCCCGACGATCCGGCCCCGAGGGCAACGGCCAGCCGGGCCAGGTCCTGCAAGAGCTCCCGGTGCTGCTGGTCGATGGCCTCCAGCCCGGTTTCGAGCTGCGGGCGCCAGCGCGCAATGGGGGGCGCCGTCCGGGTGGCAGGGGCGGGATGCACGGGCAAAGAATACCAGAGCATCGGGAAGCCTCGCGGCAGGGTGCGAATCCAGCCTCTGTTGGTCGGCCCCACCGGCCGAAGGAGATTGGATAAAATCATCCGCCCATGCCGACCGCTCCCTCCCTCCTCCTCGATCCGGAGTTGACTCGCTTCCTCACGGGAGGCCTCTCCATCAATGCGGGTTCGGCGAGTGCCGCGGGCGTCCCCAGTCTCTGCCGCGCCTTCGGCTGCCGGGTGGATCCGGGCCCGGGCCGCCTCCGGCTGTTCTTCGCCGGACCCCAGGCCGTGGACCTCGTCCGGGACGCCACGCGGAGCGGGGCCCTGGCCGTGGTCTTCAGCGAGCCCCCCACGCACCGCACCATCCAGATCAAGGGGCAGGACGCCCGGCTCGAGCCCCTCGTCGACACCGACTTGGCCTGCGTCACGGCTTACCGGGCGGCCTTCGCCCAGTGCCTGGTCTTCCTCGGTTTCACGGAAGGCATGGTCCGGACCCTGCTCGACTGCCCCGACGAGGCGCTGGTGGGCCTGAGCTTCACGCCCTCGGTGCTCTTCAACTCGACGCCGGGGGCTCAGGCCGGGACGCCGCTGACCTCGGCCCCGACCCCGCCTCGGGCTCCGGGGGGCCCATGATCCCCGTCCGCGCCCTCCGCGACTGCCTGGATGGCGTCATCCCCGGCGTGGTCTCCACCTGCGCCGCGGACGGCACCCCCAATGTGGCCTACATGTCCCAGGGCCAGTACCTGGACGACGGGCACCTGGCCCTCTCCTACCAGTTCTTCAACCGCACCCATCAGAACCTGCTCGCGAACCCGCGGGTCACCCTGGGCCTCATCCATCCCCAGACCGCACAGCAGTACCGGCTGCACCTCGTCTACGAGCGCACGGAGACCCGGGGCCCCGTCTTCGAGTCCATGAAGGCCAAGCTGGCGGGCATCGCGTCCCACACTGGCATGAGCGGCGTGTTCCGCCTCCTGGGCTCCGACATCTACCGCATCGAAGGGGCGGAGGTGGTGCCGGGAAGCACGCTGCCCGCCCCGTCCCCCCTGGTGGATCCGCTTCTGGCCCTGCGCACCTGCATGGCGCGGCTGCCCACCAGCCCCGATGCGGAGTCCCTCCTGGATGCGCTGCTGGACGGGCTCCAGGCCCACTTCGCCATCGAGCACGCCCTGGTGATGATGCTGGACCCCCGCCGGGACCGGCTCTACACCGTGGCCAGCCGCGGGTACGCCACTTCGGGCGTGGGCTCGGAGATCCCGGTGGGCGAGGGCGTCATCGGCGTGGCCGCCCGGGAGCGAGCCCCCATCCGCATCTCCCACGTCACCTCCGAGTACGCCTACGGCCTCGCCATGCGCGAGGGGGCCGAGCGGCAGGGCATGGGCGACCGGCTGGAGACCGAGATCCCCTTCCCGGGCCTGGCCTCCCCCGGCAGCCAGCTGGCCGTCCCCATCCCCGGGGCCCAGGAGCCCCTGGGCGTGCTCTTCGTGGAGAGCCCCACGGAGATGCGCTTCACCCATGCGGAGGAGGACGCCCTGGTGGCCCTGGCCACCCAGGTGGGCGGCCTCTTCCGGCTCTTCCTGGCAGAACTGGAGCTGGGTGACGAGGCCCAGCCCGGCCTCGCCCGGGAGTCCCGGCCCCAGGGGCCGCCCCTTCGGGTGCGGCACTACGCCGCCAATGACAGCGTCTTCCTGGGCGACGACTACCTCATCAAGGGCGTGGCGGGCAACATCCTCTGGACCCTCCTCCAGGATCACCAGGCCCTGGGCCGCACGCACTTCAGCAACCGGGAGCTGCGGGCCGACCCCCGGGTGCGCCTGCCGGACCAGAGCGACAACCTGGAGGCCCGGCTGGTGCTCCTGCACCGCCGCCTGGCGGAGCGTGAGGCCTGTGTGCGGCTGGAGAAGACGGGCCGCGGGCGCTTCCGGCTGCTGGTGGCCCGGCCCCTGGAGCTGGAGGACATGGACACCGGCACTTGACCGAGACCTGCCCTTTCTTAAAACCTTCTTAAAGCCTTGCTAATTCTTTCTTAAATGTGGAAAAAACATATAAACCTACGCTCAGGAGTGCGATAAACACCTCATCGGGATTCGACCCGACCCCTTCCCTGTTGAGGTGATTCATGACCCTGCTTCGCGCCCTCCCCTACGCCCTCCTGGGCTTCGTCCTGGCCCAGGCCGGCACACCCGCCCAGACCAAGCAGATCCAGCACGGGGGCTACCTGGTCACCATCGCGGGCTGCCACGACTGCCACACGCCCCTGAAGATGGGCCCCAAGGGCCCCGAGCCGGACATGACCCGCATGCTCTCCGGCCACCCTGAGGGCCTGAAGATGCCCCCGGCCCCGAAGCTGACCGAGGCCCCCTGGGGCTGGGCGGGCTCCCTGACCATGACGGCCTTCAGCGGCCCCTGGGGCGTGAGCTACGCCGCCAACCTGACGCCGGACAAGGAGACGGGCCTGGGCAGCTGGACCGAGGCCCAGTTCCTCCGGATGGTGCGCTCGGCCCGCCACCTGGGCCAGGGCCGCGCCATCCTGCCCCCCATGCCCATCCAGAACCTCCAGAAGGTCAACGAGGCGGACCTGAAGGCGATCTTCGCCTACCTGCAGTCCATCCCGGCCGTGAAGAACAAGGTGCCCGCGCCCGAAGCGCCCGCGCCCACGCCCATCCCCATGCACTGAGCCGGAGCCCTGCCGTGCGCCCCCTCCTCCTTCTGGCCCTCCTGGCCCTCGGCGCCCTGCCGGGGCTCGCGAAGCCACCCGCCCCGCCCCGCCTGCTCTCCCAGACCGGCCTCTACGCCGCGCCGGGCGTGGTGGCGGCCCGGAACCTGGCCTACGCGCCCCAGTACCCGCTGTGGACGGATGGCGCGGCCAAGGCCCGGTGGATCCACCTGCCGGCGGCCATCGACGGCCGCGACGAGGTGGGCTGGGTGTTCCCCGTGGGCACCAAGGCCTGGAAGGAGTTCGCCTTCGGGGGCCGCAAGGTGGAGACGCGCCTGCTCTGGAAGACCGGGCCCGCCACCTGGATCTTCGCCAGCTACGCCTGGAACGAGGCCCAGACTGACGCCGTCCTCGTGCCCGAGGGCGGCCTGCCGGATGCCGCCGAGGTGGCCCCGGGCCTGCGCCACGCCATCCCCTCCCGCTCGGACTGCCGCGACTGCCACGGCCAGGAGCAGGTGGAGATCCTCGGCTTCACGGCCCTCCAGCTCTCGCCGGACCGCGATCCCGGCGCCCTCCACAGCGAGCCCCTCCGGCCCGGCCTGATCACCCTGAAGGACCTGGTGGCCCGGGGCCTCCTCCAGGGCGCCCGGCCGGACCTCCTGGCCCGCCCGCCCCGCATCGCGGGCGATCCCCCCACGCGGTCGGCCCTGGGCTACCTCCAGGCCAACTGCGCCACCTGCCACCGGGCGGACCGGCCCATCCCGGGCCTGGAGCTGGATCTGCGCCCCGCCCACGCTCTCCGCACGGCCCTGGCCCCCGGCAGCTTCCCCGTGCCCAACCAGCCTGAGAGCCGCATCCTCAGCCCCGGCCACCCGGAGCGCAGCGCCCTGCTGCACCGCATGGGCAGCCGGGACCCCATCGCCCAGATGCCGCCCCTGGGCACCGTGCGGGTGGACCAGGCCGCCGTGGACCATGTCCGTCGCTGGATCGCCGAGCTGCCCCTCCAGCCGTCCCACTGACCTTCCCTCCCGATCCCCTTCCCATCCCCGACACCGGAGGTCCGCATGAGCCTGTCCCCCACCCCCACCCGTCCGGAGCTGCTCGCGGCCATGCTGCGCATCCGGGCCTACGAAGAGAAGATCGTGGCCTTCCATGCCGCGGGCCCCTTCCCCAATGTCTGCACCTCCGTGGGCCAGGAGGCCGCCGCCGTGGGCGTGGTCTCCGCCCTGCGCGCCGAGGACCAGATCCTCACCAACCACCGCAGCGCGGGCCACCTGCTGGCCCGCGGGGCTGACCCCGGCCGCATGCTGGCCGAGGTCATGGGCCGCAGCACGGGCTACTGCCAGGGCCGCAGCGGCACCTTGCATATCTCCGTGAAGGAGCTGGGCGTGGTGCTCACCTCCACCATCGTGGGCGGCGAGCTGTCCCTGGCCCCGGGCGTGGCCCTGTCGCGGGCCATGCTGGGCGGCGAGGGCATCGTCGTGTGCTTCTTTGGCGACGGCGCGGCCTGCGAGGGCATCTTCCACGAGTCCCTGAACCTGGCCTCGGTCTGGAACCTGCCCGTGCTCTACGTCTGCGAGAACAACCAGTGGCAGGCCTTCGTCCACCGCAAGGAGACCATGGTGGGCGACCACGTGGCCCCGTGGGCCGCCCCCTACGGCATCGACAGCCTCACCGTGGACGGCAACGACGTGGAGGCCGTGCGCAAGGCCGCCCTGCACGCCGCCGCCCAGGTGCGCGAGACGCGCCGGCCCTTCCTGCTGGAGGCCTGGACCTACCGTCAGCGCGGCCACATGGAGCCCCACGACCAGTCCTACGTGGATCCCGCGGAGCTCGAGGCCTGGATGGCCAAGGATCCCATCGCCCGCCTGGAGGCCCGCCTGCTGGAGGCCGGCGAGCTCACGACGGACGGCCTCGAGGCCCTCCACGCCCAGGCCCGCCAGGCCATCGAGGAGGCCGCCGCCTTCGCCGCCGCCTCCCCCTATCCCGATCCCGCCGACCTCGCCACCGGCGTCTACGCCTGAGGAGCCCGACCCATGACCCAGATGATTCAGATGACCTTCCACGACGCCGTCGAAGCCGCCCTCCACGAGGAGATGGCCCGCGACTCCCGCGTGCTCATGTTCGGCGAGGGCACCGCCACCAAGCGCAAGGGCCTGCTCAAGGCCTTCGGGCCCCAGCGCGTGCGCAACACGCCCCTGGCCGAGGGCATCATCGCCGGCACCGCCGCCGGGGCCGCCGCCACGGGCCTGCGCCCGGTGGTGGACCTGCTCTTCGCGCCCTTCCTCTGCTTCGCCATGGACGAGCTGGTGAACAGCGCGGGCAAGCTGCGCTACATGTCCGGCGGCCAGTTCTCCTTCCCCATGGTGGCGCTGGCCATGACCGGCGGGGGCTGGAGCGTGGGCGCCCAGCACAACCACAACCTGGAGGCCTGGTTCGTCCACGCGCCTGGCCTGAAGGTGGTGATGCCCGCCACGCCCGCGGACGCCAAGGGCCTCATGAAGGCTGCCATCCGCGACGAGAACCCCGTGCTCTTCTTCATGGACATCGGCCTGGCCTTCGCACCGGGCGAAGTGCCGGAGGCCGACGAGGTCGTCCCCCTCGGGAAGGCCGCCGTCCGCCGCGAGGGCTCGGACGTCACCCTCATCTCCTACGCCAAGACCGTCCACACCTGCCTGGCCGCCGCGGAAGCCCTGGCGGCCGAGGGCGTCTCCGCCGAGGTGATCGACCTGCGCACCCTCAAGCCCCTGGACGAGGCCACCCTCCTCGCCTCGGTGCGCAAGACGGGCCGCGCCGTCCTCGTCCACGAGGCCAGCCGCCTCTGCGGTGTGGGTGCCGAGGTGGCGGCCCTGATCGCCGAGCAGGCCTTCGAGGCCCTCAAGGCTCCCATCGTCCGCCTCACGGGCCCGGATGCCCCGGCCCCCTCCAGCTACCCCCTGGAGCAGGCCTTTGCGCCGCAGGCCGACGCCATCGCCGCGGCGGCCCGGCAGCTGGTGGCACGAACCTTGGAGGCGGCGCCCATCTGGTGAGGGCTACAGCCCGAGGACAGCCACCCGCGGCTGCCCCTGGGCATCCGCGACGAACCGGATGGTGGAGTGGCGCCGGTTTCGCTCCGCCAGCGCCTGCACCATCTTGGCCTGTCCCAACCCGAACTCGAACAGGAGGTGCCCCCCTGGTTTCAGGAAGGCCGGCGCCTCCTGCAGGAGCCGCGTGAAGATCGTGATCCCGTACGGGCCGCCGTCGAAGGCCGCCCTCGGTTCATGCTCAAGGAGGCCGGCCAGGGTGGCCTCCAGCACATGGGAAGGAATGTAGGGCGGGTTCATCACCACCAGGTCCATGGTGCCTTCCAGGCCTTCGCCCGCGAGGGCCGCGAAGAGATCCCCCTGGGCGACCATGACCCGATCTTCCAGGCCGAGTCGAGCCACGTTCGCCCGAGTCAGGCGGACGCAGGCGTCCGATATGTCCGCGGCCCACGCCCTCACGGAGGGCACCCCCAGCGCCGCAATGCAGGCCAGATTCCCCGCCCCGCAGCCCATGTCGATCATCCGCAGCTCCCGCTCCGGTGCCTCGGCCGACCGAGCGCGGAGGAGGGCCAGGACTTCCCGTCCCAGGATCTCCGTCTCCTCTCGGGGGACCAGGACATCCTCGCCCACCAGCAGGTCCACTCCCAGAAAGCTGTGATGGCCGGCCGCAAGCAGGGCAGCGGGGGTCTGGTCCCCAGCGGAGTTCGCGGAGCTGGCGCTTTCACCCATCTGGTCGTCTTTCATCGGTTCCTCCCTGGCCATGCCAGAAGCTTTCTGTCGTCGCGGGTGGCGGGCCTCAGCCTCCGGTCAGGCTGGACCGGTCTCCCCGCCCCTCGAGGACGTCCACGATCCGTCGCCCCAGGAGCGGAGCGGCCTTCGCGGCGAAGGTCCGGGAGGGATGGGCATTGGTGGGTCCGTCGGCATGGGCCGGCTTCAGGTACAAGCCTCCCTCGGTCTCCAGGTCGCGGAAGTCCCACACGAAGATGTTGTCGCCCTTCTCGTCCCAGGTCTCCTTCACCCAGGTGGCGAACTGCCGGGCGCGCTCGGCCTCTTCCGGGGTGGTGGAGGCCTCTGTCAGCGCCGGACCCGTCCACACGATGAAGGTCGTGTGGGGGAACTGGTGCATGCGGGTCTTGAGGGCCTCGTACTGCAGGCGGTAGTTGGCGAGGGTCTTCTTCGGGGAAGCCACGTTGGGGGCTCCGTCCTCGGGCAGGACCCGGCTGATGGGGAAGCAGTGCTTGAAGACGATGACGTCGTGGGACGCGACGAGGTCGTCCAGGTTCGGCTCCTGCCGGTCCCTCGCGGCCCCGGCGTGGGCCACCCACAGGTTCCAGTAGTCGTAGGGGTTGTTCTCCCAGGGATAGCGGTCGTGCACCAGGAGCCGGAACACCCGGGTGGGGAGCATCCGGTCCAGCCGGGTGTGCCCGCCGTTGGCCATCGGATACGTCATCTCGGTGATGGCGTAACGCGTGCCGTGGGTCGCGTTCCAGGTCTGGAAGAACTGGGGCAGACCCGCATCCCAGATGGCCTCGCCGGTGCTGTGGTGCAGGAAGAGGATCCTTGA
Organism: Geothrix alkalitolerans; assembly: GCF_022808885.1. Lineage (NCBI taxonomy): Bacteria > Pseudomonadati > Acidobacteriota > Holophagae > Holophagales > Holophagaceae > Geothrix > Geothrix alkalitolerans. Next base: position 48,970 of record NZ_JAKZLE010000008.1, on the reverse strand, counting down.
GGCAGGTTCGTGCGGCACGGCGCGCTCCTTGGGTTGGGCGGCTCCGGAGGTCCCCACCCCGGGGGAGCAGGTCAGGAGGAGGGCCGCCACCACGGGAAGGAAGCTCCTCCTGATCCACACCAGGATGGGTTTCGGGGGCGGGAGTCCGGGCATCGCGGTCATGGGGAGCCCTCCAAGGAGGCGGTAGCCGAATCAGCGGCCCGCGAAGGCCGGCGTTCCAAGGGAGGTCATGTCGAGGGGAGGGGTCCGCAGGTAGTACGTCGACCGCTTCTTCTGGGTGAAGTCGTCGAAGGCGCGCTGCACCTGGTCGGACGTCATGTCCAGGGCCGCGGCCGTCTCCTCCACGGAAACCTGGTTCTCCAGGGCGTACCAGAGCAGGTCCATGATCCTGAACGGGATGCGGAAGAAGAACTCCTCCTGGGTCGAGGGGGCGCTGTACGTATCCGAGGTCGGGGTGCGTTTCTGGATGACCTCGGGGACATCCAAGTGGCGGGCGAGCTGGTACACCTGCGTCTTGTAGAGGTGGACGATGGGCATCAGGTCCACGCCGCCATCGCCGTATTTCACGAAGAACCCCTGGTCGTGCTCGTTCTTGTTGGGCGTCCCGATGACCGCGTAGTTCCTCAGTTCGGCGTGGTAGTAGAGCATCGCCGTGCGGGTTCGCTGCTTGAAATTGGACGCAGCCACGATCTGGGCCAGCTCCGCGGGGCGCAGCCGCGCGCTCCTCTCCTCGCCTTCGGGGGTGATGATCGTCAGGGAGAAGACGTTCAGCGTGCCCTGGTCCAGGAGCCCCGGGGGCAGGACGATCTTGGCCTTGTAGCCGGCGCTGGCGTCGTACTCGGGGAAGACCCGTGCGATGGCCTCGTCCCGCCGCTGGTAGCAGGCATACCCATCCAGCGCCGGCGTGATGACCTCCAGCACGGGGGTGACGCCGAAGTGGGCCGCCAGCATCCGGGCAAGATCCTCCGAGGCTGGATCCGAGTCCTTCTCCGGCAGCAGGAGGGGCACCACCCGCTCGGGCCCGAAGGCCTTGACGCAGAGCGCCAGGCAGACGGAGGAATCGATTCCCCCGCTGATGCCGAGCACGGCGCCCATGCGGTGGAGGCCCCGCATGTTCTCCCTCAGCCACTGCACGATCCGATCCGTCTCGGCGGCAGCATCGATATCCAGGACTCGCGGGTTCATGGGCATGGGCATTCCTCAGGAACAGACGCCCCGACCGATCACGACCTTCACGTCGTCGTCATCGTCCAGGGGGTGGGCCGGCACGAATCCGGACAGGAACTGCGCGTCCACGAGCTGGGTGGAGATGATGCCTGCCAGGGCCATGTCGTCGGTCTCACCCAGGCCCTGACCCCGCCGGGCCTTGGCGACCAGATGGTCCACGGCCGCGGGATTGAAGAAGCCCGAGGCGCGGATGGCGGAGGACGAGAGCAGCTCCTCGAGGTAGTCCGGAGGCGAGTCGTTGAAGAAGGCCCGATGGATCGGGGCGCGGTAGGGCTGCTTGGGCCGGTCGGTGATCTCGGCGGGCAGCCACTCGCGGCTGACCTCCTTCAGCAGGTACTTCTCCTTGAGGCCACGAAGCTTCAGGTCCGGTGGGAGCCGGTTGCAGAAATCAACCACCCGATGATCCAGGAAAGGGAACCGTCCCTCCACCGAATGCCCCATGGCCACCCGGTCGCTCTGGGAGGACAGCAGGTACTGGGACAAGAAGATGGAGATCTCCAGGTACTGGGCCCGGTGAAGGGGATCCCAGCCGTCGAAGCCGGCGGGGAAGGCCGGATCCAGATGGTCGCCGGAGCCGGCGGCGCGGATTCGATCCGCCAAGTCGTCGCTGAAGAAGCGCTTGGCCCGGCTGGTGGTGCGCCAGCGGAGGCTGTGGGAATAGCTGGAGGAGGCGGTTTCCTCCAGTCCCAGGCCGAAGAAGGCCGTCGCATAGGCCGACCCGCCCTGGGTCAGCCCGGAGATCCAGGGGTAGATCCGGCTGAACAGGGCCGGACGGAGCTTGGAGTCGGGCTGGGCCGCCCAGAACCGGCGGATCTTGGCTTCCTTGAACAGGTCGTAGCCCGCCAGGAACTCATCGGCCCCCTCGCCCGTGAGGACCACCTTGAACCCCTTCTCCCGGACCAACCCGGACAGGAGGAACATCGGCGCCGGAGAGGTTCTGAGAAGCGGGGTCTCCGCGTGCCAGACCACCTCCGGGAACACCCTCCCGATGTCGGCATCGGAGGCGTGAACCACGTGGTGATCGGTGCCCAGGTGCCGGGCCATCCGGGTCTGGAACCCGCTTTCGTCGTAGTCCGCGTCCGAGAAGGAGATCGAGAAGGTCTCCAGCGGGCTCGCCGTGTGGTGGCGGATGATCGCGGTGATGGTGGAGGAATCCAGCCCCCCGCTCAGGTAGGCGCCCACGGGCACGTCCGCCCGCAGCCGGATGCGCGTGGCATCGATGAGGAGCTCCCGCAATTCCGAGGCGTACTCATCCTTGGAGCGCACGGCCTCGGGGCGCCCTTCCGGGAAGGTCAGCTGCCAGTAGGGTTCCAGGGCCACGCGGCCTTCCTGCAACCTCAGGAAGTGGCCCGGCGGGACCTCCTCGATCCCCTGGAAGAAGGACCGCGGCGAGAGGGGGCTCCAGAAGGTGAAGATCTGATCCAGCGCCAGGGGATCCGCGGCGGCCACCACACCGGGGGCAGCCAGGAGCGCCTTGATCTCGGAGCCGAACACCAGGCGGCCGTCGGCGAAGGTGTAGAACAGAGGCCGCACGCCCAGCCGATCCCGGGCCAGGAACAAGGCGCGGTTCCGCGTGTCCCAGATGGCGATGGCGAACTGGCCGTTGAATTTCGCCAGGCATCCCGGACCGTACTCTTCATAGGCGTGAAGGACCGTTTCCGTATCGCAGGCGGTGGCGAACCGGTGCCCCCGCCGCTCCAGCTCCTGGCGGAGCTCCGGGTGGTTGAAGATCTCCCCGTTGAACACGATCCAGAGGGTGCCGTCCTCGTTGGAGATGGGCTGCTGGCCCGTGCTCAGATCGATGATGCTGAGCCGCGCGCTGCCCAGGGCCGCGTGGTCATCCATGTAGATCCCGAACTGGTCCGGGCCCCGGTGGCGGATCATCCCCAGCATGCGACGCAGGATCGAGGCCTCGGCCGGGGGTTCCCGGTTGAGCGCGCAGATGCCCACGATGCCGCACATGGACGCTCCTACCGCAGTCCGAGCCGGCTGACCTTCCCGGAGGAGGTCATGGGCAGGTCGGTCCTGAATTCGACGTATTTCGGAACCATGAAATCCTCCAGGTGCGCCCGGCAATGGGCGATCACCTGGGCTTCCGTCAGCGGCGTCCCGTTGGCCACGACGAAGGCCTTCACGACCTCTCCGGCCGTGGGGTCGGGAACGCCCACCACCACGGCGGTGACACCGGGGAGCATGTGAAGGACGTTCTCCACTTCCTTGGGCGCCACCTTCTCCCCGCGGCTCTTGATGATGTCGTCCTTCCGGCTGAGGAAGTAGAAGTAGCCTTCGGCGTCCTGGCGGAACAGGTCCCCGGAGTAGCAGAGGCGCTCGCCCGGGATGGGGCCCGGACGGAACCTCTGGGCCGTCGCCTCCGGGGCCTCCCAGTAGCCGCGCATCACATGCCGGCCGCGCACCACCAGCTCCCCCGTCTCGCCCGGTCCCAGGCGCCGTCCGGATTCGTCCTCGATCCAGGCCTCGGTGCCGGGAATGGGGATGCCGACGGAGCCGGGCCGGGTGGCAAGCTGGTCCGGGGGCAGGTAGAGGGTGCGCTTGGTCTCGGTGAGGCCGTACATCGAATAGAGCGCCACGCCCGGGAAGGCCGCCTGCAGCTCGAGGATTCGGCCGGGCGGCAGGGAGGCCGCGGTGTTGGTGAGGTAGCGGAGGCTGGAGGTGTCGTAGGCGCGAAGGTCCTTCTGGACCAGCATGGCGAAGATCGTCGGAACCCCGGGAAATCCGGTGGGGCGCTCCTCCTGGATCTGCTGGAGGATCACGGTCGGGTACATGAAGGACCGCTCCAGCACCAGCGTCCCGCCCATCTTGAACGCCATCAGGAGCTGGTACAGGCCGTAGTCGAAGGACAGGGGCAGGGCGCTGAGGATGACGTCCTCCGCCCGGTTCTCCAGGTAGGTCATGATGGCGGTGCTGGCGAAATCCACGTTGCTGTGATCGCACATCACGCCCTTGGGTTCGCCCGTGCTGCCCGAGGTGTAGACCAGGCAGGCCAGGTCCAGGTCGATGTTGCGCAGGGGCAGGGGGGTTGCCGGCGCTTCGGCCAGGATCTCCTCGAAGCGCCGCAAGCGCGGATCCGCGGGCATCTCCTGCGCGCCGCAGAGGATGCCCAGGGAGAGCGAGGGAACGGCCTCCCAGCCTCCGGACCGCTCCTGCATCAACAGCGCCTTGGCACGGCAATCGTTCAGGATGTAGGCCAGCTTCTCCGCCTTGGTGGAGGCGTTGATGCACACGAAGGTCCCGCCCGCCTTCAGCGCGGCGAAGATCCCGACCACCGCCTCCACCGAGTTGGGCAGGTGGAGGGCGACCCGGTCGCCACGGTCCACCCCCGCCCGGACGAGGGCGTTCCCGAGCCGGTCCGTCATGTCATCCAGCTCCGCGTAGGTCAGCCGCCGACCATCGCACACCAGGGCGACCTTCTGCGGGAAGCGGGCGGCCGAGCGGGTCAGGAATTCGTGGACAAGCACCCGGAACCCCTCATGAATGGCCCGCCAGCTTGCTGGTGATGAACGAGCTCAGCCGGCTCACGGAATCGAAGTTGCTCGGCAGGAGCTCATGGTCGGCCACCGCGATGCCGTACTGCTTCTCCACGAAGGTCACCAGTTCCATGACCCCCAGCGAATCGATGATGCCTTCCCGGAGGAAGGAGGCGTCATCTCCGTACTTGAAGCCCTGGTCGCTGAACAGGAAGTTCCGCGAGATGAACTCGCGGAGCTCTGGGGCGACAGCATTGGGGTCCGCGACCATGGTCTTTCTCCTTGCCTTCGGTGTCCTTGGATTGGGATGCTCGGGGCAATTCGTTCCTGGCATCAGCATTCACAGAATGTATGCTTGTTTTACAGTTATTCAATAGATTTGACTATTGAAAAAACGGTTCCACTATTTATCATCCACGTGAATGTGCCAGTTCTTTTCTCTCCAGATTCTGGAGGAGTTGCCAAACTGCAAGCCCCGCCCCGATCGGGCCTTCTTCGCGATCCGGGGCGCCCCCAGGGGGATCCATGCTCATCGTCAGTTCCGTGCGGAAATTCTACAATCGCCTCCGCCTCTGGCAGCTCAGGAGGGCCGGCCTGACCCTTCCGGACGATTGCAAACTGGGGGGACTTCCGGACTTCGGCTCAGAACCCTACCTGGTCACCATCGGGCACCATGTGGCCATGGCCGCGGAAGTCTGCTTTCTCACGCATGACGGCGGCACCCATGTCTTCCGCAACCAGGAGCGCTACAAGAAAGTCATCAAGTACGGCCGGATCACGGTGCTGGACAACTGCGTGATCGGCCAGCGGGCCATCATCCTTCCCGGCGTGACCATCGGCCCCAACTCCGTGATCGCCGCGGGATCCGTCGTGACGCGGAACATCCCCCCGAATGTCCTGGCCAGCGGGAACCCCGCCAAGCCCGTCATGTCCATCCATCAATACGCGGAGTGGTGCCTGGCCGCGACGCCGGACTACGATCCGGCGGAGTACCAGCGGGACAAGAAGGCCTTCCTGCTGAAGTTCCCGATACGGGGGTCGTCCCGGGCGCCCGGGGCCGGATCGGAGCCCGGATCAGAGGCGCCTTCCGGAGAATCCGAGTCGACCTGAAGGGCGGCCTTGGGCTGATTCGCTGGACGCCAGACCCTGGCCACGCCCGCGTGGCCAGGGCGAGTTCGAATCTCGCCGACAGGCTCCGACGGCCTGACCGACCCACTTGGGCTGATTCGAACTGCGCCTGGCTTCGCCAGCCGCCGGCCTTTCTCCGGCAGGACATCTAGTCCTGCCTCCGAAAGTCCACTCGACGCTGGATCCTGGCCACGCCCGCGCGGCCAGGGCGAGTTCGAATCTCGCTGACAGGCTCCGACGGCCTGACCGACCCACTTGGGCTGATTCGAACTGCGCCTGGCTTCGCCAGCCGCCGGCCTTTCTCCGGCAGGACATCTAGTCCTGCCTCCGAAAGTCCACTCGCGAGTTCGAATCTCGCCGACAGGCGATTGTTGGAACCCATTGGTCGGAGCGGCGAGATTCGAACTCGCGACCCTCTGCTCCCAAAGCAGATGCGCTACCAGGCTGCGCCACGCTCCGATGGATCCAGTCTACTTACTTTCCGCCGATGGCGACGCTGCGGAGGTTGAGACCGGCGCGCTGGAGGTCGAAGATCTTCGAGGCGAGGCCCACCATGAGCTGGATCTCCATGTCCTCGCGGCCACGCTTGGTGGCGCCTGCGGGAGGGATGGCGATGAGGTCGTTGGGGGTGCGGGACTTGGACCACGTCAGGTCCATGGCGAAGGAGATCTTCTTGTCCTGGCTGGCCAGCTCGCCGGCGATGTGGGACATGAGGCCGTCCCCGCCGTAGCCGAGGCGGAGCCAGCCCGGACCCTCGAAGCCGCGGCTGCTGTTGGTGAGGTTCACGGCCTGGAGCTTGTTTCCGGCCCCGTAGGTGAAGTCCATGCGGGTGTGGATGCCCTGCTCGTCGTTCCGGAACTCCAGGCGCTGGGGCATCTGGGTGGCCTTGTCCACGATCACCTCCAGGCGGCCCCGCTTCCAGAAGCCCAGGCTCTGGGCCATGCTCTGCTCGCGGCGCTTGGCATCCCAGGGCTTGGTGGGGGCGTTGAAGACGAGGTGCTGGAGGGTCCGGCCGCCGCCGGTCTCCTCGCCGGCCAGGCTGGCCTTGAAGGTGGGGGCGTCGATGTAGACGGCCTTGATGTCGTTCAGGGTCTGCCGGAACCAGGACATGTAGGTTCGCGGCGCGTCGGACGGGGGCGGCTCCACCCGGGTGGTGTAGGCATTCTGCTCCTTGCTGTACAGGAAGCCCCGGGTGCCGCGGCGGGTGTAGAGCAGGTTGCCGAAGTCCCCGGCCAGGTCCGTGCGGAAGTCTCCGTTGGCGAAGTAGGTGCCCCGGAGGCGGAGGTTGGCCTGGCCGCCCTGGCTGTTGCCCTTTACCTGGCCCTGGCTGAGGCTGTCCACCTTCTGGTTCACGGCGGCGCCGCTGAGGGCCACCCCGAGGGTGCCCTGCATCTCCACGGAGGTGATGCCCTGGTAGGGCTGGCCGAACCACCCGGCATCCACGGCGTCGAGCACCTGGAGGAAGGCCCGGCGGGCGGCTTCGGAGGTGGGTTCGGCCTTCGGGGTGGCCTTCAGGGTGGGTTTGGGAGCAGGCTTGGCCGGGGCCGGGCCCTGGGCAGGCAGCAGCGACGCGGTGAGCAACAGAGGCAGAACGGTGTGGCGCATCAGATCTCCTGACTCATGAACGGGAGTGCCGGGGAGCGGCCTTGGGTTCCGGCCGGTCCTTGGCATAGCAGGCCCGGCAGAGAGCCTTGGCGGGATCCTCGGGCACGAAGGGCAGGTACTCCTGGGCCCCGCAGGTGGCGCAAGTGATGTGCGTGAGCACCCGGGTGGCCTCCTTCCCCCCCTTCCGCTTGTAGGTGAAGGAGCGGCGGTAGCAGTCGGGGCAGAGGTAGAACTTCTGGCCGGTCTCCACCTTGAAGCGCATCCCGCACTCGGCGCAGATCTTCTCCCGGGGCGACTTGGGGTCGGGAGGCGCCACGGGCGCCCGCTTGGTCAGCCGGATCGGGGCCTGGCCCGGCCCGCGCGTCGCCTCCGGCGCCGCGTCCCCGGAAGCGGGGTCTTTCGAGGGTTTCAGCCCTTTGATCATCGTTGTATGGTCCTACTGCGGCGCGGGCCGGAAGGTTTAGGGTACCCCATCGGGTATTCCGGGGCGAGTTCCGGTCCCGGCGGGGTGATGGCATCCTGGGCCCATGCCTTCTGCCGCCGATCTCCTGGAGCCCCTGCGCCGCGGGGAGCCGCGGGCGCTGGGCCGGGCCATCTCCTGGATGGAAAATGGCCACCCCGAGGCCCGGGCCCTCATGGCCCGCCTCTGGCCCCACCTGGGCGGGGCAGTCGTGATCGGCATCACGGGATCCCCCGGCGCCGGCAAAAGCACCCTCACGGACCAGCTCGCCCGCGCCCTGCGCGCGGAAGGTCAGCGGGTCGGCATCCTGGCCGTGGACCCCACCTCGCCCTTCAGCGGCGGGGCCATCCTGGGCGACCGCATCCGCATGCAGCGCATCGCCGCCGATCCCGGCATCTTCATCCGCAGCATGGCCACGCGCGGGGCCCTGGGCGGCCTGGCCCGGGCCACCCAGGACGCCATCGACCTGCTGGACGCCGCGGGCTTCGACACGGTGATCGTGGAGACCGTGGGCGTGGGGCAGGACGAGGTGGATGTCGTGAGCTGCGTCCAGACCTGCTGCGTGGTGCTCGTGCCGGGCATGGGCGACGAGATGCAGGCCATCAAGGCCGGCATCATGGAGGTGGCGGACCTCTTCGTGATCAACAAGGCCGATCGCGACGGCGCCGACCAGGTGGAGCAGGAGCTGGTGGCCATGAAGTCCATGGCGGCCACACGGCCCTGGGATCCGCCGGTGCTCCGCACCGTGGCCCAGCTGGGCGAAGGCGTGCCGGAGCTGCTGGCGCAGGTCCGCCAGCATGGTGCCTGGCTGCGGGCCCATGGCGGGCTGGCCCGCAAGGCCCGGGAGCGGGCCCGCCTGCGCTTCGAGTCGCTCCTGGCCGAGGCCGCCCTGCGCCGCGTGCGGGAGCACGCTGGCTCCGACCGCCTGGAGGCCGCCATCCAGGCCATCGCCAATCACGCCCAGGACCCCTACACCGCCGTTGCGGACATCCTCGGCGAAGGTTAGAGACTCTCAGGCCCTGGAGATGATCCCGTAGAGCTCCGGCCGGCGGTCCCGGAAGAAGCCGAAGGAGGCGCGGTTCCGGCGGATCTCCTCAAGGTCGAGGTCAGCGGTGATGACGCCGGTGTCCGTGCGGCCCAGCTCGGCCACCTTGTCGCCGCGCTGGTTGGCAATGAAGGAGTGGCCGTAGAAGGTCTGGCCGCCCTCCGTTCCCACGCGGTTCGCGGCCACCACCGGCACCACGTTGGACACGGCGTGGCCGATCATGGCCCGCTGCCACAGATCCTTGGTGTCCAGCTCGGGGTTCTCGGGCTCGGTGCCGATGGCGGTCGGGTAGAACAGGACCTCCGCACCCATGAGCATCATGGCCCGGGCGCACTCGGGGTACCACTGGTCCCAGCAGATGCCCACGCCCAGCTTCCCGAAGCGGGTCTCCCAGACCTTGAAGCCCGTGTTCCCGGGGCGGAAGTAGAACTTCTCCTCGTAGCCGGGGCCGTCGGGAATGTGGCTCTTGCGGTAGATGCCGAGCACGGAGCCGTCCGCGTCCACCATGGCCAGGCTGTTGTAGTGGTGGGGCCCGTCCTTCTCGAAGAAGGAGACCGGAATCACCACGCCCAGTTCCCTCGCCAGGGTCTGGAAGCGCGCGATGGTGGGATGGCCCTCGGAAGGCCGGGCCCAGTCGAAGAAGGCGTCCTTCTCCTCGCGGCAGAAGTACGGGCCCTCGAAGAGCTCGGAGGGCAGGATCACCTGGGCCCCCGTGGCGGCGGCCTCGCGGACGAGGCCCTCCACCCGGGCCACGTTCTCGTCGAGGCTTCCCGTGAAGGCGCACTGGGTGGCGGCGACGCGGATGATGCGAGACTCGGGGCAGGACTCGGCGCTCATCGGACCTCCGGCTGCTGCTGGGTGATGCAGTGGAAGGCGCCGCCGCCGCTGAGGATGGCGCGGGCGGAGCGGCCCACCACGCGGTGGTTCGGGAAGAGCCGCGCCAGGGCGGCCACGGCCTCTTCATCGTAGGGCGTGCCGTAGGTGGGCACCACCACGCTGCGGTTGCCGATGTAGAAGTTCACGAAGCTGGCGGGCATCAGCTCGCCCTCCTCGTCGCGCACCACGCCCGGCGAGGGGATGCGCACCACCTGGAGTCGCCGGCCCCGCGCGTCGGTCATGGCGGCGAGGTCGGCGGCGAGGCGGTCCAGGGTGGCGGCGTTGGGATCGGCCGGGTCCCGGGCTTCCATGCAGACCACCTCGCCCGGCGCCACGAAGCGGGCCAGGGTGTCGATGTGGCCGTCCGTATGGTCGTTCAGGAGGCCCTCGTCCAGCCACAGCACCTTCTCGGCGCCGAGGCCGTCGGCCAGGGCCGCTTCCAGCTCTGTCTGGTCCAGGCCCGGGTTGCGGTTGGGGTTCAGCAGGCACTGGCGGGTGGTGAGCACCGTGCCCTCGCCGTCCACCTCCACGGATCCCCCCTCGAGGATGAAGGCGTGGTCGCGGCGGGGCGCGCCGCTGAGGGCCGCCACGCGGCCCGCCACCCGGTCATCGCCGGGCAGGACGTACTTCCCGCCCCAGCCGTTGAACCCGAAGCAGGCGGCCTGCAGGGCGCCCGCGCCATCCCGAACGAAGATGGGCGCCGTGTCCCGCAGCCAGATGTCGCCCACGGGCACCCGATGGAAGCGCACCCGGTCCGCCACCGGGGCCAGGGCTTGCCGGGCCGCCGCTTCAGAGCCTTCGTCCCCCACCAGGATGTCCAGGGCCTCGCCGCCCTCCCCGGCGATGGCGAGGCAGAGGGCCGTCCACTCCGCCTGGGCCGGGGCCAGGTTCTCCCGCCAGAGGTGGCCGTGGCCGGGCCAAGCCAGCCAGCAGGCGCTGTGGAGATCCCACTCGGCGGGTTGTCGGCAGGTCGGATGGGACATGATGCGGAACCTCTGGAGCGGATGCGGCCCCGGACGGGAGCACCCTCCAGTTCATCAAAAGGGCCTTCTTCCGTCGAGGTTTATTGCGGGAAGGCAGACCTGAATTGATGCAATGACAGGAATCCCCTGGGCTGGCATCATGCCGCGTATCATGATGCCTCGCCCCGGAGCCTCCATGTCCCTGACCCGCGCCCTCCGCGCCGCGCTCCTTCCGCTCCTTCTTCTCGGCGCCCTGGGCGCCCCAGCCGCTGGACCGGCGGCGGAACCGGCCCTGGAATCGGCGGCCGCCGCCTCGGTCCGCGACCAGTATGACAAGCGCGAGGTGCTCATCCCCATGCGCGACGGGGTGAAGCTGTTCACGGCCATCTACACCCCCAGGGCCACCGGCCGGACCTATCCCATCCTCCTGCAGCGCACGCCCTACAGCGTCTACCCCTATGGCCCCGAGGCCTACCCGTCCCACCTGGGCCCCTCGGCCCCCTTCCAGAAGGAGGGCTTCATCTTCGTCTACCAGGACGTGCGCGGACGGAAGATGTCCGAGGGCGACTTCGTGAACATGCGGCCCCAGCGCGCCGCCAGCGGCGCCGCCGTGGACGAGAGCACGGACACCTACGACACCATCGACTGGCTGGTGAAGCACGTCGAGCACAATAACGGGAGGGTCGGTCAGTGGGGCATCAGTTACCCCGCCTTCTACACTGCCGTGGGCATGCTGTCGGGCCACCCGGCCCTCAAGGCCGTCTCCCCCCAGGCGCCCATCGTGGACTGGTTCCAGGGCGATGATTTCCACCGCAACGGCGCCCTGTGGCTGCCGCATGCCTTCAACTTCATGGTGAACTTCGGCAAGCCCCGGCCCAAGCCGACCTCGGAGTGGGGCACGCCGTTCCGTCGCACCACCTCGGACGGGTACGAGTGGTTCCTGGGGCTGGGATCCACGGGCGCCACCCGGCAGTACACGAAAGACGTGGCCTTCTGGAACGAGATGCTGGACCACCCGAACTACGACGCCTTCTGGCAGACCCGCAACCTGCGCCCCCACATCAAGGACGTGAAGCCCGCGGTGCTCACCGTGGGCGGGTGGTTCGACGCGGAGAACCTCTTCGGCACCCTGCAGGTGTTCAAGACCCTGGGCCGCCAGAGCCCCGCCACCGACAGCCGCCTGGTCATGGGCCCCTGGTTCCACGGAGGCTGGGAGCGCAGCAAGGGCGACCACCTGGGCCCCGTGCAGTTCGGGGCGGACACCTCCACCTGGTTCCAGACGGAAATCCTCTTCCCCTTCTTCATGCAGCACCTGAAGGGCGCGAAGGAGGCCGCCCTGCCCAAAGCCACGGTCTTCGAGACCGGCGCCAACCGCTGGCGCAAGCTGGATGCCTGGCCACCGAAACAGGCCCGGGAGGCGAGGTTTTACCTGCAGCCCCACGGTGGGCTGGCCTTCACGCCGCCTGGAACGGAAGGAGGCGCCGATGCCTTCGTCTCCGATCCCGCCAAGCCCGTGCCCTTCATCGAGAAAGTCGCCATCGGCATGCCCAAGGACTACATGACCGCGGACCAGCGCTTCGCCGGCCGGCGTCCGGACGTACTGGTGTTCGAGACCGGGCCCCTCGCCGAGGACCTGACCCTGGCGGGCCCCCTGCGGCCCGAGCTCTTCGTGGCCACCACGGGCACGGACGCGGACTGGGTGGTGAAGCTCATCGACGTCTACCCCGACGACTTCAGGAACCCGGATTTCAAGGAGGGCGGCTCCCCCTGGGATCGCACGCCCAACCCCATGGGCGGCTACCAGCAGCTGGTGCGGGGCGAGGTCATGCGCGGCAAGTTCCGGGACAGCCTCTCGACGCCCGCGCCTTTCGTCCCCGGCCAGCCCACCCGCGTGAGCTGGTCCATGAACGACATCTTTCACACCTTCAAGCAGGGCCACCGGGTGATGATCCAGATCCAGAGCACCTGGTTCCCCCTCATGGACCGTAATCCCCAGGTGTTCATGGACATCAACCAGGCCAAGCCGGGGGACTATCAGAAGGCCACCCACACGGTCTTCCATGACGCTGCACGGCCCAGCGGGATCGGGGTGGGCATCTGGTCAGAAGAGCAGAAATAAGCCACGGATGAACACGGATCAACACCGATGAAGGGCGTGGGTTTTTATCCGCGTTCATCCGTGTTCATCTGTGGCTAAATCGCTCTTCCCTTCCACCCCTCCAGCACCCGGAACCGGCTGCCCATGCGGTCCGGCAGGGTGAGCTGGAGGAGGTTCTCGGTGCGCTTGACGCGCTCGGCGGGGGGCAGGGCCATCCACCCGGGGGCCCACTGCTCCAGGGGGGCGTGGGTGCGAATCCACTTGCTGAGCTCCATGTGGCCCAGGCCCGTGAAGCCCTCGCCCTCCAGCAGGCGCGCCAGGCGGGTGAAGTCGACATCGGCGGTCAGGTCCGCCTCGCCCAGGTCCTCGTGCCAGTTGCCGTCCACGGTGTGGGCCTTGAAGCGGCGCAGGTCCGCGCCCTTGGCCAGCAGCCGGTCCGCGGACTCGCCGTAGTCCACGGCCAGGAAGAGGCCCGCCTCCAGGGGCGCCGCCAGGTCGTGCACCAGGCCCGGCAGGGCCTCGCACCAGATGCTGCCGTCCCGGGGTTCCAGGCCGTCGGTCTGCTCGGCGAACCAGGCGCCGGCCTCGCCGGGATCCGCCGCCTGCCACTGGGGACCTGCAGACGTCAGCACCTCACGCGTCCAGCGCCCGCCGTCCCAGCGCCAGGGCTGGGCGGGCAGGGCGTCGAAGAGCTCATTGCTGAACACCGCGCCGGTGAACGGCTCCAACGGTTCATGTTCTGCGGCGAACCGCGCGCGGTTGGCCGCAAGGAAGGGCGAAAGGGCTTCCTCAGCAGCCTTTTTCGCGGCGGGGTTGTCGTCGCGGTGGACGTAGACCAGGGCCTCGGCGAAGGGGCCGGTGACGGCGCCCAGGACATCGCGGCCCAGCCAGCCGCGGCCGGCGCCGGGCTCCAGGGCCGTGAAGCGCGCCGGGCGGCCCAGCCGTTCCCAGGCAGCCTCCAGCCTCAGGGCGATCGTCTGGCCCAGCAGGGGCCCCAGGTCCAGGGCCGTGTAGTAGTCCTTGCCCTCGAAGCCCCAGGGGCCCGTCGGGCGGCGGTAGTAGCCATGCTCCGGATGATAGAGGCCCAGGGCCATGACCTCTGAGGCGGGCACGGGGCCCTGGGCGAGACGGCTTTGGAGGAGATCCTGCAGGGGATTCATGTCAGCCAAGGATTACCTCGACGAGAAAAAAGCCAGGGATGAACGGAGATGAACAGAGATAAAAAGATCCGCCTGATCTCCGTTCATCTCCGTCCATCTCCGGTGTTCATTTTCTTCATTTCCTTCCCCCAGCCCCCAGGGGCCACTTCTCCAGCAGCACGGGCAGCAGCCACTGGGTGAGGACCAGGGCCAGGGCCACGCCGCCCAGGCAGGCCAGGCCCAGCCCCCGCAGGCCGCGGTAGCCGCTGAAGACCATGCCGCCGAAGCCGGCCAGGGTGGTGCCGGCGCAGACGGCGTTCACGCGGGCCACGCGCTCCGGGGCATCGGCTTCTCCCCGGGCTCGGTGCAGGAGGTTGAAGGCCGTGTCCACGCTCACGCCCAGGGCGATGGGGATGGCCATGAGCGACAGGAAGGTCAGAGGCTCCCCGGTCCAGCCCAGGGCGCCGAGGGCCCCCGCCTGGCTGGCCGCGAGGGGCACCAGGGCCAGCAGGGCGAAGCGCAGGCTGCGGCCGAAGAAGGCGATGACGGCGAAGATGCCCGCCAGGGCCAGAAACACGGCCTCCCGCACGGTATCGCGGGCGATGCCCTTCACCACGCGGAAGAGGGGCTGGGTGCCCACGAAGCGCCCGCCGGCCGCCTCGACCTCCGGCGTGAGCCGGAGCAGGGAGGCCTCGTCCAGCCGGATGGGGACCGTCAGGGCCGGGGCCAGGGAGGCGGGGGCCGATCCGTGGCGCAGGTGGTCCCAGAGGGTCCAGGGGTGGTGGCCCTCCGGAGCGGGCGCCGACCGGGGCAGCAGGACCTGGAGTGCCCGCACGGGCTGGGAAGGATCCACCGCGGCGGCGGCCAGGGCCGACAGGGGCCCCTCCAGCCCCGCGGGGTCCAGTCCCGCCTTGGCGGCGGCCTCCAGCACCTGGTGCCGCCAGGTCTCCGAACCCAGGGCGTGCTGCAGCTCCGGATCGAGGCTCTGCCAGTCGGGCACGGGCAGGCCCGCCTCGCGGAGGATGGGGCTCAACCGGTTCCACCTGGCCGGGAGCCGGTCCGGGTCATCCAGCGGAATCTGGAGGGCCAGGGGCTGGAGGCTGGCGCCGAGGGTCTTCGTCAGCCGCGCCTGGAGGGTGAGGGCCGGGTTCCCCTGGGCCCGGAAGCGCCGGAGGTCCTCCTCCCAGCGGGTACGGGGCGCGCCCGCCAGCGCCAGGACCAGCAGGGCCAGGGCGGCCCAGGGGGCCCAGACGCGGCGGCGGGGCCGGGGCGGGGGCGGCCCCGGGGCGAAGGTGCCCCGGCCCCGGTCCAGCCCCATCAGCATGGGCGGCATCACCAGGAAGGTGGCGGCCAGGCAGGCCAGCAGGCCGAGGCCCGTGGTGAGCCCCAGGTCCCGGATGCCGGGGAAGGGCGCGAAGGCGAGGGCCAGGAAGGCGAGGGCCGTGGCCAGGGCGCCGGCCACCACGCCGGGGCCCGTGCCCAGCATCGCGGCCCGCAGGGCCCGCGCCTTGGCCCGTCCCGCCCGGCGCTCCTCGCGGTAGCGGCTGAAGAGCATGATGCCCACGTCGTCGCCCACGCCCAGCAGCACCGCGCCGAAGCCCGCGGCCATGAGGTTGACGCGCCCCAGGATCCACCCCGTGAGCCCCAGCGCCCACACCATGCCCACGAGCAGGGGCCCCATGACGAAGCCGTAGCCCGCGAGGGTGCGGAAGCCCAGCCAGTACACGAGGCCGATGAGGACGAAGCTGAGGGCCAGGCTGAGGAGCACCTCGCCCGTGAGCCGGTGGGACTCCCAGGCGGTGATGGCATGGGCGCCCGTGACCTGGAGGGCGAAGGGCCGGTCGGCCCGGGGGGTCAGGGCCGCCTCCACGGCCTTCAGGGCCGCGGCCGGGGGCAGGGGGCCCTCGGCGCCCCGCCCCAGCCAGGCCAGGACCCGGGTGGTGGCCTTCACGTCCGAGGCGGGAAAGCTCGCCACCAGGGGCACCAGGACGAAGCGGCCATCCTTCGTCTCCAGGTAGCCGGTCCTCATGCGCAGGGTGAAGGCGCGGCCCAGCTGCACGGCTTTGGCCATGCCCTCGCCGTTCTGGGGGGCGAGGGTCCGCAGGCCCAGTGGATCCAGCCGCGCCAGGGCCGCCGCGAGCGGCTCCGGCGAGCCCAGGGCCCGGGCGGTGGCTTCCAGGCGGCGCTTCACTTCCGCCGGATCCCGGAGGGGCTCCAGGCGGTCGCCCAGCCAGGCCGGGGCCAGGGAATAGAGGGTTTCCGTGGTGAGCCGGCTCACGGCCGCATCACCTTCGGTGATGGCCCCCACGGCCAGGAGCGCGGGCCAGGGGCTCACGCCGCCCGGCCCGGGCACGGGGATGGGATCGGACAGGCGGCCCTCGGCGGCCAGCCCGTTGAGGGGCAGCTCGCCCTTGGTGAGCAGGCGGTCCACCAGGCCCTCGGCCCAGGCGCGCCGGGCCTCCAGATCGGCCGGGTTCCCCTCGGCCACCAGCCAGATCAGCTCCTGCTGGCCGACACCGGCCTCCAGGTTGGCCCGCACGGCGGGATGCTCCGAGGGCAGCAGGCTCATCAAGTCGAGGGCCCGCTCCACACGCAGGGTGCCCCAGCCCAGGGCCAGCGTCAGGCCCGCCGTGAGGATCCAGAGTCCCCGGGACCGGGACAGGTGCAGGCGGAGCAGGCCGCGCAGCAGGGCTTTCATCACCTGTCCGCGCCCGCGCGATCGATCCATGGCTTCAGGGCCGGCACCATCTCCACCCGCTCGGCGCCCCGCAGCCGCTCCATCAGGCTGCCATCCTCCAGCCGGGCCAAGGGATGGTTCTCCCGGCGGTCCAGGGCCTCGGGCGGGCCGGCCGCCGTGAGGACGGTGGGCAGCTCTTCGCTGTAGCGGTGGTCGAGCAGCTGCGCCAGGGCCGCGGCCACGCGGAGGTCCGAGTCCATGCGGTCCCAGTCGTCCAGCACCAGGAGGGGCGGGTCCTGGAGGGGCTCGATGAGGTCGCGCACGCTCTGGAAGGCCTGGTTCTGGAAGCTGCGGATGTCGTAGTAGGCGTCCTTGATGCTCTGGCTGAGGGTCCGCACGGAGACGAAGCGCCCGCCCCGGCCCGTGCGCTCGGTCCAGGCCCTCAGGGCGGCGGCGGCCAGGGTGCTTCGGCCGCTCTGGGCGGGCCCATGGATCCACCACAGCTCCCAGCCGTGGCGGAACTTGTGCTTGCCGGTGGTGGCCCACTGGGACAGGGCCTCGGCGCCCGCCGGGCGGATGCCGTGCTCGGGGCGCTTGCGGAGGGCCGTGAGAAGCCGGGCCAAGTCGTCCCGGAAGGGGATGGGCCCCACCTCCTCCTCGGGCCGGGCCAGCCACTCCTCCAGGTCCGGCACGCGTTCCAGCATGGACCGGGCCCCGCTGGCCTGGGCGTTGTTCCACCACTTCCAGAAGCGGGTGAAATCCGCCTCGCGGTAGCGGGCGGGAAGGCCCAGGGTCTCCGCGTCCGGCGCCACATCGGCCGTACAGCCGCAGATCCGCACCGGCTTCTGGGGGTCCGGATCGAAGATGAGGCCCTGCCCCTGGCAGTGGGGGCAGTCAGGGCGGCCCTTCACCATGAGGCCGCTCCGGCCGGGCCAGCTTCCCCCGCGGCGCTCATGGCCCGTCCCCGCCGCGCAGGAAGCCGCCGAGCACCTCGCGGCGGCGCTCGCGGATGCGGGAGAAGGCGCGTTCCTCCAGCTGCCGCACCCGCTCCCGGGAGATGGGCGGGTTGAACTGCTTGCCGATCTGCTCGAGGGTCAGGGGCTCCTGGCCGCCCAGCCCGAAATGCAGGGAGATGATCTTGCGCTCCTTCTCGCTGAGGGTCTGGAGGCTGGCCTCGATCTGTTCCAGGAACGCCTCCTGGTCCAGCGTGTGCATGGCGGAGGGCTCCACCTCCTGCTCCAGGCTGTCGCCCACGGTGAGGTCGGAGTCGCCCAGCCCCTGCTCGGTGGAGACCGTGGACGTGGTCTGCTGGAGCAGCTGGAGGCGCTCCACTTCCTCCACCGTGAGGTTGGCGGCGTCCGCGATCTCCTGGAGCATCGGCACCCGGCCCAGGGACTGGCTCAGCCGCTGGGTCACGCGATTCAGGTGCACCAGGTGGCCCGCCACCTTCTGGGGCAGGCGGATCTTGTTCCCGTGCTCGGCCAGCGCGTGGAAGATGGCCTGCCGCACCCACCAGGAGGCGTAGGTGAGGAACTTGTTCTGCCGCTCGGGATCGAAGCGCTTGGCGGCCTCGATGAGGCCCAGGTTGCCCTCGCTGATGAGGTCCAGCAGGTCCAGGCCCATGCCCTCGAACTTCCGCGCCTCCTTCACCACGAATCGCAGGTTGCCCTCGACGAGCTTGCGGAGGCCTTCGGGGTTGCGGTCGTTCTGCCACAGGCGCCCGTTGATCCGCTCCTCCTCCGCCGTCAGCAGGGGCAGGTGGCGGATGGAGTCGAAGTACTTGTCGAGCGAACGCTCTTCGAGATGCCGGAGGGGCACGGAACACCTTGGGGGAGGAACCAGCATAGCAAGCGATCCGCGCCCCCAGGGCAACTGCGATCGGCTTCAGCGCTTGCGCAGCCCGTGGGGCGTGAGCTTCACCAGGCCCGTGCCGCTCGCCGGCCGGGGCACGTCCTTCACGCCCGCGGCCTCCAGGGCCTGGGCCAGGCGCTCCAGGTCCTCCTGCATGCGATTGAGGCGGTCCCGCAGGGTGAGCACCACTTCCACGCCGGCCAGGTTGACACCCAGGTCCCGCGTGAGGTTGAGGATGAACTCCAGGCGCTCGAGGTCCTCGTCGCTGTAGAGGCGGGTCTTGCCTTCGGTGCGGCTGGGCGTGAGCAGGCCCTCCCGCTCGTAGAGGCGCAGGGTCTGGGGATGCACGCCGTACCGCATGGACACCACGCCGATCATGTAGGCGCCGAGGCGCGGATCTTTAGCCATGATGTCCTCGCTGCTTGCGCACGTCCGCGTCGTTCAGCTCCGCCAGCTCGCGGAGGAGCTCCTTGCTGCGCTCGTCCTGGATCTGGGGCGTCACCACGGCGACCTCCGCGATGAGATCGCCCCGCTGGCTGCCCCTCGGGATGGGCATGCCCTGGCCCTTGAGGCGCAGCCGGGCGCCGGTCTGGGTGCCTGGGGGAACCTTGATGGTCTGGTGGCCTTCCGGGGTGGGGACCTCCACCTTGGCTCCCAGGGCCGCCTCGGAGAAGCTGACGGGAAGCTTCACGTAGAGGTTGGGCCCCTTGCGCTCGAAGCGGGCATCCGCCTCCATGCTGATCTGCAGGTAGAGGTCGCCGGGTCCGCCGCCGCGGCGGCCCGCCTCGCCTTTGCCCGCCACGCGCAGCTTCGCACCGTCCTCCACGCCGGCCGGAATGGCGATGGTGACGGTCTCCTGGCGGGGATGCCGGCCCGCGCCCCCACACTCGGGGCAGGCCGGGGCGCGCGTGCCGCGGCCCTGGCAGTCGGGGCAGGTGCGGCCGAAGGAGAGGAACCCTCCGCCGCCGCCCAGCTTGCCCTTGCCGTTGCAGGTGCGGCAGACCTCCTGCTTCCGGGAGCTCTCGCCGGTGCCGCGGCAGGCCAGACAGGGCTCGGAGCGGTTCACGCGCAGGCTCAGGCGCGTGCCCTCGAAGGCCTCGCGGAAGCCCAGGCGCACGGTATGGACCAAGTCCTCGCCCCGCTCGGGGCCATGGCGCATGGGCCGCCCGCCGAAGCCGCCCCCCGCGAAGCCCCCGAAGATGTCCTCGAAGGAAAAGCTCCCGCCCTGCTCGAAGCCCGGCGGCACCTGGGCCCCGGGGCCGCTGGGATCGCCGTAGGTGTCGTAGTTCTTCCGCTTCTCGGGGTCCGACAGCACCTCGTTGGCTTCGGAGAGCTTCTTGAACTCGGCTTCCGCCTTGGCATCGCCCGGGTTCAGGTCCGGGTGGTGCTTGCGGGCCAGCTTCCGGTACGCCCGCTTGATCTCCTCGTCGGAGGCCGTCCGGGGCACGCCCAGGATCTGGTAGTAGTCGGGGTGGGACATGGCTTTAGTGTATGTCACTAAGATTTTTTCTAGCCACAAAAAGGGGGAGCCGCAGCTCCCCCATTTTGTACGGTGGACTAACTCACGACTTCGGCGTCGATCACATTGTCATCGCCGCCCTTCTTCTCGCTTCCTGGTGCGCCAGGCGCCCCGGGAGCCTGACCGCCATCCGCGGGAGGCTCCTGCTTGTAGAGGGTCTCGGCCAGCTTGTGGCTCTTGGCGGTGAGGGTCTCCAGGGCCTTCTTGATGCGGTCCTTGTCCAGGCTGGCCAGGGCGGCCTTGGCCTCGGTGATGGCCTCCTCGGCCTCCTTCTTGTCGCCCTCGGGCAGCTTGTCGCCGCTGTCCTTCAGGAGCTTCTCCACCTGGTAGACCATCTGGTCGAGGTGGTTCTTCTCCTCCAGCAGGGCCTTGCGGGCCTCGTCGTCGGCCTTGTGGGCCTCGGCGTCCTTCACCTTGGCGTCGATCTCCTCCTTGGAGAGGCCCGTGCTGCCCGTCAGCGTGATGCTGGCGTCCTTGCCCGTGCCCTTGTCCTTGGCGGTCACATGCACGATGCCGTTGGCGTCGATGTCGAAGGTGACCTCGATCTGCGGCATGCCGCGCGGCGCGGGCGCGATGTTCCCGAGATGGAACTGGCCCAGGAGCTTGTTGCCTTCCACCACGGGCCGCTCACCCTGGAAGACCTCGATGTCCACGCCCGGCTGGTTGTCCACGGCGGTGGTGTAGATCTCCGAGCGCTTGGTCGGGATGGTGGTGTTCCGCGGAATGATGACGCTCATCTGCCCGCCGTTGGCGTTGATGCCGAGGCTGAGCGGCGTCACGTCGAGGAGCAGCACGCCCTTCACGTCGCCCGCCAGCACGCCCGCCTGCACGGCGGCGCCCAGGGCCACGACCTCGTCGGGGTTCACGCTGTGGTTGGGCTCCTTGCCGAAGATGGACTTCACCATCTCCAGCACCTTGGGGATGCGGGTGGAGCCGCCCACCATCACCACTTCGTCGATCTCGTGGTGGGCCAGCTTGGCGTCCCGCACCGCGTTCTCGCAGGGGCCCTTCAGCTTCTGCAGGATGGGCTCGATCATCAGCTCGAACTTGGCGCGCGAGAGCGTCTGGTTCACGTGCTTGGGGCCGCTGGCGTCCGCGGTGATGTAGGGCAGGCTGATGTCGGTCTGGGTCGTGCTGGAGAGCTCGATCTTGGCCTTCTCGGCGGCTTCCTTCAGGCGCTGCATGGCGTCGGCCTGCTTGCGGAGGTCAATGCCCTCGGCCTTCTGGAACTCGTCGGCCAGCCAGTCGATGATGGCCTGGTCGATGTTGTCGCCACCCAGGTGGGTGTCGCCGTTGGTGGACTTCACCTCCACCACGCCCTCGGAGACCTCGAGGATACTGATGTCGAAGGTGCCGCCACCGAAGTCGAAGACGGCGATGGTGCCGTCCTTCTTCTTGTCGAGGCCGTAGGCCAGCGCGGCGGCCGTGGGTTCGTTGACGATGCGCTTCACGTCCAGGCCCGCGATGGCGCCGGCATCCTTGGTGGCCTGGCGCTGCGCGTCGTTGAAGTAGGCCGGCACGGTGATGACGGCTTCCGTGACCTTCTCGCCCAGGTAGGCCTCGGCGGCTTCCTTCATCTTGGTCAGCACCGCGGCGCTGATCTCCTCGGGGCTGAGGTGCTTGTCGTTCACCACCACGGCGCAGCCGCCCTTGTCGGCGCGCTCCACGGTGTAGGGCACGAGCTTCTGCTCCTTGTCGGAGTCGGCGTAGGGCAGGCCCATGAAGCGCTTGATGGAGTAGATGGTGCTCTTGGGCTGGGCCACCGCCTGGCGCTTGGCCGGGGCGCCCACGAGCCGCTCGCTGGTCTTGGGGTTGAAGCCCACCACGGACGGCGTGGTGTCCGCGCCCTCGGGGTTCGGGATCACCTTGGGCTGCCCGCCTTCCATGACGGCCACACAGCTGTTGGTGGTGCCGAGGTCGATGCCGATGATCTTGCCCATGTCGTGCCTCCTGGGGGGTCTGCTCTTGGGGGTCAGACTGGGTTGCGCCCACCCTGACCCTATGAGGATAGGAGATGAACGTTTCTTGTCAACATGATCTTCAAAATTTCACTCATATTTTCTTCGCGTTTGATCGAGAACTCCAAAGAGATATGCTGACATCATGACGCTTCGCCCCTGCCCCATCTGCCGCACCCCCACCGCCTGGGAGGGCAACCCCTTCAAGCCCTTCTGCTCCGAGCGCTGCCGGCTCCGCGATCTGGGTGCCTGGGCCAGCGAGAGCTACCGCCTCCCGGAGAAGCCCCAGGAGGAGGACGGGGAGGGCTGGAGCGGCGAAGGGGAAGAGGGCGTTTAGGCCAGAGCCGAAGGCCGGGCCACGATGAAGAGCCGGCGGAACCGGAAGGTGGTCCGACCCGAGGCGTCCGGCGGGTAGGCCCTTCTCAGCCGGTCCCGGTAGGCCGCGAGGAAGGCCTCGCGCTCGCCCGGTTCCAGGGCCTCCAGCAGGGGCACGAGCAGGCTGCCCCGCGTCCAGGCGACCACAGGCTCGGGCCCCTCCAGGCGGTGGACGTAGTCCGTCTCCCAGATGTCGAGGGTGGCGGCCCGCGGGGCGAGCCATTCCAGGTAGGTCTCGGGTTCTGACACGGGATGGCGACGGAGGCGCGGCACGAGGCGCTCCCGCCAGGGACCTTCCTCGGCCGCCGCGAAGGCCGCCTGGTGGGAGGGTCGGTCATGGTTGCGGGGCATCTGCACCGCCAGACAGCCACCGGGGCTCAGAAAGCCCATCAGGCGAGGGAAGAGGGCCGCATGGTCCTCCAGCCAATGCAGGGAGGCGTTGGCAAAGAGCAGGTCCACCGGCGCTTCCGGCGTCCACGTGGCCAGGTCCGCCTGCCGCCAGGCCGGCCCAGGGACATCGGTCGAAGCGCGGGACAGCATGTCCGGCGACCGGTCCACCCCGAGCACCCGGGCCGAGGGCCAGCGGGCCTGGAGGATCCGCGTGACGTGGCCGGGGCCGCAGCCCAGGTCCACCACGAGGCGGGGAGCCTCCAGAGGCACCCGCGCCAGCAGGTCCAGGGCCGGGCGCAGGCGCTCGGAGCCGAAGCTGAGGTACTGGGCCGGATCCCAGGGCATGGCCTACTTCGCCTGGTGGACCTTCTTCACCATGTAGCGGGGCCGATCGCGCACTTCCTGGTAGATGCGCCCGATGTATTCGCCCAGCAGGCCGAACGCAATGAACTGGCAGCCCACGAAGAAGAAGAGGATGGCAAACAGGGTGAACACGCCCTGGGCCGTGCCCTCGGGGTGCAGGAAGCGGTAGACAACCAGGCCCAGGAAGAGGATGAAACCGAAACCCGCCGTGACGACGCCGAACACGCTGAGGGCCTGGAGGGGGATGAGGCTGAAGCTGGTGAGCAGGTCGAACTGGAGGTTGATGAGCTTCCAGAGGCCGTACTTGCTCTCGCCAGCGGCACGCTCCGCATGGGCCACGGGCACCTCGGTGATGCGCTTGGCGAAGCTGTTGGCCAGGGCGGGGATGAAGCTCGAGCGCTCCTTGCAGAGCAGCATGGCGTCCACCACCTCGCGGCTGTAGGCCCGCAGCATGCAGCCGTAGTCGTGGAGCTTCACGCCCGTGGTCTTGCGGGTGACGGCGTTGACGATCTTGCTGGGCATGGTGCGGAAGAAGCTGTCGTTGGCCTGGCGGCCCTGGCGCCAGCCGCCCACCACGTCGTAGCCCTCCTCCACTTTGGCCACGAGCTTGGGGATTTCTTCGGGGGGGTTCTGGAGATCGGCGTCCAGGGTGATGACGACCTGGCCTTTCACCTCCGCGAAGGCGCCGAAGATGGCGCTGTGCTGGCCATAGTTCCGGTTGAACTCCACGACCTTCACGCGGGGTTCCTCCCTGGCGATGGCCACCAGCAGGGCCAGGCTGCGGTCGCGGCTGCCGTCATCCGTGAAGATGACCTCCCAGGGTTTCGAGGGGTCCGCGAAGGACTCCGCCATCACCTTGGACAGGCGCGCCCACAGCGTGGGGATGTTCTCCTCCTCGTTGTAGATGGGGATGACGACGCTGAGATACGGGTCCATGGGCGCTCCAGGCCCCTATTCTAGTAGGATCAACGAGTTGCCGGAGTTTGCCATGCCCGAGCCCAAGATCCTGCTGGTGGAAGACGAACTCAGCCTCGCCGAGGGCATCAAGCTCAACCTCGAGCTGGAGGGCCTCGCCTGCACCTGGATTCCCCGCGGCGACCAGGCCCTGAAGCAGATCCTGGCCGAGGCCTACGACCTGGTGATCCTCGACGTGATGCTGCCGGGCATGGACGGCTTCACCATCTGCCAGAAGGTGCGCGAGGCGAAGAACTTCACGCCCATCCTCTTCCTCACGGCCAAGAACACGGACGACGACCGCGTGCACGGCTTCGAGACCGGCGCCGACGACTACCTGGGCAAGCCCTTCCAGGTGAAGGAGCTGCTGCTGCGGGTGCGGGCCATCCTCCGCCGCGAGGCCTGGTACAAGAACCGCGAGATGAGCAGCCGGCAGGCCTTCGGCGCCCACTGGGTGGACTTCGACAACTACTGCGGCGAGGGGCCCAACGGCCCCTTCCAGCTGGGCATGAAGGAATGCATGATCCTCCGCCTGCTCATGGAGCGGCCCGGCCAGGTGGTGAGCCGCACGGACATCCTGGACAAGGTCTGGGGCGAGGACGCCTACCCCACCAGCCGCACCGTGGACAACTTCATCGTCCGCATCCGGCGCGTGATGGAGCTGGATCCCCACCATCCCCGCTGGGTCCACACCATCCGCAGCGTGGGCTACCAGTTCGATCCGGAAGGGAAGCAGCGGAAGGGCGAGGAGTGAATCGGCCCAGCTGATTCGATCGCCTGAAACTTCGGGCGGGATGGCTTCATTCAATGGGAGTCTTTTACCCACTCATCCTCAATGGATGCCATCCGGAGGCTTCATGCCCGTTGGTCCTCGTTTGTCCATCGCGCTGGCCGTGGCCCTCGCCTTCGGGGCGGCCCAGGCCCGGGCCGAGGGGCCGGGCTTCGGCCTTCAGCTCCACGCGAACGTTCCGACCGGCGACCTGAAGACCGCGGTCGACAACAAGCCCGGTGCCGGGCTCGGCGCCCACGTCACCTTCGACCTGGGCGCGGGCCACGTGATCAGGCCGAGGTTCGATGCGGTGTTCTATCCCGAAGGCACGGTCGACGGATTCAAGACCAAGGCGAGCGATCTCAGCCTCGGCGCGGATTACCTGTACTTCCCGGGCGGAAAGCCGGATGGACTTTACCTGACCGCCGGGCTCGGCCTCCACCGCTGGAGCGTGGACACCACGATCTCCGCCATCGGTTCCTTCCCCGCGACGTCGGCGTCCCAGACCTCGACCCGCTTCGGATACTCGGCCGGGCTTGGGTACACCTTCAATGCCACCCTGGGAGCCGAACTGCGGTACGTCGGGAGCAGCTATGCGAACCAGACGGCCTGGGACCCGAAGGCCAACGCCATCCAGATCGGGATGACGTTCCGATTCTGAGGGGTCCGGCGTTCGCGATCCCGGTTCACGCAGAAAGGGAGGGGGCGCCGAGGCGCCCCCTCCCTTTCTGCGGCCGGCTTTCGATCTACTTGACGTCGAACTCCCGGCTGCGGGCCAGCTTCTCGAAGGCTGTCATCTGCGCGGCGAGATCCGCGGCGGGGGCGCCCTGCTTCACGTCGGACAGCACCAGGCGCTTCTCGTCGCCCTTGCTGAATTTGCTCTCGGCCATGACGGGCTCGAGGGTCGGCAGCAGGGTCAGCTCGCCCGCCGGCCCTTCGGGGGCCTTGGAGGTGGCGATGTCGTTGGCGTGGGCCAGCAGGGCGGCGCCGGGCGTGGCGCCCAGGCGGCGCAGGTCCAGCCAGCCGAACCCGGGATCGCGCAGCAGGTCGAGGTCCTCGTTCTCCAGCCAGATCATCAGCGCGTTCAGGGCCTTGGTCTGCGCGGGATCGGGCACACTGCGCATCTTCTTCTCGCCCTTGACGTCCACCTCCTGACGGGTGTTGTCGATCCAGGCCTGGGCCCGCTTCACCCACAGGGCCGTGATGGCCTTCTGGTTGGCGAAGCCCTCGGGCGCCTTGGGGCCCTTGGCGGCCTTGGCCTTCTTGCCCTTGGCGGGAGGTTCGGGCGCGGTCCAGGTGGGAGCGACGGCGTCCACCTTGGGATCGAGCAGGAGGCCCCGCAGCTTGGCGAGGCGCGGCTCCAGCCCCTTGGCATCGGCCTTCGCGGCGGCCCGGGCGGCGACCTGCAGGTTCTTCCAGGTGGTCTCGAGGAGGAGCTTCTTCCCGTCGGCTTCATAGAGCCCGTGCTGGGCGCGCACCTTGGCCAGGTACGTCTCCACGGCGGGGAGCGCGGTCGAGGCCTTCTCCGGGAGGATGGCCTTCACGGCCAGGAGGGCGCCCAGGGCGTCGCGGACCTCGACGGCCTTGGGGTGGCTCCGGTAGTAGCCCAGCTCGTGGGCGGACAGGGCGGCGCGCTGCAGGGTGTAGGCCAGCTTCCGCTGGCTGGGACGGAGCTGGTCGAAGGCCTTGGGTTCGGACTTCACCTCAGGCTTCGCTTCGGCTTGGGGCGTGGCCGGGGTCTCGGCCTTCACCTCGGCGGGCTGGGGCTCGGCCTTGGGCTCGGGCCCCTGGGTCGGTGCCGGCGCGGGAGCGGGCGCAGGGGCTGGCGCCGGCGCGGGGGCCGGTGCAGGGGCGGGCGCAGGAGGGGGGACGGGTTGGGGCGTCTGGGCCAGGAGGCCCGAACCCACGATGACTGCCAAGACCCAGCGGCGCTGCATAGGAGGCTCCTCGTTGAGGGTGCGATGAGAGTCCCCATTATGCCGCAGCAGGGGGGCTCACGCCTCGATCGGAGTCTCTAGCAATTGCTCCAGGCTTCGTTTCAATTGTTTTAGATCGAAAGGCTTACCCAGGTGGGGTACCTGGTTGGTCTCCAGGAAGTCCCGGGTCTTCGCGTCGAAGGAATCGCCCGTGGTGTAGAGGATGCGGTGGGTGAGGGCCGGCTGCTGGGTCCGCAGCCACTCGAAGAGGTCCACGCCCGACAGCCCCGGCATGCGGATGTCGGAAACGATCAGATCGAAGGTCGCGGCCTTGAGGCGCTCGACCGCCTCCTCGCCCCGCGCGGCCGGGGTGACCTCCAATCCCCAGACCTGGAGGGCGTCCACCAGGCACTCCAGTAGGAAGGCTTCGTCGTCCACCACCAGGGCGCGGCGCCCCTGGAGCCCCGTGGTCCCGGCCGCGGGGGTCCCTGCTGCCTCCGCCGTCCCCGCGAGGGGCAGCTCCATCAGGAAGGCGTTCCCCAGGCCGGCCTGACTCCGCACCGTGAGCTGCCCGCCGTGCTGGCGGGCGATGAGGTGGGCCACCGGCAGGCCCAGGGCCTCCGGGGTCGAGGCGGAGGCGGGATCGAACAAGGCCGGAAGTTCGGCCTCTGGCAGTGGGGTGCCTGAATCCTGGACCACCACCTGGATGTGGCCGTCCACCGCGCGGGTGGCCACGCGCAGGCGCCTGACCGGGCTGGCGGCCAGGGCCTGGAGGCCGTTCAGCATCAGGTTCGTCAGGGCCTGGCGCATGAGGACCGGATCCAAAGGCGCCTCGGGCAGGGCGGGGTCCAGGCTCAGGTCCAGGTCGACCTCCATGCGCCGGGCCTTCAGTTCCACGAGGTCCACCGCCTCCTGGATGACCTGGTTGAGCTGGGTCCGCACCCGGGTGGGGGAGGGCGGGTTCAGCACCGTCTGGAGGGGATCCAGCAGGCTCTGCACCGAGTCCACGGCCTTCACCAGCCGCGCGGCCTGCTCCGCCTGGTGGGGATCCAGGGCGGATTCGGAGATGAGCCGGGCCTCCAGCAGCACGGGGGTGAGGCGGTTCGAGGCCTCGTGGAAGAGGGCCGGGACCAGCCGCCCCAGGGCCTCGTGCTTCTGGGAACGGACCAGTTGCGTCTCCAGGGCCTGGGTCTCGCTCGTATCCCGCACCAGGGCCGATATCGCCAGGACGCGGTCGTCGGCGCCCCGCACCGGGGCATAGGTGACGCTGGCGGGGAAGGTCTCCCCCGCCTTCCGGACCCGGACCGTGTCGATGTCGCGAACCACCTGGCCCCGGCTCACCTGCTGGATGACCTGGTCCAGGTCGCCCCGCTCGCCCCCGGGGGTCAATTTGCAGATGCTGCGGCCCACGATTTCCGGCCGGGAATAGCCGAAGATGCGCTCGGCGGCGGCGTTCCAGGTGAGGATCTTCCCGTCGGCGGAGAAGGACACCAGGGCCTCGCCCATGTTCTGGATGAGGCCTTCCAGGTATTTCCGGGTCTTCTGGTTGTCCTGGTTCACCCGCTCCAGCTGGGCGTAGAGCTGGGTCATCTCTTCGTTCTTCTTCTCCAGGGACTCCTTGGCCTGCTTCAGCTCGGAATAGAGCCGGGCGGTCTCCATGTTCGACTGGAGGGCGCTCTCCAGCAGCTCCTGGGGATCCGCCGCCCGGCCGGGCTGGAGGTCGGCCACGGTCACGTTGCCCTGCTTCAGGACCGTCACATCCGCCGCCGGCGCGGGTTCCGCCCCGGCCGGTTCCGGCGGGGGCGGGAGCTCCCGCAGGGTCGAGCGCACGTTGGATTCGATGAGGGCCAGCATCCCGTCGAAGTCCTTGATCTTCTTGTCCAGGTGGTACTTGCGGAAGGTGTAATCCACCGTCTCCCGGGTGATGGCCAGGAAGGTGTCCAGCACCCCGGGGCCGCGGTTGGCCACGGATTCGAAGTAGGGGACGTTGCGGAAGTTCAGGCGGCGGTTCATGACGCCCACGGCCATGGCATCCGGCAGGTCCCGCTTGTTGTACTGGAGAACAAAGGGGATCTGCTTGATGTTCAAGCGGTTGGCATTGAGGTTGTGGTACAGGTTCGACAGCGAGTCCACGTTGTCCTGCATCTTGGCTTCGCTGGAATCCGCCACGAAGACCACCCCGTCCGCCCCGCCCAGCACCACCCGCCGGCTGGCGTCGTACTGCACCTGGCCCGGCACGGTGTAGATCTGCAGGTGGATGGAGTTGCCGTAGACATAGCCCAGGTTGATGGGCAGCAGGTCGAAGAAGAGGGTGCGGTCTTCCTGGGTGTTGACGGAAAAAAGCTCTCCGCGCTGGCGGTCCGAACACATGGCGTGCAGGGACTGCAGGTTGGTCGTCTTGCCCGAGAGGCCCGGCCCGTAATAGACCAGCTTGAGCAGGATCTCATTGGCGCGGGTATTGAACTGAACCATGGGTTCGCCAGGGAAAAAGTGGAGTCAAGCCTAACACGGGCCTTCGGAAGACAAGCCGCTCCCCAGCTTTACGGCAGGCCCCGTGATAGCATGACCTTTTTCACCTTTCCGAGGTTTCCGGCGCGATGACCGTCCCGACCTATGTCGCCGTGATCATCCCGGCATCCCCGCTGGGCATGCGCGAGGCCGGCCACGCGGAAGGGGTGGGCTTCCACCCAACCGGGGGCCCACGATGACCGTCCCGACCCACGTCGCGATCATCATGGACGGCAACGGCCGTTGGGCGGCGCAGCGGGGCTGGCCCCGCATCAAGGGCCACAAGGCCGGGGTGCAGGCGGTGGAGCGGATCCTGGAGGCCGCCTCGGACGCGGGCATCCGGCACCTGAGCCTCTATGCCTTCTCCACGGAGAACTGGAAGCGCCCCCCCCAGGAGGTGGCCGCACTCATGGCCCTCCTGCGCATGTACCTCCGCATGTTCGTCCACCAGCTGGCCCGCAAGGGCATCCGCTTCCATCACCTGGGCGCCCTCGAGGGAATGCCCGACGGCATCCAGGCGGACATGCGGGCCCTGGAGAAGGCCACCGCCGGGAATCCGGGCATGACCTTCCACCTGGCCGTGAACTACGGGTCCCGCCTGGAGCTGGCCCAGGCCGCCCGGCGCTGCCTGGAGGACGGCCTCCGGCCCGACCAGGTGGACGAGACCGCCCTGGACGCCCGCCTCTGGACCGCCGGGGTGCCAGACGTGGACCTGCTCATCCGCACCAGCGGCGAGCATCGCATCTCGAACTTCCTGCTCTGGCAGTCCGCCTATGCGGAACTCTACATGACCGACCTCCTGTGGCCGGACTTCGGCCCCGCGGAGCTGAAGGAAGCGCTTGAGGACTACGCCCAACGCGAACGGCGCTTCGGGGGGATCTGATGGAACGGACCACGCCCAAGGTCGACAGGAAGAACATGACCGTGCGCATCACCACGGCCCTGGTCTTCGGAGTCTTCTTCTTCAGCCTCCTCTGGTTCGGCGACCAGCCCTGGGCGCCCTGGACCTACCTGGCCCTCATGGCCCTCGCCATCCTCGGGGGCGTCCGCGAGATGACCCTCATGGCCCGGGTGCGGGGCTTCAACCCCTCCCTGGCCGCGGGAACCCTGGTGGGCTGGGGCATCCTCGCCCATTTCTTCCTGGCCACGGGGGGCCAGGATCCCCTGCCGCTCTGGCTGGTCCTCACGATCGGGGGCCTGGTGATCCACTTCGGCGCCCTGTTCTTCGACCGGAAGCTGGAGGAGGCCCTGCCCAGCCAGGCCATCACCTGGCTCGGGGCGCTCTACATGGGCTTCGGCCTGGGCTTCCAGCAGAAGCTGTTCATGCTGCAGGGCACCCTGCCCAGGACCGGCAGCCGCCTCATCCTCGCCCTCTTCATCATCACCTGGTTCGGCGACAGCGCCGCCTACTTCGTGGGCACCTTCCTCGGCAAGCACAAGCTCGCCCCCCGGGTGAGCCCCAAGAAGAGCTGGGAGGGCGCCCTCGGCAACCTGGGCGGCAACCTGCTCGGCGCCTTCCTCATGAAGGCCACGGTCTGCTCCGAATGGTCCGTGGTGGACGCCGCGGCCCTGGGCCTCCTGCTGGGCGTCGTGGGCCAGCTGGGCGACCTGGTGGAGAGCACCTGGAAGCGCAGCGCTGGCGTGAAGGACTCCTGCGTGGGCGTGAGCATCCCCGGCCACGGCGGCGTGCTGGACCGCGTGGACAGCCTGGTGTTCGCGGCCCCGGTGCTGTTCGCTTATGTCCACTTCGTCCATGGGTTCAACTGACGTGAGACACCTCGCCCTCCTCGGCTCCACGGGGAGCATCGGCACCTCCACGCTCGATGTGGTGCGAGCCCACCCGGAGCGGCTGTCCGTGGTGGCCTTGGCCGGGGGACGGAACCGGGAGCTGTTGAAGGAGCAGTGCGACGCCTTCCGGCCCCGGTGCGTGTCCGTGGGCTCGCGGGAGGATGCGGAGTGGCTGCGGGCGAACCTGGCCTACCGGCCCGAGGTCCACTGGGGGGACGACGGCCTCCTGGCCTGCGCCCTCCATGCCGACGCCGACACGGTGGTGGCCGCCATCGTGGGCAGCGCCGGGCTGGCCAGCACCGAGGCCGCCCTGCGCGCGGGCCGCCGGGTCTGCGTGGCCAACAAGGAATCCCTGGTGGTGGGCGGCGCCCTCATGCACGAGGCGGCGCGCGCCGGCGGCGGCGAGCTGCTGCCTGTGGACAGCGAGCACGCGGCCCTGCACCAGCTGCTCGACGGCCGCGACCGGGCCTCCATCCGCGAGGTGCGCATCACCGCCAGCGGCGGGCCCTTCCGCGATTGGCCCCTGGCCCGCATCCAGGCCGCCACCATCCAGGAGGCCCTCAACCATCCCACCTGGAAGATGGGCCCCAAGATCACCATCGACAGTGCCACGCTCATGAACAAGGGCCTGGAAGTCATCGAGGCCTCGGTGCTGTTCGGCCTCACGGCGAACCAGGTCGCGGTCACCGTGCATCCCCAGAGCCAGGTGCACGCCATGGTGGGCTTCCACGACGGCAGCTACCAGCTCCAGGTCTGCGCCAACGACATGAAGCTGCCCATCCAGTACTGCCTGCTCTACCCGGAGAAGCAGCCCGGTCCCGTGGCCCCGTACCCTTGGGAAGAAGCCCGCGCCTGGACCTTCGAGGCTCCCGACCTGGCGCGCTTCCCCTGCCTGGGCCTGGCCTTCGAGGCCCTGCGGGAGGGCGGAACGGCCCCGGCCCTGCTGAATGCCGCCAACGAGGTGGCCGTGGCCGCTTTCCTCCAAGGTCAGCTGGGGTTCTGGGACATCCAGGCCTGCAACCGGGACACCCTGGCCCGGATTCCCGCCGCGCCCCTGGCCTCCCTGGGCCAGGTGCTGGATGCGGATCGGGCCGCGAGGCGTCATGCTGAAGGATGGGTCCAAGCCCGGGCCTGACCTTTCGGACGTCCATGAACCGTTTCCGCCTGCCCTTGTCGTTCAGCTTCGCTTTCGTTGCCGCCTTCCTGTTCGCCTTCAAGCTGCCCGGAGCCGGGTTCTGGGGCCCCGTGCTCATGCTGGGCGGCCTCATCTTCCTCCACGAGGGCGGCCACTTCCTGGCGGCCAAGTGGATGGGCATGCCGGTCGAGGTCTTCTCCCTGGGCTTTGGCCCCCGCCTGATCGGCTTCAAGTGGCGGGAGACGGATGTGCGCCTCTCCCTGCTGCCCCTGGGCGGCTACGTGAAGCTGGCCGGCTTCAACCCCGAGGAACCCGGCGCCGAGGATCCCTACGGTTTCCTCCAGCAGCCCTTCGGCAAGCGCATGCTCTTCTACAGCGGCGGCATCCTGGCCAACCTGGCCACCACGCTGGTGCTCTTCGGCCTCGTGGGCGTCCACCAGGCCCGCGTCACCAAGGTGCAGGAGACCTGGACCGTGGTGGAGGTGGTGCCCGGCAGCGCCGCGGAGCAGGGCGGCCTCAAGGTGGGCGACGAGCTGCGCGGCATCGGCGACCTGAGCTTCCCCGGCGCCCAGTGGGAGGCGGCCGTGGCCTACATCCAGGCCCACCCGGACCAGCCCGTGCCCTTCCGCCTCACCCGGGACGGCAAGCCCATGGAATTCCCGCTCACGCCCAGGGCCGAGGGCGGCAAGGGCCGCCTGGGCTTCATGCCCCTGCCCGTGGCCACCCCCCTGGAGTTCCGCCCCTTCCAGGCGGGCGACCTGTGGACCGGCAGCCGCTATGCGGTGGAGACCTCCTGGCGGCTCACGGGCCAGGTCTTCGGCTTCCTAAGGCGCCTGGTCACCTTCCAGGCCAAGAGCGCCGAGGTGGCAGGTCCCATCGGCATCATCAAGCAGGGCAGCAAGGCCGCCCAGCATGGCTGGGAGACCTTCCTCTTCATGTGCGGGGCCATCAGCCTCCAACTCGCCATCCTCAACGCCCTGCCCATCCCGGCCCTGGACGGCGGCCACATGGCGCTGCTGGCCTTCGAGCGGGCGCGGCGGAAGGATCTCACCATCGAGCTGAAGGAGAAGATCCTCACGGGCGGCTTCATCCTCCTGGCCTCCCTCATGGCGCTGGTGATCTTCCTGGACCTGATGAAGCTGCGGAAGTAGCGGAAGCCTCGTCCCGCGCGCCGCCCCCGGCCCGCGGCAGCAGCACGCGGAAGGTGGTGCCCCGCCCGGGAGCCGTGTCCACCTGCAAGGTCCCCCGGTGCTGCCGGACGATGTTGTGGACCATGGCCAGCCCCAGGCCGGTACCGTGGCCCGAAGCCTTGGTGGTGAAGAACGGCTCGAAGATGTCGGGCACCAGCCCGGGCGCCATGCCGGCGCCGGTGTCGGCCACGTGGATGCCCACGTACTGGCCCGGCTCCGCCTCGTTCCAGGCCGCGCAATCCCCATCCACCAGCGTCCAGTTGGTGGTCTCGAGCCGGATCCGGCCCGGCCCCTCGATGGCATCCCGGGCGTTGGCCACCAGGTTCGTCAGCACCTGCTCGAGCTGGGTGGAGTCCGCCAGCGCGGGCCACAGGTTCGCGGCCGGCTCCCAGTCGATCCGGATGCGCTCGCCCGCCAGCCGGCCCAGGACGGGCAGGAGCTCCGCCACGGCCCGGTTGAGATCCACCTCCTTCGCCTCCAGCGCCCGCCGCCGGGCGAAGCCCAGCATCCGGGAGGTGAGGTCCGCCGAGTGGCGGGCCGCCTTGACGATCTCCTCCAGGTACCTCCGCTCGGGCCGGTCCGTCCCCATCCGGTCCAGGGCCAGGTCGGCGTTCGCGAGGATCACCCCCAGCATGTTGTTGTAGTCATGGGCCACGCCCCCCGCGAAGCGCCCGATGGATTCCAGCTTCTGCGCCTCGAAGAGCTGGGCCTGGAGCTTCGCCCGCTCCCGGGTGTGGCTGTCCTGCTCCGTGATGTCCCGCGCGATGCCCAGCACGCCGATGAGGGCGCCGGAGCGGTCCCGCATGGGCGTCTTCAAGGTCTCGAGCAGGATGCGGCCGCCGCCGTCCGCCAGGGTGACCCACTCCTCGTTGGCCCGGGGGCCCCCCGCGTCCATGGCCTCCCGGTCCTTCTGCCGGAAGAAGTCCGCCTCCTCCTTCGGGAGGAAGTCATGGTCGGTTCTCCCCTGGATGGCGGCCTCCGGGACCCCGAAGAACCGCTCGAAGGCCGGGTTGCAGGCGAGGTAGACGCCTTGGGGATCCTTCAACCACACCATGTCGGGAATGGCGTGGATCAGCGTGCGGAACTGGGCCTCTCGGTGGGCCACGCGGGCCACCAGGCGCCGCACCATGAGGAACAGCATCGTGGCGGTGACGGCCACGAAGGCCCAGCCCTTGAGGATGCTCAGGACGGTCATCCAGGCCGGATCTGTCGTGAGGGCCTGCACCAGGCGGTCCGAGAACAGGATCCAGGCGGCCGAGAGGATCGCGTAGGTCAGCGCGATCCGGGCTGCGCCGGTGACGGCGGCCTCCGGTGGCGTCGGGCGGAACGGGCTGGATTCGGGCATGGGAAGGTCCAGTCGATTCAAAGACTAACGCAGATCCTCGCCGGAGACCGTGGCTCTTCAATCTTTTCCCCAGCCCGGCACGGCCTCTCCCGCGGGGGCATCCAACCGGTGTCCCCGGAGGTTCCTTGCGCGCCGCCCTCGCCCTCTTCCTCGCCCTGTCCCTGCCCGCCGCCGAAAGGAAGGTCCCCATGTCCCTGCACGAGATCACCCTCCGCACCCTGGACGGAAAGCCCCAGTCCCTGGCCGCCTACCAGGGCAAGGTCGTGCTGGCCGTGAACGTGGCCAGCGAGTGCGGGTTCACGCCCCAGTACGCGGGGCTGCAGAAGCTCTACGCGGACTACAAGGACCGCGGCCTGGTGGTGCTCGGCTTCCCCTGCAACCAGTTCGGCGCCCAGGAGCCCGGCACCGCGGCCCAGATCGAGAGCTTCTGCCAGAAGAACTACGGCGTGACCTTCCCCCTCTTCGAGAAGCTGGACGTGAAGGGCGCGCACCAGGCCCCCGTGTACCAGTTCCTCACCGCCAAGCACGGCGAGCCCGCCTGGAACTTCCACAAGTACCTCGTGGGCAAGGACGGCCAGGTGCTCCAGGCCTTCCCCAGCAAGGTCGCCCCCGACAGCCCCGACCTTCGCGCCGCCATCGAGGCGGCCCTGAAGTAGCTACTTCGTCGAAATGACGGCCGCCGGCGGCGTCTCGCGCATCTCGACGTAGAGGGCCTTCACCCCGTTGATGAGGAACTGCATGGCCACGGCGGCCAGGATGAGGCCCATGAGCTTGTTCACCACCTTGGTGCCGATGGCGCCCAGGCGGGCGAAGACGGCCGGCGCCTTGCGCAGGAAGAGGTAGACGATCCAGGTGTTCAGGAGGATGGCCAGCAGCACCACGCCGTACTCCAGCCAGCCGATGCCCGCGATCATGCCCATCACGGTGGACAGCGTGCCGGGGCCCGCCACCAGCGGGATGCCGAAGGGGATGATGGCGAAATCCTCAGGCAGCTTGCGGCTGGCCTCGGCCTTCTCGTCCTCGGTGCTGCGCTCGCGGGGATCCTCGCCGTAGAGCATGGCGATGGCGCGGTAGAGCACCAGCACCCCGCCCACGAAGCGCATGGCCAGGGCCGTGAAGCCGAAGAGGCTGAAGATGAACTGGCCCACCAGGGCGAAGGCCAACATGGCCGCGCCCGCCGTGAGCGCAGCCTTCTTCGCGCTGCGGCGCAGGGCCGGCTGCTCCATGCCCGTGGTGGCGCTGGCGAAGATGGCCGCGGCGCTGATGGGGTTCAGCACCGAGAACAGCGACGTGGCCACGCCGAGGGCGAAGGACAAGGTGGGCAGGGGGCCGAGGTGGGGCATGGCCCACTGTACCCGCTACCATGACCCCATGCGCGACCTCGAGGCCCTGCGGGAGCAGCACCAGCGCCGCCTGGCCTGGATGCCCTGGCTGTACTTCGCCCTCAAGCCCCGCCACCGGGCCTGGGCCGAGGCCTGGCAGGCCGACGTGCAGGCGCGCCTCGTGGCCCAGGAGACCGTGACCCTCGGCGCGGGCTGCTTCATCGCGCCCGATGCCGCCATCTTCGGCGAGCCCGGGCGTGGCATCGTGATGGGCGACCGCTGCGCCATCGCCGCCCAGGCCTTCCTGCACGGCCCCCTCACCCTGGGCGATGATGTCAGCGTGAACGCCGGTGCCCGGCTCGACGGCGGGCGCAAGGGCATCACCATCGGCGACGGCACGCGCATCGCCAGCGGGGCGGCGATCTACGCCTTCGATCATGGGATGAAGCCGGACCGCGACCTCAAGGACCAGCCCGTGCGCTCCCGCGGCATCCGCCTCGGACGCGATGTCTGGATCGGCGCCAACGCCGGCGTCACGGATGGCGTCACCATCGGCGACCACGCCGTGGTGGCCATGGGGGCCGTGGTCACGAAGGACGTGCCCGAATGGGCCATCGTCGCCGGGGTGCCCGCGGTGGTGGTGGGGGATCGCCGCCAACGCTGATCGCGTCGTCCCCTGCCACGCCCGTGGGATCCGATGTTGCATTTCGCGCGACGCCCCGACGCCTTCAGGCAGCCAACCATCCTGATTGCTCCACTTCCCCATCTGGCACGGGTCGTGAACTTCCTTCGTCGCGGGGCAACCCGCCCCGTCCCCGCAAGGAGGTCCCATGCGCCGTCTGGCCCTGCTCGCCCTCGCCACCCTCGCCGCCTTCCCCCTCTCGGCCCACAGCCCCTGGCGCCGCCCCTCCCGCCGCGTGGTGATCGTGGAACGGGACGCCTGCCGGGATTCCTACCGCCGCTGGGACGACGACCGCTGGGAACAGCGGGGCGACTACCCCGAAGCCTGTGTCCGGCCCTATCGCGACGAGGACTGTGATGAGGGCCGCCTGGTCCTCCGGCCGCTGCCCCGGCCTCTGCCTCGGCCCCTGGCACGCCCCCTGGCCGCCCCCTTCCAGGCCCGTGTGGAGCTGTGGTTCCGCTGAGCCGGGCGATCCAGCCGCCCGCGGATTCGACAGCCCTTGTCCCATGGGTGGGCCCAAGCTGGAAGGGTTCCTCCCCTCTTCCAAACTTTTTTCGTGATTCCGCCTTGACGAAAGCGAATAAAAGACGAATATTTTGGAAACGGGATTGACGGAGCCCCCATGCGGACCTCTTTTCGCAGTTTCGGCTACAAGTTCAGCGGCTACTTCATGGAGTACGGCCCCATCGAGGCCGAAAGCCTCGAGGCGGCCAAGGCCCAGATCCGCCAGCGCCTGGGCGTGAGCCGCCTCCCCCTGGGCTTCCAGGTCTGGGACCTCTCCGAGCGCCCCCTCACCCGCTGGCGGGTGGCCGCCGCCAGCTGATTCAGGCCTGACGGGCCTTCCACCAGGCCGCGCCTTCGGCCACGTCCTGCGTGATCTGGGCCCGGAGCTCCTCCACGGAGGCGAACCGGGCCTCGCCGCGGAGACGGTGGAGGAAGCGCAGGTGGAGGCGGGCGCCGTAGAGGTCGCCCTCGAAGCCCGGCAGGTGGGTTTCCACGGTGAGACGGCGGCCTTCGAAGGTGGGCTTTTCGCCCACGTTGGTGAGTCCCAGGCGGGGGGCTCCCAGCGAAGGATGGTGGTGCGGCAGGAAGGCTTCGGTCACGTAGACGCCGTAGGCCGGCAGCTGCTCCTGGTCCCAGGCCAGGTTCGCCGTGGGGAAGCCCAGGTGCCGGCCCCGGCGGTCGCCTTCCACCACCACGCCCGTGAGGGTGTAGGGGTGACCCAGCAGCTCGGCGGCGGCCTCCACCTCGCCCCGATCCAGGGCCTCCCGGATGCGGGTGCTGGAGAGGCGCCCGCCATCCGGGGCGCGCAGGGCCAGGGTGTGCACGGCGCAGCCGTGCTCGGCGCCCCAGGCCTCCAGGGTGTCCACGTTGCCGCTGCGGTCCCGCCCGAAGCAGAAGGCCCGCCCCACGTGCAGCTCCACGGGCGAAAGGGCCCGGCGCACGCCGCCCAGGAAGGCCGCGG
Organism: Geothrix alkalitolerans; assembly: GCF_022808885.1. Lineage (NCBI taxonomy): Bacteria > Pseudomonadati > Acidobacteriota > Holophagae > Holophagales > Holophagaceae > Geothrix > Geothrix alkalitolerans. The sequence goes on along the minus strand of NZ_JAKZLE010000008.1, from coordinate 10,738 downwards.
GACTCAGCTCCGAGAAGGCCCGGCTGAAGGGGATCACCCAGGCCAGATCCATCCCCTCGGACTCGAAGGCCTCCAGGCGCTGCTCCAAGGTCATCAGCAGCTTCGGCTTGCGCTGGGGCGCCACCACCACCGCGGGGTGCGGGTCGAAGGTGACCACGGCCGCGCGCAGGCCCGCGGACCGGGCCCGGCTGGCGGCGATGCGCAGCAGCTCCCGGTGGCCCGCGTGGACGCCATCGAAGGTCCCCAGGGTGACGATGGAGGGCCCCGCGGCGGGGGCCGCCTCCAGGGTGTGGCGCCAGACCTGCATCATTCGGCGCCGTCCTGCTCCGCGGGCCAGGCCAGGCTGGCCACCACGCTGCCGGCCAGGATCGCGGCGATGATCAGCAGGCTGTACTGCACGGGGATGTGCACCCAGTTGGCGACGCACATCTTCACGCCCACGAAGGCCAGCACCATAGCCAACCCGGTCTTCAGGCGATGGAAGCGGTCCATCATCTTGGCCAGCAGGAAGTAGAGGCTCCGCAGGCCCAGGATGGCGAAGATGTTCGAGGTGTAGACCACGAAGGGATCGCGGCTCACCGCCAGCACCGCCGGGATGGAATCCACCGCGAAGACCAGGTCCGTCACCTCGATGGTGATGAGCACCAGCAGCATGGGCGTGGCGAAGCGACGGCCTTCTCTGTACGACCAGAAGTGCTCGTGGCCGCCCCGCTCGTCGTAGGGCACGAAGCGGCGGAAGGCCCGCACCATGGGGTTCTGGGTGGGATCGGGATCCTCGCCCTTCACCAGCAGCATCTTCACGCCGGTGTAGAGGAGGAAGCCCCCGAAGACATACATCATCCACTCGAAGCGGTTCAGCAGGGCCGTGCCCGCGAGGATCATCGCGGCCCGCATGACCAGGGCCCCCAGCACACCCCAGAACAGCACCCGGTGCTGGTGCCGCAGGTCCACCTGGAAGCTCTGGAACACCAGGACGAACACGAAGAGGTTGTCGACGCTGAGGGACTTCTCCAGCACGTAGCCCGTGAACCACTCCAGCCCCTTCTGGGTGCCCTCCGTCTGGAAGATCACCGCGTTGAAGATGAGGGCCAGCGTGATCCAGACCGCGCTCCAGATCCCGGCCTCCCGCATGCTGGGCGCGTGGATCTTCCGGTTGAACACGCCCAGATCCAACGTGAGCATCAGGAACACGAAAGCGTGGAAGCCCCCCCAGGCCCACCAGGGAGCGGCTTGCAGCAGGGCGTCGACCAAGGAGTCCTCCAGGACATCCAGCTTATCGAATGCCGGAAGCCCCCTGGCCAGGGGGAGCGCTCTCCCGTGGGATGCCCATGGGATGCCCATGGGATGATGATGCCCGTGAGCCTCCCCCGACTCTTCCTCGCCCCCCCGGCTGACGCCGCCGAGAACCTCACCCTGCCCTTGGGCGCCGAGGCCGCGCGTCACCTGCGCGCCCTGCGCCTCCAGCCCGGCGATGCCCTGGAGCTGGTCCTGGGGGATCAGCCCTGGAAGGCGGACCTGGCCGAGCTGGACCGGGGCCGGGCGGTGGCCCGCCTGGTGGCCCCCCTGCACGAGGACCGCGAGCCGCCCATCCCCCTTCAGGCCTGCCTGCCGATCCCCGCGCAGCTCAGCCTCTTCGACGACTGGCTGGCGCCGCTGGTGGAGCTCGGCGTCACGCTCATCCAGCCCGTGGCCTACGCCCGCAGCGAGTTCGATGCCGCCAAGACCGCCGCCCGCGCCGAGCGCTGGGCGCGGATCCTCCAGTCCGCCTGCGAGCAGAGCCACCGCAGCCGTCTGCCCGAGCTCCGCCCGACCATCCCCTTCCCGGCGCTACCGGCCTGGGACGCGCCCCAGAAGTGGGTGGCCTACGAGCTGGCCACGGACCAGGCCAACCCGGACCTGCGCCGGGAGGCCCTGGCCTTCACCTGCGGGCCCGAAGGGGGCATCACGGATGCCGAGTATGCCGCCCTGTCCGCCGCCGGCTGGTGCCCCGTGAGCCTGGGCCGCAGCATCCTCCGCGCCGTCACCGCCCCCGTGGCCCTGCTGGGGGCCGTGCAGTTCGAGCTGGGAAGGTCCCCCGACAAACCCCATCTTGCGAGGTAAACTGAAGGCTCCCTCCGGAGTCTTCATGCGCGTGCTGCCGTTCCTCCTGGCCACGGTTTCCCTTCTTGCCCAGGCGGCGCCCCCCGTGCCGGAAGGGCCCCTTCGCGCCCACCTGGCCTTCCTGGCGGACGACCTGCTGGAGGGCCGCGGCACCGGGCAGCGGGGGGCCGAGCTGACCGTGCGCTACCTGGAGACCCAGCTGCAGGCCCTGGGCCTGAAGCCCGTCCAGGGAACGACGTACCGGCAGGCCGTCCCCCTGCTGGGGCTCCGCACCCTCCCCGAGCGCAGCATCCTCAGCTTCATGGGCGGCGGGGCCTGCGCCACGCCCGCCTTCGGCCCGGCCATCGTCTACGGTTCCGGCGTCGCCAGGGCCGAGCAGGCCTTCGATGCGCCCGTGGTCTTCGCGGGCTTCGGCATCCATTCCCCCTCGGACCGCTGGGATGACTTCAAGGGCATGGATCTGACGGGCAAGGTCCTGCTGGTGCTCGTGAACGAACCCGCCCCCACCCCCGAGGAGCCGGGACGGTTCGAGGGCCCCGACCTCAGCTACTTCGGCCGCTGGACCTACAAGTTCGAGGAGGCCGCCCGCCAGGGCGCCGCCGGCATCCTGCTCGTCCATACCACCCCCTCCGCCAGCTATGGCTGGCCCGTGGTGCGCAACGGCTGGGACGCGGAGCGCTTCCGGCTGGCCAAGGGCCCCGAGGGGGCGCCGCTCGAGGGCTGGGTCACCGAGGACGTGGCCCGGGCCCTGGTGAAGCAGGGGGGAGGGGACCTCGACGCCCTCCGGGTCGCCGCCCAGCGCCGCGACTTCCGCCCCGTGCCCCTGGACCTGCGCCTCAAGGGCACCCTCGCCAGCGCGGTGCGCACCCTCGACCAGTTCAACGTGGCCGGCGTGATCCCCGGCGCCGACCCGGCCCTCAAGGAAGAGGTCGTCATCTATTCCGCCCACTGGGACCACCTAGGCCAGGGCGCCGCCCCGGCCCCGGACAGCCACCCGGGTCACGAGGGCGACGGCATCTACAACGGCGCCGTGGACAATGCCTCGGGCTGCGCGGCCCTGCTCGCCATGGCCCAGACCGCCGTCCACACCCCCGCCCGGCGCAGCCAGATGTTCCTCTTCGTCTGCGGGGAAGAGCAGGGGCTGCTGGGTTCCAAGGCCTACGCCGCCAGCCCCCTCTGGCCCCTGGCGAAGACGGCGGCGGACCTGAACCTGGACAGCCTCAACTTCGTGGCTCCCGCCCGGGACATCGGCCTGCCCTTCGGCAACCGCAGCACCCTCGGCGACCTGGGCGCCGCCGTGGCCAAGGCCTCGGGCCTCGCCGTCGCCTCCAGCCGACCCGACACCGCCGGCGGCTACTTCCGCTCGGACCACTTCAGCTTCGTCCAGGCGGGCGTGCCTGCGCTTTCCGTGGGCGGCGGCCGCGACTACCTGGGCGCCGACCCCGCCACCCTCAAAGCCAAGGCCGCAGCCTATGGCCAGCGCTACCACCAGGTCACCGACGAATACGACCCCACCTGGGACCTGCGCGGCATGCTCCAGCAGGCCCAGTTCACCCTCGACCTCGGCCAAGCCGTCGCCAACGCCCCCACCAAACCCACCTTCAAAGCCGCCCGCTAGCCCCACCCCCATCCGCCTTTTTTTAGTCTGCCTAATCAGTCACCCTGCCTCTGTAGTCCTGGGGGATTTTCAACACTTACCATCCCCACCCCCCGAACTAGACGAACCTCGAACCCATCCCCCCTCATCGTCCAATTCAAAGTTAGGCACACTCGGCGTCCTCCCTTCGTCTTCTGGGTCTGGTCCTTCTCAATCGGGTTTCGGGTTCGGCCCCCCTGGCTTCGCTGGTCGTGAATCTCTCGGGCCTGGCTGTCTCGGCTGCTCATGAATGGCGGGCTTGCGCCGGTGCGCCCTTTCGTCGTTCTCCTGCGGGGGTCGCGGTGAATCCATCGGCTTCCCATGGCATCCTGGCTTCGCCATTCCTCAACTCGCTCCACCGTTGGCGCAATCCGCTTTGGTTCTTTGCCTTTGGGCTCGTCTGCGTGAATGCCCGTCCTTGTTCGGTCGGCATTCCCTTCAGCCGTTCTCATCCCAGCGTCTCGGCAGCTCGCGTGGGCTCCAGTTTCATGGGGTGCCTAACCTCTCGCTCAACCCGGACCCCGCCTGCATTGCCTTCCGCTCTATCTCAACTTCCCGCTTCCTCGGCTCTGCTCAGTGCCTCGGTGCAGGCGGGGCCGGTTAGCTTTTTTCGTTAGGCGTCACTTGAGTCAGTCAGAAGAAACAAGGTACCTGACACTCGACCTCCTGCTCCGGTCTGGAGTGGATCTGTCTCCGCTTGTCGGAGCTTTTGGGGAGCGTGTCTTCACTGTCTACAACGGCTCCGATGAGGCCGGCGGGTTCTATGCAGTCCTTGAACCGCCACACGGCTCTGAGCTCAGCGAAAGCCCGGACGATCACGCCAAATACATAGCAGGCTTAGTCGAAGACCTGCCTGGTTCGCTCTTACCGTCTTGGCTCACTTGTTCAGAAAGGACCTTCGATTTTGGCTTCGAGAGCGGCACACAGCCTGCATCACTCTCTTACAACTTCGATCCCTCCACACTTCAAAGAATCACTGAAATTGGCGCCAACCTTCGCATCACCATTTACCCCGTTCCGGTGGCGCCTAACCCTTAGCTCAACTCGGACCCCGCCTGCATTGCGTTTTGCTCTCTCTCAACTCCCTGCTTCCTCGGCTTCGCTCAGCGCCTCGGTGCAGGCGGGGCCGGTTAGCCACATTCGTTAGGCTGCAGGGTTTCTCATGAGGTAATGCATGGATGCTCTCCAAACAATCATCACAAGCGTACTAGCCGCCGGCACGGCGATTCTCGCCTCACATCTAACTAACAAGGCTAATCTTGAGCGCCTCGACCATCAGGCAAAACTAGATCATGAAAAGGAACGCGACAAGGCGCTGCGTGAGATGCGTGAACAAATTTATCATGCAATTTTCAACTGGACTGGAACGACAACATCAAGACATGTTGCATTTATTTCCTTGATACAAGGCCGATCAACATGGGATCAGTACCTAGAACATACAGGTAATGTCAAAGAGAATCCGGATATCCAAGTTGGCATCATTGAGTACCGTGTGAATGCCTACTTTCCGGATTTGGTCCCACACTGGGTGACTCTCATGAGCGCCTTTCGTGCTCTTGCTGCTGTCTGGGTAGCATATGCATCAGCCAAGAATTTTGGAAAAGAAAACGAACTAAATCTTCATGAACCAGCAAAGCAGGCCATAGATTCCTTCATTAAGGCAACTGATGAATTCAAAAAGAAAATCCTCACTTCATCAGCAGCCTAACCCCTAGCTCAACTCGGACCCCGCCTGCATTGCCTTTCGCTCTCTCTCCGCTTCTCGCTTTCTCGGCTCCGCTCACCGCCTCGGCGCAGGCGGGGCCGGTTAGCTTCATTCGTTAGGCGTTACCCATGAAATCGCTACTCGGGATGGTCATTCCACTCATGGCCTGCACACCACCGGCTCCTTCACCAGAGTCATATCGACCGCTGAAAGTTGATTCCCGTGATTATTGGGAACCAACGTTGAAATCAGTTCCGACTGGATTCAAGTTCCCATCAAACCCCGCCACCTCGGAGAAGGTGGTTATTGATGTCGATACTCAGATTGATAAGCAGGGACACCCAACTGCTGCAAAAGCTATAGCACAATCATCTGCCTTTGCTTTACCCGCCGAAAACTATGTTATGGCGTGCGAATTTCAACCCGCCAAATTCGATGGGAAGTGGACAGATTGTACATTTAGAATCAAAGTAATCTTCAACACACCTAAACACGAAATCCACTTACGCACTAACAACGACAAGCAGTTTCGACCACTCGATTCTCAATAATCCAGCCCGTAACGCCTAACCCTCAGCTCAACTCGGACCCCGCCTGCATTGCCTTCCGCTCTATCTCAACTTCTCGCTTCCTCGGCTCCGCTCATCGCCTCGGTGCAGGCGGGGCCGGTTAGCTTCATTCGTTAGGCCTCTTCAACCACCTCATCAGGAGATCACATGCACGATGAAGGTCTGATCCACATCTACATCTCCAAGATCCAGACAATCGCTGCAAAGGCACTTGCAGGCGAGCCCTTCGAATCTCCAACCGAGAATGTGGTTATTGAAGCAGTCAGCCACATCAAGGGAGTCAAGACCAGTAACCCACTTGAAAACCTTCAGGCATTTGCGGGTCGCCTTAATCTGCTCGCAGAGATCACGCACCCGAGCCAGCCGAAATATCAGGCAACTATTCAATACGCCTGCGAACTCGTCCGAAAACAGGTGGCCTCCCTGTAGATCGGCCTAACCCTCCGCTCAAGTCGGACCCCGCCTGCATTGCTTTCCGTTCTCTCTCAGCATTTTACTATCTCGGCTCTGCTCGTCGTCTCGGTGCAGGCGGGGCCGCTTAGCTTCCTTCGTTAGGCATTCTTCCTATGAGCGCAGAACAAGATTCCTTCCTCGAAAACAGATCTTTCGCGGACACCTCGCCCGCGATGCAGTACGTTGCCTTTTTGGACGTTCTCGGGTTCAGCAATAAAGTTCTCAACAATTTTGAAGACACTATTGAACAATATCAGCTCTTAATTAATAGCTGGAATTTCCATTACGAACATGCCAATGAAGTGCCTCTTACAATTTATTCTGACTCACTCTTATTGACGAGCCCGAACTTGGCTCACATCACAGAAGCCGTCAACACCCTACAGATGCTCACAATGTGGAATGACTGCCTTCTTCGTGGCGGGATCGCATTTGGAAAACATGTTGAACTCAGGGATGGTTCTAACACCTATGTTGTAAGTGAAGCATTAACGTTAGCCGCAAAAACTGAGAACGAAGTGTCGCATCCCTGTATCTCTCTTCATGAAAGCGTGACTGTCCCTGATACCTGGTGGAATCCAAACATTCCCAATCTCCATCGCCGTGTCTTCTTCTTTGATGGGCTTCGAATTGTTAATCCGTTTAACATTGTTTGGTACCGATCTGCTTCAGTTCGGGTCTCTCAGTTAGCAATAGATTCGCCCGCTCATAAGAAGAAGTTCGACTGGTTTCTCGCTCTGCACGAAGCCGTCTCCTCGAAAACTCCACTTATCCCAACTCAAATGTAACGGCGAATGCCTAACCCTCCGCTCAACTCGGACCCCGCCTGCATTGTCTTCCGCTCTCTCTCAACTTCTTGCTTCCTCGGCTCCGTTCAGCGCTTCGGCGCAGGCGTGGCCGGTTAGCTTCATTCGTTAGGCGTCTACCAAAGACAGCAGGTCACCATCGTGGCAATCACAATCAAATCTTCCCAGGAACTGGAACACCTCTTAGACGGACTCTCTTCCGATATCGTTGATTGCATTCATTATCGCAAATTATTTTTAGCTATTAACAACGAAATTATCAACTTCCCTGATGTCTTTGCACAGTCTAACACTTTTTGGCACTATACAACGCGATCACTAAGCGATTCCTCCCTAAATGCACTATGTCGCGTGTTCGACACAGAAGATTCAGCGTTAAGCCTTCCAAATTTACTAACAATAATAACCGATAATCTTCATTGCTTTTCTGAGCAGGACTTCAGGGCTCGTCTAGCTAAAAATCCATTCGTTGAAAGTCTAGCTGAATCATCGAGGGCTCCAGACTCAAACCAGCTCGCAAGTGATATCGAAGCTTGTTCTACTTCCAATCCTCTGGTTCAAAAATTACTAATTTGGCGAAACAATATTTTCGCTCATCGTGGTGCGAAATCAACTTTAAAAAATTTCGCAATATTGTCATCAAACGAAATTACATGGGATGAAGTTGTTGAACTCTCAACGATGGCAATTCAAATCTATAATCGATACCTATCCTTATTCAAAGCTGCCACATGGTCTACGATGCTGATGGGCGAAACAGACTTTATTTCTCTACTTCGCTTTGCCCAGGCCGGTCTTGATCAACACCGCCATAACATAGACAACGAAACTGCGCCTTATCTCAATGACGCTCCTCCGGCCCACGCCTAACCTCTCGCTCAACCCGGACCCCGCCTGCATTGCCTTTCGCTCTCTCTCAACTTCTCGCTTCCTCGGCTCCGCTCATCGCCTCGGTGCAGGCGGGGCCGGTTAGCTTCATTCGTTAGGCCATCACCCATCGCTCATCTTCATTGATGGCGTTTTCGCCTGGAGTTCACGCATGTCGAAGGTTCGCACCAAATCACAAGTCGAGCTGAGACGAGGCGCTGCCTGGTTCTTCGGCGGTCTTGCCGTAACCATCCTTACCTACACATTTGCAACCAACGGTGGTGGCGGCCCATACATGGTCGCTTGGGGTCCAGTCGTCTTTGGCCTATTCCTATTACTCAAGGGCCTGATTGGGGTGCTGTCGGGTGATTCAGAACTTGCTCCCGTCCTCGAAGAACAAACGCCGGCATCACCAGATGGCAAGTGTCCAAGCTGCAATTCAATGAATCCGCCCAAACGGCAGTATTGCCAAACCTGTGGCCGGTACATGCTGGCCTAACCCTTAGCTCAACTCGGACCCCGCCTGCATTGCCTTCCGTTCTCTCTCAACACTTCGCTTCCTCGGCTTCGCTCAGCGCCTCGGTGCAGGCGGGTCCGGTTAGCTTCATTCGTTAGGCGGCTACACCTATGGCTGTCGATCAACCAAACGTAATCGACATCGTGGCCATCCGACCAGGCGAACCACTGACTCGCCTTGTGATTGCTGATCACCTGGATTGGACTCTCGAAGACGAGCACCTTCTTGCACTCCAAGCCAAGTTGAACGCCTACCTAGCATTCGTTGAGAGTGGTCAACTCTCCCGAGAATACCCAGGAACCGGGGGCAATTTGGTTCGAATAGAAGTAGCCTTTCTCCACGAACCCTCACAGCAAGCGAAAGAAAACTTTCTCCCCAAAGCTGCTCAAATAATCGAAAAAGCCGGTCTTTCGTTCTCCTGGCAAGTAAAGGCCGGCGCCGCCTAACCCCTCGCTCAACTCGGACCCCGCCTGCATTGCCTTCCGCTCTCTCTCAACGTTCCGCTTCCTCGGCTCCGCTCAGCGCCTCGGTGCAGGCGGGGCCGGTTACCTTCATTCGTTAGGCGTTACCAAAGGCCGGGCTCTATCTGGCTTCGAAACCGTTCGGCCGGCAAAGCAACACCGTTCAGGGGTTCCCACCCACTCTCGCCAAGACTCTTGTCATCATCACCCGTCTTGGTCGGTACCCTGGGGCCACGCCCAGCCTTTCAAGACTTCTCGCCTTACGCCCCCTCGGTCTTTCCGAGTCCAAGAACGCCAGGTTCCGCGGCTTGAGGCGCGCAAAGATCTCATGCAGCGTCTCGCCTAACCTTCCGCTCAACTCGGACCCCGCCTGCATTGCCTTCCGCTCTCTCTCAACTTCTCGCTTCCTCGGCTTCGCTCAGTGCCTCGGTGCAGGCGGGGCCCGGTTAGCTTCATTCGTTAGGGCTTACCAATTCCTCAACATTCGATAGGGATTCACATATGAAATACGCATTCAAATACATGGTAATACTTCCTCTATTAATTTCAATACCATCCATTTCATGCAAAAGAGAAAAATCACAAATCAAAAATATCTCTTCGAAATCAGATCTTTTTCTCACCCAAGCCAGCCATCAGCCTGTAAGCAATATCGAACAAAAATTGCCACTATTATTTTCCTCATCATGGGTAACATCTTTTGATCAAGGTACGCCCGAGAATACCCTTAAAAAGCTTAAACCAATTTTAGAGGAAATTAATCAAAGCCCGGAGAAATATCTAAATTGCACGGAAATGGAAGAAGGCTTTGCAATATGTATGTCTTTTGAGAAATTTTGGAAAAATCTAGGTGATGATTGGGGCCCGGGAACTGCAAAAGTATGGGGTGCTTTTTTAAACAAATATCCAGAGTCGTTTTACAGCGAAAGAGCAGAGTGGCATCGCTCAGTTTCAAGTAGAATCTTTTACAGTTGCGAGGAACCTTCGAGTGGGGATTATTTCGGTGACGTTTCCACTTATACTTCATATATTCAAAAATTTTCTAAGTCAAAATATAAATCAAAATATATTGATTACAGCAATTATTTCTTAGCCAGATCCTATTATGCACTTTCTACTAAATTTACACCGGGTGGAGAAAAATACGACGAACTGAAAAAGGATGAATGCGAACGTATTTCAGTTAAATTCAAGCTGCAATCTGATTCGATCTTGAAATCATTATCTGAAAGTGAGATCCCGGATATCCAATCTAACGCCAAAGAAATTCTCTTACTTGTTCCCACGAAAGATGGGAAAGCTCCTGGTTTTAGGATTTCACCTGAATACACCTTAGATTGACCCATCGTATCGCCACGCCCTAACCCTGCGCTCAACTCGGACCCAACCTGCACGGACTACTTTCTTCTCTCTTGTTCACGTCTTTCTCGTCTCTGTTTAGCTTTCGGCCGCAGGTTGGGCCGGTTAGCTTCATTCGTTAGGCGTCTCGCATGTACGCGCTCTGGCCCAAACAACCGATCTCCCTACCATTAGGGCTCGTTGTCGTTGGTGCGCTCTCTGCCGTGGTCACGTTGGCCACTTCTTGGGTCAAAACACCACGAATCCAGGTAGATATCCTGTA
>NZ_JAKZLE010000007.1:0-242347 GCF_022808885.1 Geothrix alkalitolerans | reverse complement strand
CTTCGTCGCGGCTTTTCCCCAGGGGTCACACCCGTTCCCATCCCGAACACGGCCGTTAAGACCTGGAGGGCCGATGATACTGCTCCCCACAGGAGTGGAAAAGTAGGTCGCTGCGACGTTAAATCCCCTCCGGGCCATCACAATTGATGGCCCGGAGCTGTTTTACTGATAAAATTCTTCTCCTATTTCGAGGCATTCATGTCCATCGAGGTCCGCCTTCCTGACGACTCCCTCCGGCAGCTGCCCGAGGGGGCCACCGGGACCGAGTTGGCGGCCGGCATCGGGGCCCGCCTGCTGGACGCGGCCCTGGCCATCAAGATGGACGGCCGCCTGGTGGACCTGAAGGCCCCCCTGGCGAACGGGGCGAAGGTCGAGATCGTCACCAGCAAGAGTCCCGAGAGCCTGGAGCTGATCCGTCACTCCACCGCCCATCTCCTGGCCCACGCCGTGAAGCGCCTCTACCCCGAGGCCCGGGTGGGCATCGGCCCCGTCATCGAGGACGGCTTCTACTACGACTTCTGGGTGGACAAGCCCTTCACCCCCGAGGACCTGCCGGTCATCGAGGCGGAGATGCGGAAGATCGTGGCCGAGGGCGTCGAGGTCGAGCGCGAGGATCTCGGCCGGGATGCCGCCGTGGCCCGGTTCGAGGCCATGGGCGAACCCCTCAAGGTGGAGGTCGTCTCGGGCATCCCCGCCGGCGACATCATCAGCGGCTACAAACAGGGCGACTTCTACGACCTCTGCCGGGGCCCCCATGTGCCCAACACCTCGAAGCTGAAGGCTTTCAAGCTCCTCAGCATCGCAGGTGCCTACTGGAAGGGCGACGAGAAGAACCAGATGCTCAGCCGCATCTACGGCACCGCCTTCCACACCCAGAAGGAGCTCGACGAGCACCTGAAGCGCCTGGAGGAGGCCAAGGCCCGCGATCACCGCAAGCTGGGCAAGGAACTGGGCCTCTACTCCTTCCATCCCGAAGCGCCCGCCTCGCCCTTCTTCCACCCCAAGGGCACCCAGGTCTACAACGAGCTGGTGACCTACATGCGGGAGCTGTACTTCAAGTACGGGTACGATGAGGTGATCACCCCGCAGGTGCTGGACGTGGCCCTCTGGAAGACCAGCGGCCACTACGAGAACTACGCCGAGAACATGTACTTCACCACCGCCGAAGAGCGGGAGTACGCGCTGAAGCCCATGAACTGCCCGGGCCACTGCATCATGTTCGGCAGCCACAAGCACAGCTACCGGGACCTGCCCATCCGCTACGCGGACTTCGGCCGCCTACACCGCTACGAGCGCAGCGGCGTCACCCATGGTCTCACCCGCGTGCGGACCTTCTGTCAGGACGACGCCCACATCTACTGCGCACCCGAGCAGATCAAGACGGAGATGGCCGCCTTCCTCGCCCTGCTGAAGGAGGTCTACGACACCTTCGGCTTCGAGGGCATGCGCGTCGCGCTCTCCACCCGGCCTGAGAAGCGCCTGGGCTCCGACGAGATCTGGGATGCGGCCGAGCAGGCCTTGGGTGAGGCCCTGGACGAGGCGGGCATGCCCTACACCCTGAATCCCGGCGAAGGCGCCTTCTACGGACCCAAGATCGAGTTCCAGATCCTGGATGCCCTCAAGCGCCCCTGGCAGCTGGGCACCCTCCAGGTGGATTACATGCTGCCGGAGCGCTTCGATCTGAAGTACACGAAGGCCGACGGCACCGAGGGGCGCCCCGTCATGCTGCACCGCGCCATCCTGGGCAGCCTGGAGCGCTTCATGGGCATCCTGGTGGAGCACACCGCCGGCGCCTTCCCGGCCTGGCTGGCACCCGTGCAGGTGGCCATCCTGCCCATCACGGACCGCGCCCACGCCTTCTCCACGGAGGCTGCGGCGCAGGCCAAGGCCCTGGGGCTTCGGGCCGAAGTCGATCTCCGGAACGAGAGCCTGAAGGCCAAGATCCGCGAGGCCCAGCTGGCCAAGGTCCCCTACATGCTGGTCATCGGGGATCGCGAGGCGGAGGCCGGCACGGTGTCCGTGCGGCACCGCCACCGGGGAGACCTGGGCGTCCAGCCCCTGGAGGTCTTCCTCAAGGGGCTCGCCACCGAAGTCCAGGAGCGACAGCGCTGAGACGGTTTTCCTTGCTTGGCAGGAACCCATCCAAGTGGTAGACTTTTTGTCCTTGTGCAACTAGGGGAGGAACCATTCGTCCGAACGAGACCCGCATCAACGACGGCATCCGGGCCCCCGAGGTCCGCGTCATCTCCGAAGATGGCGAACAGCTCGGCGTGATGCCCCCTCACCAGGCCATCCGGATCGCGGAAGAGCGCGGCCTCGACCTGGTGGAAGTGGCAGGGAACGCGAATCCGCCCGTCTGCAGGATCATGGACTACGGCAAGTACAAGTTCATGGAGGCGAAGCGGGAACACGCGGCCCGGGCCAAGCAGAAGAACATCGTGGTCAAGGAAGTGAAGTTCCGCCCCAAGACCGACGACCACGACTTCGACTTCAAGATGAAGCACATCCTGCGGTTCCTGGAGGAAGAAGACAAAGTCAAGGTGGTGGTCATGTTCCGCGGACGTGAAGTCGTCCATCGCGACATCGGCTACCGGATCATCGAGGAAGTCATCCGTCGGGTCGGCGACAAGGCCATCGTCGAGAAGGGCGCCGGCATCGATGGACGCGACATGCACGCCATCCTCGCCCCCCGGATCATCGAAGTCCCCAAGGCGCCCAAGAAGCCCAAGCCGGCCCAGCCGGAAACCCCTGAAACCGAAGCCAAGATCCAGTGAGGATGCCATGAGCTACAAGATCAAGAGCCACAAGGGCGCCCAGAAGCGTTTCAAGAAGACCGCCGGCGGCAAGTTCAAGCGGGGCTGCTCGCACCAGCGCCACATCTTGACCAAGAAGTCCGCCAAGCGGAAGCGCCAGCTGGACATGGGCGGGATGGTGGCCAAGGCCGACCAGAAGGCCGTCGCGGCGATGCTGCCCTACGCGTGATTTCCTCCGGGGGTTCTCCTCGCAACGCATGCGTTGCAAGGATCTAAGGTCGCGCTCCGCTTCGCTGCGCGCACACCCCCGGACCCCCAGCCCTCAGCAGGCGAAGCCTGCCTCGGGCTTGTTCATGCTCGCCGCCGGTCCTAGAATCGGTGGTTCAACCCGGTGGCTGAGGCCACCCCCGATGAGGCCTTCAAACGCTCTCTCTGAGCTGCCTCGAGGAAAGGAATCAAGATGACTCGTGTAAAGCGCGGTTTTAAGCGGGCCCAGCGCCGCAAGCGGATGATGAAGTTCGCGAAGGGCTTCTACGGCGCCAAGTCGCGGCTGTACCGTTCCGCCAAGGAAGCCGTCGAGAAGGCCCTCGGCTATGCCTACCGTGACCGCAAGGTCAAGAAGCGCGACTTCCGCCGCCTCTGGGTGGTGCGCATCAGCGCCGCCTGCACGCAGAACGGCACCAGCTACTCCAAGTTCATGGGCGGCCTGAAGAAGGCGTCCGTGGATCTGGACCGCAAGATCCTCGCGGATCTCGCCGTGCGCAATCCCGAAGCGTTTACCAAGCTCGTGGCCGTGGCCAAGGGCTGATCGCGAAGCAACCCATCGCAGACACCCGGAAGGCCGCGCGAGCGGCCTTTCTTTGTTCTGACTTTCCCACCGAGGCTTGCCATGGACTCCTTGCTGCCGCCCGAGATCGATGAAGCGGACCGCGCCTTTGCCGGCGCCCTGGAGGCCTGCGCCGACCTCGATACCCTCCTGCGCCTGAAGGGCGCCTACGTGGGACGCGAGGGCAGCCACGCGGCCCGCATGATGGACCTGCTGAAGGCCGCTCCCAAGGAGCAGAAGCGCGAGCTCGGCGCCGCCGTCAACGCCTTCAAGCAGCGCTGGGAGGAGGGCCTCAAGGCCCGCCAGGCGGATCTGGAGGCCGCGAAGAAGGCCGTCGGGGCGTCGTCCTGGGATGCGACCCTGCCGCCGCCCATGCCCGCCCGGGGCGCGCTGCATCCCCTCAACCGCCTCATGGACCGCCTGGTGGACGTCTTCAGGCCCCTGGGCTTCCACGTGGAGGAGGGTCCCGAGGTCGAGACGGAAGAGCACAACTTCGACGGCCTCAACATCCCGGCCGACCACCCGGCCCGCGGCAGCGCGGACACCTTCTACCTGGCCGCCCATCCCGGCCGCCTGCTCCGCACCCACACGAGCCCCGTGCAGGTGCAGACGCTCAAACGCTACGGCAAGGATGGGGCACGCTTGCTCAACGAGAAGGGCGGCATCCGCTTCCTCGCACCGGGCCGCGTCTACCGCAAGGACGAGATCGATCCCACCCACAGCCCCATGTTCCACCAGGTGGAGGGCATGCTCGTGGGCCACGGCATCGGCATGCAGCACCTCAAGGGCACGTTGGAATACGCCCTGCGTGCGCTGTTCGGCCCCCACACGGAGATCCGCCTGCGGCCCTCCTACTTCCCCTTCGTGGAGCCGGGCTGCGAGGTGGACGTGAGCTGTCCGCTGTGCGCCGCGAAGGGCTGCCGCGTCTGCAAGGGCTCAGGCTGGGTGGAGATCCTGGGCGCCGGGCTCATCCATCCGAATGTGCTCGAGTTCGCGGGCATCGATTCAAAGGAATGGTCGGGCTGGGCCTTCGGCATGGGCGTGGAGCGCATGGCCATGATGCTGAGCCAGACGCCGGACCTGCGGCTGTTCTTCGAGAACGACCAGCGGTTCCTCGAAGCCATGGGAGGGCTGGACTGATGTGGATCGAACGCGCCGCCCTGGCCGCTGAACTGCCCGCCGCCGCCTCGCTCGCCACCCGCGAGCTGGCGGAGCTGCTGGCCTCCCTGGGCTTCCCCGTGGACGCCGTGGAGGCCCGTCCCGGCACCGAGGTGCTGGACGTGGACATCACCGCCAACCGCGGGGACGCCATGTCCCACCGCGGCATGGCCCGGGACCTGGCCGCCCGCCTGAAGGCGCCGATGGCGCCGCTGGCCCCGCCGCCCACCCCGGAGGGGGCGCCGAAGGTCCCGGTCCACCTGCCGGATCCCGGCTGCCCGATCTATGCCACGGCCCTGCTGACGCTCGGCGCGGGCGAGACGCCGGAGGCGGTGCAGGCCTTCCTCGCCGCCCTGGGCGCGTCGCCCAAGAAGCTGCCGGCGGTGGACGCCTCCAACGAGCTGCTGCACCGCTACGGCCACCCCACCCACGCCTTCGACGCCGACCGCATCCACGGGGCCGTCACCGTGCGCCGGGCCGTGGTGGGCGAGAAGCTGGTGACCCTCGACGGCGTGACGCGCACGCTGGCGGCGGAGGACCTCGTCATCGCCGACGAGCGCGGCCCCATCGCCCTGGCGGGCGTCATGGGCGGCGACGCCACCAAGGTCACGGAGGCCACCCGGCGCGTCCTGCTGGAGAGCGCCTGGTTCGAGCCCCGCACCGTGCGGGCCTCCGCCCATCGCCACGGCCTGCACTCCGACGCCTCCCAGCGCTTCGGCCGGGGCGCGGACCCCGCCATGGCCTCCGTGGCCCGGGACCTCCTCGTCCAGCGGCTCCAGGCCTGGGCCGGCGCCGCCCTCGAAGGCGCCTGGACCGCCGGTGCCCTGCCCGCACCGGCCCCGACCGTGACGCTGACGATGGCGCTCCTGGCCCGCGTGGCCGGGGAGGTCCTGCCCCTGGCTGATGCCGCGGCGGCCCTGGGGGCCTTGGGCTGCCGGGTGACATCTGACCCTGAGGCGCTGGTGGTGCAGCCGCCGACCTGGCGCCATGACCTCGGCATCCCCGAGGACCTGGCCGAGGAGGTGCTGCGCCTCCGCGGCTATGCGGCCATTCCCTCGGTCCTGCCGCCCCTGGAGGGCCCGCCTCAGCCGCTGGCTCCCGAGTACCTCCAGCGGCAGGCCCTGGCCCGTCGGCTGGCCCACCTGGGCTTCCACCAGACCGTGACCTACGGCTTCGTGAGCCCAGAGATGGACGCGAGCTTCGCCGGTCCCCTGGGGACGGACGCCCACGATGATCCGGAGAAGCGCACCCTGGCCAACCCCCTGGGCGTCGAGTACTCGCGTCTGCGGCAGTCCCTGGTGCCCTCCCTCGTGGAGACCGCCCGGCAGAACCGCAAGCAGGGCCAGCGGGAGGTGCGCCTCTTCGAGATCGCGCCCACCTACCGCGGCCTGCCCGCCGGGCCGGAGGACACCTGGACCGTGGCCCTCCTCTGGGCCGGCGAGCACTGGGACGGGGATCCCGAGTCCAAGCCGGCCCTTGTGAAGGCCAAGCACCTTCACGGAGTTTTGAAGGATGTGTGCCTCCCTGGGACGGACCGGAAGGTGCGAGTCCTTGATGAAGATGCCATGGTGGTGACCGAGCTGCCCCTCTCCTATTTCCGCCGGCCCGATGCCCGCATCATTCCCACCTACATGCCCCACAGCCGTTTTCCGGCAGTGGAAAGGGATCTCTCGCTCACGATTCCAACGAACCTGCCCTGGCAGCGGATGCATGGGGTGGTACGAGAAACCCTGAAGGACTCGGCCCTGGTGGACCTCACCTGCGCGGACCTCTACCAGGGAAAGGGGCTGGAGCCGGGCAGCAAGTCCTGGCTCCTCCGGCTGACCTTCCAGGCCATGGATCGGACCCTCGTGAGCTTGGAGGTGGAGGCCTGGATGGCCTCGGCCCTGGCCGCCGCCCAGGCCCTCGGGGCGAAGCTGCGAGCCTAGGGGCTGCGGGCGTAGAATCCCCCAAGAGGACACCATGGATCTGCTGAAACAACTCGAATCGAAGATGCACGCCCTGGTGCAGCAGCGCAACCAGCTGAAGGAAGAGCTGGATGCGCTGAAGGCCGCCGGCTCGGCCGGAGAGCAGGAGCTCCAGTCCCTCCGGGCCCGGCTGGAGGAGGCCCTGTCCGAGAAGACGGCCCTGGAGAAGGACCGCGAGGCGGTGAAGACCCAGGTGGCCGCCATCCTGCAGGCCCTGGAGGCCCTGGGATGAAGCCCCAGCCGCCCCTGCCGGGGATCCGGGCCGCCACGGTGTCGGTCCTGGGGCGGGAGCTCCAGGTCCAGACGGACCGGCCCGAGACCCTGGCGGCGGCGGTGCGGATCCTGGAGGACACCTTCCGCGACATGGACTCGCAATGCCAGCTAAGATGGGGGAGCGTCCCGAAGGGCCTGGACACCCCGTCCTGGTACCTCCTGGGCGCCCTGAACCTGGCGCACCGTGTGGCGCGCCTCGAGCAGGAAGCCAACCAGCACACCCAGAACCTGGAACAGACTCTCTCGAAGTTGCTGAACGATGTTCCGGACGAACCTTCCGCCCCCGTGCCCTTCCTCGACGAGGACGGAGACTGATTTCCCTGCGAGGCCCGTGATCATGGCCAAGCGCTTGTTCCGTAAGTCGACCTGGGAGACCTTCCCCCTGTCCTGTGCGTTCCGCGCGTCGGCGCGCCTTAGCCAGGGATCCTGGACTCCCCCCTACCAGCTAGGGAACTCGGCAAGCCTCCACGACTGAGCGGGGATTTTCTTTCACATTCTGGTGCTGGTGGCTCTTCGGATCCCATTCCCTGGAGTCGCCCATGAACCTGATCAGTTGGATTTTTCTTCTCCTCTTCTTCGCCGCGGCCGGCGTGGGCCTCCTCATGGCCCTGCGGGCCCAGAAGGCGACGGTGGAAGCCTCCCAGGCCCAGGCCAAGGCCGAAGCCGACATCAAGGCCCAGCGCGAGAAGCTGTTGGAGGAGGCCCAGCGCGAGGCCCAGCGCCTCCGCGAGCGGGGCGAGCAGGAGGCCGAGGCCCTCCGCAAGGAATCGGCCCTGAAGGCCAAGGAGCAGGCCCTCCAGGCCCGCCAGGAGGCGGAGAAGCTGCTGGCCGAGCGCCAAGCCAACCTGGAGAAGCAGGAGCAGCGGCTCCACACGAAGGAGACGGGCCTCCAGACCAAGGAGGAGGGCCTCGACAAGAAGCTCCAGCAGGTGGACCAGAAGACGAAGGACCTCGACGCCCTCAACGAGAAGCGCAAGGCCGAACTGGAGAAGCTCGAGGCCAAGCAGGCCGAGGCCAAGCAGCTGGTGGAGGCCCAGGCCCAGCGCCTGGAGGAGATCGCCGGCCTCACACGCGAGGACGCCAAGAAGGAGCTGACGGCGCAGCTCGAATACGCC
This sequence comes from Geothrix alkalitolerans, assembly GCF_022808885.1. Classification (NCBI taxonomy): domain Bacteria; kingdom Pseudomonadati; phylum Acidobacteriota; class Holophagae; order Holophagales; family Holophagaceae; genus Geothrix; species Geothrix alkalitolerans. The sequence goes on along the minus strand of NZ_JAKZLE010000007.1, from coordinate 234,255 downwards.
GCCAAGATGGACGCCGCCAAGCTGGTGCGCCGCATCGAGGAGGAGGCCCAGGAGGAGGCCGCCAAGAAGGCCCGGTGGACCATCGGCGCCGCCATCCAGCGCGTGGCCTCGGACGTGGTGGCCGAGCAGGCCGTGAGCTCCGTCCAGCTCCCCAGCGACGACCTCAAGGGCCGCATCATCGGCCGCGAGGGCCGCAACATCCGCGCCCTGGAGAAGGCCACGGGCTGCGACCTCATCGTGGACGACACGCCCGAGAGCATCGTCGTCTCCAGCTTCGACCCCATTCGCCGCGAAGTCGCGCGCCAGGCCATCCTGAAGCTCCTGGCCGACGGCCGCATCCACCCGGCGCGCATCGAGGAGGTGGTGGAGAAGGTGAAAGTCGACATGGACCAGCACCTCAAGGAGATCGGCGAGGCGGCCTGCATCGAGCTGGGCTTCCCCGACGTGCATCCCAAGCTGCACAAGCTGGTGGGCCGCCTGAACTACCGCACCTCGTACGGCCAGAACGTGCTGGAGCACACCAAGGAGGTCGCCCGCATCGCCGAGTACATGGCGGGCGAGATGGGCGCCAACGCCAAGCTGGCGCGCCGGGCCGGCCTCTTCCACGACATCGGCAAGGCCATCGACCGCGAGGTGGAGGGCACCCACATCGAGATCGGCATGCAGCTCATGCAGCGCTACGGCGAGAAGGAGGAGGTCATCCACGCCATGAGCTGCCACCACGGGGACTTCGAGCCCCGCACGGTGGAGGCCATGCTCATCACGGCCGCGGACGCCCTCAGCGCCGCCCGGCCCGGCGCCCGGCGCGAGATGCTGGAGACCTACGTGAAGCGCCTCGAGAAGCTCGAGGAGATCGCCGGCAGCTACAAGGGCGTGCAGAAGAGCTACGCCATGCAGGCGGGCCGCGAGATCCGCATCCTGGTGGACGCGGGCTCCGTCAACGACGACCAGGCCTACTGGATCGCCAAGGACGTGAGCCGGCGCATCGAATCGGAGATGCAGTACCCCGGCCAGATCAAGGTGACGGTCATGCGGGAGCTGCGCGCGGTGGAAATCGCACGGTAGGAAGCACCGCGTCTGATAGAGTCCTGGCAGACCATACCCACAGGCCGGATTCCTCTTGGACGTATTCCCGCCCAACCCTTCCGATCCCCTTCCTGTCGACGAGGAGGCGGGTGCCGCAAGGCTGCGTCGGCACCTGGCGGAGGGGTGTTATTCCCTGAGCCTGGCCCGTACCCGGGAGGAGGTGTTCCGGGTGCTCCTCGGACGGGCCTTGGAGATTCGACCCCGCGCCCAGTGGTTCGTCGGCCAGATCGAGGCGCGCGAGGGCCAGCGGGCCCTGGCCGTGGCGGCCTCCCTCCCACCCCTGGAGCCACGCCTCGAAGCCGCCCTCAGGGATGCCCGCCTGTCACTCCTCGAGGCCGGCCTGGTGCGGGAGGTCTGCGACCGTCACCGCCCGGTCTTCCTGGCGCATGCGGCTGCCATGCCCGGAAAGGTGCCGCCCGGGTTCGTGGAGGCGGCAGGCTTGGGCAGCCTGCTTGGCGTTCCCATGGTCCATGAGGGGCGCCTTGGAGGGGTTCTCTTCGGCGCCGACCTCGGGGGCGAGGAGGCCGCCCACCCCGGCGAGGACGAGCTGGCGACCCTCCAGGGTCTGGCCCGGGCCAGCGCGCTGCTGCTGGAGCGCATCGAGGCGGAGGCGCGCCTTGCGGAAACGGCCCTTCTCTTCCGGGACCTGGCCCGCGCCGCGCATGATCTGGCCGAAGCGGCGGACGAGGACAACCTGGTGGCCCAGCTGTTCCAGTGGGCCGGGCGGCTGGCCCCCCTTCCCGAGTGGTGGTTCAACCGCTTCGATGCCTCGGCCCGCGCGTGCCGCACCACGCACTGGACCCGCGGTCTCGAGGCCCATGGCACGGTCGAAAGCATCCGCCAGCCCGATCCGGTGGATGGGGACCGCATCCTGGAGCGGGTCTACCTCCGGCAGAAGGCCGTCCACATCCGCCGGTGGGAGGACCTCCCGGTCGAGCCGAACCGGTCCGGCTGGCCGGGACCCATGCACACCTGGGTGGGTCTCCCCCTGGCCCACGAGGGCACGGTGGTGGGGTCGCTCAGCGGCGGTTCCTTCGGGGCTCAGGGCCACGTGACGCTTTCCGAGGAACAGTTCGAGGCCCTGCAGAGCCTGGCGGAGACTGCCGGTCTGGTGCTGAACCGCCTCCAGGCCCGAAAGGCCCTGGAGTCTGAGGAGGCGCGGTTCCGCCGGCTGTTCGAACAATCCCCCGATCCCATCATCCTCCTGGTGCATGGGGTGATCCAGGATGTGAACCGGGCCTCGATGGAGCTGCTCGGTCGGCCCGGTCCGGCCCTGCTTGGCCAGGATCCCACCCGGCTGAGCCCGGCCCGGCAGCCTTCGGGCCTGACCAGCCGCGAAGCGGCGCTGGGGCTCCTGGCCGAGGTGAAGGCCGGCACCCGCAACCGCTTCGAATGGGTCCTCCTCCACGAGAGTGGCCGGGAGATCCCCTGCGACGTGGCCATCACCCAGTACCGCCTGGGCACTCAGCACATCTACCACGCTGTCCTCCGGGACCTCACGGAGCAGAAGCGGGCCGAAACGGAGCGCGCGACCCTGGAGCGGCAGCTGTTCCAGGCCCAGAAGATGGAAAGCCTGGGCGTGCTGGCGGGCGGCATCGCCCACGACTTCAACAACCTGCTCATGGGCGTCCTGGGGCACGCGGGCCTGGCCCTGGACCAGCTCAACCCACTGCACCCAGCCAGGCGGAACATCGAGGCCATCCAGAAGGCGGGCCAGCGGGCCGCGGACCTGACCCGCCAGATGCTCGCCTATTCCGGCCGCGGCCGGTTCGAGGTCCGCAACCTGGATCTCAGCGTCCAGGTGGATGAAATGCTCCACCTCCTGGAGGTGAGCCTGCCCAAGACCGTGGTGCTGAGCCTGAGCCTGAAGAAGGGCCTCCCGGCAGTCTCCGCGGACGCATCGCAGATCCAGCAGGTGATCATGAACCTGGTGATCAACGCGGCCGAGGCCATCGGCGAGGCCTCCGGCACGATCACCCTCGCCACGGGCCTCCAGCGCGTGGACGCGACCTCCGCCCAGACCATGCTGGTGGGGCAGGATGTGGCGCCGGGCCCCTACGTCTATCTGGAAGTGGCCGACACGGGCTGCGGGATGGACCCGGAAACCCAGGGCCGGATCTTCGAACCCTTCTTCACCACCAAGTTCACGGGCCGGGGCCTGGGGCTTTCGGCCATCATGGGCATCGTCAAGGGCCACAAGGGCGCCCTGCGCGTCTATTCCGAAGTGGGACACGGCACCACGTTCAAGGTGCTCCTGCCGGCCCTCGACCTGGAGACCGAGACCGCCATGGTGGTGGAGGAGGCCGCCTGGGCCGGCCACGGCCTCGTGCTGGTCGTGGACGATGACGAGACCGTGCGGATCGTGGCCCGGCAGATCCTGGAGAGGCGGGGGCTCCAGGTGCTCGAGGCCCAGGACGGCCAGGAGGCCGTGGATCTGGTGCGCACCCGGGGAGCCGACATCGGCGTGGTCCTGCTGGACATGACCATGCCCCGCATGGGCGGCGAGGAGGCCTTCCGGGAGATGCGGCGCCTCCAGCCCGACATCCGCGTCATCCTGAGCTCGGGCTACAACGAGAGCGAGGCCATGGGCCGATTCGTGGGCAAGGGGCTCCGGGGCTTCATCCAGAAGCCGTACGGCCCCAAAGAGCTGCTGGCCAAGATCCAGGGCGTGCTCGAAGCTTGAGGGATGCGGACTGTCCTCCTGCTCGTCCTGAGCAACATCTTCTTCGCCCTGCAGGCTCAGACCTCAAGCCCGATTGTTGCGGCCTCGGAGGGTGGCCGATGAGAACGGTCATCCTGCTCGTCCTCAGCAACATTTTCTTCGCCCTGCGGGCTCAGACCTCAAGCCCGATTGTTGCGGCCTCGGAGGGTGGCCGATGAGAACGGTCATCCTGCTCGTCCTCAGCAACATTTTCATGACCTTCGCCTGGTACGGGCACCTGAAGCACCACCGCGACAGCCCGCTCTGGATCGCCATCCTGGCGAGCTGGGGCATCGCCTTCTTCGAGTACTGCCTCATGGTTCCCGCCAACCGCTTCGGCTACGGGCGCTTCAGCCTCCCCCAGCTGAAAGTGATCCAGGAGGTGGTGACGCTGATGGTGTTCGCCGTGTTCACCGTGGCCTGGATGCGGGAGCGGCTGCACCTCAACCACCTCTGGGCGGGGCTGTGCCTCGTGGGAGCCGTGTTCTTCACCTTCCGGAAGTAGGCGTCAGCCATCCAGGTGGATGATGCCCCGCTTGAGGGCCACCATGGCCGCCTCGGTGCGGTCCTTCACCTGCAGCTTGCGCAGCAGGTTGTTCACGTGGATCTTCACCGTGGGTTCCGCCAGGCCGAGGGAGTCCGCGATCTCGCGGTTCCGCTGGCCCTGGGCCAGCAGGCGCAGCACATCCAGCTCCCGGGCGGTGAGACGCTCAGATTCCATGCCCTCCACCAGGCGGGCGGCCGTGGCGGGAGGCAGGTAGCGCTGGCCTGCGGCCACGGCCCGGACGGCCTCGATGAGCGTGCCGCGCCGCATGCTCTTCAGCAGGTAGCCCCGGGCCCCTGCCTCCAGGGCGCGGTGGATGTCGGCATCGCCGTCGAAGGTGGTGAGGACCAGGATCCGTGCGTCCGGATCCTCGCGCCGGATGGCCGTGATGGCCTCCACGCCCGTTTGGCCGGGAAGCTGGAGGTCCATGATGATGACCGTGGGGCGCAGGGTGCGCCAGGCCGCCACGGCCTCCTTGCCGTCACCGGCCTCGCCGACCACTTCGAGATCGGGTTCGCCGTGGTGGAGGATGGCGACCAGGCCGTCGCGGACCACGGGATGGTCATCCACGATGAGCAGACGGATGGGATCGGAAGGGGTCGTGGTCATGGGCGCCATCTCCGGAGGGGCAGGATGATGGTGATGCGGGTGCCCCGTCCCGGTCCACTGTCGATATCCATGTGGCCCCGGAGCTTGCCCAGGGTTTCACGAATGCTGCGGAGGCCATAGCCCGCGGCCCCGGCGGCGGGATCGAAGCCCTTGCCGTCATCCTCGACGCGCAGCCCCACCTCCCGCCGCTTGTAGTGGACCGTCACCCGGACCCACTTGGCCTTGCCGTGGCGGAGGGCGTTGGTGAGGGCCTCCTGGGCCATGCGCAGCAGCTCCTCCTCCAGCTTGGCGTCCAGGCGTCTTGGCTCTCCGGTGTGGGCCAGCTCCACCCGGATGCCCGTGCCCGCGAGGAGGCGATCGGACAGGATGCGCAGGGCGCCCAGCAGGTCGGTCCCCTCGGGTTTGCGGGGGCTCAGGGCCATCACGGACCGGCGCGCCTCCTGGAGGCTGGCGGCCGCCAGCTCGCGGGCCCGGTCGAGGCGCGTGAGCACCGGCGCGGGATCGCCCGCCAGGCGGGCCAGGCCGGCCTCGGCGGCCTCGAGCTGGAGCAGCACGCCCGTGAAGCCCTGGGCCAGGTGGTCGTGGATCTCCCGGGCCATGCGGTTGCGCTCGTCCAGCACGGCGGACCGGGCCTCCACCTGCTGGAGGCGGAGGCGCAGCAGCCACCATCCGAAGAGGGCGGCCGCCAGGGCGCACAGGGCCCAGAACACCGGGCGCTGGTGGAAGAAGGGCTGGACCCTCACCTCGAGGGAGACCTCCTGCGGCGCACCTTCCTCCCCCGGCCGCCAGGCCTGGAGGCGGAAGCGCCGCGTGCCCGGGGGCAGGTTCGAGTACACCGCGAAGCGCCGGTCGCTCACTTCGTTCCAGCCAGGGTCGATCCCCTCCATGCGGTACCGGAACCGCAGCTTCTCGGCGCCCGTGAGGCTGATGCCCGTGTAGTGGATCTCCAGCCGATGGCTGCCAGGGGCCAGGACCAGGGGACCCTGGATTGGCTGCGCCGACTCGTCGCTCAGCACCTTCGAGAGGCACAGGCGAAGGGGGGGTGGGGGGGGCGGCAGCCGGAGGGTGTCGGCATGGGCCATGCCCCGGCTGGTGGGAACCCAGAGCTCGCCTTCTCGGGTGAGCCAGGCGGCGGGCTGGGGGCCTCCGTGGGTCTCCCGGGCGGGCAGGCCGTCCCAGTGATCGAAGGTGGCGAGGGGGGAGGGGCCGGCCGCGGGCAGACCCCGGCTCAAGGCCAGCCGGGGGACTCGGAGCACGCCCTGGCTGGTGCTGAGCCAAAGGATCTGGTCCGAATCCTCCAGGATGGCGTGGATGGCTGTCTTCAGAAGTCCCTCAGGACCGGTGAACGTCTGGAAGGCGTCATGGCGGAAGAGGCGCAGGCCGTCCGGGGTACCCACCCAGAGGGAGCCCGTGCCATCCAGGTGCAGGGCCTGGGCGCCGGCGGAGGCCAAGCCCTGGGCGGCCCCGAACCAGTGCAGGCCCTCCGCGTCCAGGATCCCGACCCCCTGGGACGGGCTGGCCACGTACAGCGGCTCCGGGCCGCCTCCGGCCATGGCCACCACGCCCCGGGCCACCGGGAAGATCTGGTGCGCTCCACCGGACAGGAGCTTCAGCAGCCCCTGACGGGGCGTGGCGATCCACAGGTCGCCGGCGGGGTCTTCGTAGAGGGTGAGGATCTCCTCGGGCTCCGGTCCGCCCTGCCAGGGCACGGCCCGGGCCCTTCCCCCCTCGAGGATGAACAGCCCCCCTTTCCGGGTGCCCACCCAGAGACCGCCACTCCCGCGGGGCCACAGCGCGGAGATGGGCCCGGGCCCCACGGTTCCCGTCGGGACGAAGGGTTCGATGCGGCCGTCGCGGACCTGGCCGAGGGACTGGTCCCCCGTGAGGCACCAGACGGTGCCCGAAGCGTCCTGGCAGACCATCCTGGCGGCTTCTTCGGGTTCGGGCCCCCTCACCGGCACGGCCTGGAAGGGGACGGCAACCGCCGCGCGGAGGCCGCGATCTTCGCTTCCCACCCACAGGGTGCCGGCGCGGTCTTCCAGCAGGCAGAGCACGGTCCATCGGATCTGCGGCCCATCGGGCGCGGTCTCCAGGCGGCCGTCCCGCATCCGGTGGTACAGGCCCGCCTGTTCGGTGCCGATCCATAGGCCGCCGCCGCGGTCCGCCCGAAGGGTGGTGATGGCTCGCGCGGGGAGACCGCCCAGGCCGCTGGAAGGCCCCAGGCGACCGTCCGCGAAGGTGAGCAGTCCCTGGGTCCGCGTGCCCACCCACAGCGTCCCTGCGGCGTCCTGCTCGAGGGCCGTGATATCGCCCGCCGGAAGGGCGACCAGCTCCAGCCGCCGCTCCCGGACTCGCCAGAGGCCTGATCCCGCCGTGCCCACCCAGAGCGTGCCCCCGGAGTCCGTCGTCATGGCCTGGATCCGCAGGCCGACGGCGTCACAGGCGACCGGCTGGAACTGCTCCCCGACCCGTTGCAGCAGCGGGCCTTCGGCCGGGGCCGCCCAGAGGCCGCCCTGGGGATCCGTGGCCAGGTGGAGGATGGGGCTGTCGGGCAGGCCTTCGGCGGGACCAAGGGCGGTGAAGACGCCCTGCTTCAGGCGGAAGAGGCCCGGTTGCGAGGTGCCGATCCAGAGGCTGCCGTCCGGGGTTTCGGCCAGGCAGCGCACATCGTTGTGGGAGAAGGCAGGCGCTTCGCGGCGGGACAGGCGATCGAACCGGGCCCCGTCGAACCGGGCCAGGCCGTCCTCGGTGCCCACCCACAGGAACCCGTCCCGGCTCTCCAGCAGGGCCGTGGCCGTGTCCTGGGCCAGTCCCGGCTGGTTCCGCCAGATCCGGTGCCCCAGGACCGGGGGCCGGGCGCGAACGGAGTCGCGGGCCGCGAGGGGCGCGGGCACCAGGACCATCACCGCCACCATGGGCATCCCGATCCACAGCGACAGGGCGGCGGCGCACCATCCGGCCCAGCCTCTGCGGAAGCCCTGAGTACCTGCCCAGTCCATGATCATGGAAGCAGCAGGTTAGGCCATCCCCGAGGCTCCGGCAACCAGGGATCTCGAAGGCCCCGGCCGGCGTGCGCCGGGGTGCCTGTGGGTTGACCTCAAGACACGAGGCTGACACCGTCGTGCGTGAGGTCCCCCATGCGCCTGATGAGCCTGAGCCCCCTGGCCCTGTCGATCTGCCTGGCTTCGCCGCTGGTCGCCGCGGGCCGCCCCCGGAAGGCCGAGTCCGCGGCGCCACCGGCGCCAGCCCTCCCGGTGGACGCCGTGTTCCTGAAGCCCCTGAAGGCCCGGGCCATCGGGCCCGCCGTCATGGGCGGGCGCATCTCAGACGTGGCCGTGGATCCCTCGGATCCCTTCACCTGCTACGTGGGCCTCGCCCACGGCGGCGTGATGAAGACCACGGACGCGGGCGCCAGCTTCCAGGCCGTCTTCGACAAGACAGGCGTTGGCTCCATCGGCGCCCTGGCCGTGTCCCCCGCGAACGCCAAGGTGGTGTGGGCCGGCACGGGCGAGGCCAACGACCGCAACAGCTCCGGCTGGGGCAAGGGCGTCTTCCGCAGTGAGGATGGCGGGGCCACCTGGACCGCCGCGGGCCTGGAGGCCAGCCGCTGCATCGCGCGCCTGGCCGTCCATCCCAAGGACGAGGCCGTGGCCTACGCCGCGGCCATGGGTGATCTTTGGACGCCGGGCGGCGAGCGGGGCCTCTACAAGACCACCGACGGCGGGAAGAGCTGGAAGGCCGTGCTCACCGCCCCGGCGCCCTACGGCGACCGGGTGGGCTGCGGCGACGTGGTGCTGGACCCGCGGAATCCCGACATCGTCTACGCCGCCCTCTACGCGCGGCGCCGCTTTCCCTGGGCCTTCCAGGCGGGGCCGCCGGCCACGGAGGGACGCGATCTTGGCGGCATCTTCCGCAGCACGGACGGCGGGGCCACCTGGACGAAGCTTACGAAGGGCCTGCCGGCAGGCACGGGGCGCATCGGCCTGGCGGTCAGCGCCTCGAAGCCCGGCGTGGTGATGGCCGTGGTGCAGAGCGACGAGGGCGGCACCGTCCCCATCATGGACATCATGAGCAAGGCCGGCGGCACCTTCCGATCCGAGGATGGCGGCGACACCTGGACCCGCACCAGCCCCCTGAACCCCCGCCCCTTCTACTTCAGCCAGATCCGCATCGCCCCGGACGACGACCGCCGCGTCTACGTCCTGGGCTTCGGCCTGCACGTCTCCGAGGACGGCGGCGCCACCTGGCGGGAGGACCGCTCCGAGAAGGTGCACCCGGATCTGCACGCCCTGGCCTTCGACCCGAAGGCGCCGAAGCACCTCCTGCTGGGGACGGACGGCGGGCTGTACCAGAGCCACTCCGCCGGCGCCTCCTGGGAGGCGCTGAACCGCTTTCCCGCCGGCGAGTACTACCGCATCGCCGTCGACGACGGCACGCCCTACCGGGTGGCCGGCGGACTCCAGGACAACCGGAACTGGGTGGGCCCCGGCCGAACCTTCAGCAAGGACGGCATCCTCAACCAGGACTGGACGAACCTGGGGGGCGGCGACGGCTTCCACGTGCTGTTCGATCCCGCCGACGCCGGGATCCTGTTCGCGGAGAGCCAGGGCGGATCCATCTTCCGGGTGAACCTCCGCAGCGGGGCCACCAAGTTCCTGCGGCCCGAGCCCGCCGAGGGGCAGGAGGCCTACCGCTTCCACTGGGCCAGCCCCTTCCTCCGCAGCCGGCACGCCAAGGACGTGCTCTACCTGGCGGGCAACCGCGTGTTCAAGCTGACGGATCGGGGCGAGCGCTGGAAGCCCATCAGCCCCGACCTCACCACCCAGGATCCCCAGCGCACCCGCACCAGCGGCAGCGGCGCCGAGACCTTCGGCGTGATCTACACCCTGGCCGAATCCCCCGCCAAGGACGGGCAGCTCTGGGTGGGCACGGACGACGGGAAGGTCTGGCGCACCGAGGACGAGGGCGGCACCTGGGTGGACCTCACGCCGAACCTGCCGGCGGTGGTGAAGGGCCGGTGGATCCAGCGCCTCGAGGCCGGCCGGGAGCCCGGCGTGGCCTACCTGGTGGCCCAGGCCTACCGCACCGGCTCCTACGCGCCGCTGGTCTACCGCACGGCGGATGGAGGGAAGACCTGGCAGGGGCTCGGCGCGGGCTTGCCCCCGGACCAGCCGGCCCACGTGGTGAAGGAGGATCCGGTCAACCCGAAGGTGCTCTACTGCGGCACCGAAGGCGGCCTGTTCGTGAGCCTGGACCAGGGCCAGCGCTGGCTGCCCCTGGGCGATCTGCCGCCGGTACCCGTGGACGACCTGGCCATCCAGGCCCGGGAGAATGACCTCGTCATCGCCACCCACGGCCGCAGCCTCTTCGTGCTGGACGACCTGTCTGTGCTGCAGGGCCTGTCGCCCGAGGTGCTGGGCGAGGAGCTCCACCTCTTCACGCCCCGGCCCATCCTGGCCCGCCAGTTCCTGCCCGGAAACGCCAACGAGGAGGGGAAAGCCGGGACCTTCCGGGGGGTCAATCCGCCCTTGGGCGCCACCTTCCAGATCTACCTCAAGGCCGACACCGGAGAGGACCTGAGCCTGGCCATCAAGGCTCCGGACGGCCGGCCGGTGGCCAACCTCAAGGCGCCCGGGCGGGCGGGCCTCCAGCGCATCGCCTGGGACCTGAAGCCCACCTCGGACCTGGTCTCGTCCTACCGAGGCGAGGGCTCGAAGTTCGTCAAGCCCGGCCTCTACACGGTCACCGTGACCCGGGGCTCGGTGAAGGCCGCGGGGACGATCCAGGTGGAGGTCGGCGAGGACCTGGAGACGCGCTGACCTAGCGGGCTCCAGAGGCCCCCAGCATCTCCGCCATCAGGCCCAGCAGGCGCGACAGCTCGAAGGGCTTGGGCAGGAGCCGCACTTGGGGCACCCTGGCCAGCTTCGCCTCCATGCCCTCCAGCCCTTGGCCGCTCACCAGGATGAAGGGTACCGTCGAGCCCGTGGCGCGGATCCGCTCCAGCAGCTCCAGCCCCGTGCAGTCGGGCATGCGGTGGTCGCTCAGCACCAGGTCGTAGCGGCCCGTCTGCCAGGCCTGCCAGGCCACGCTCCCGTCCGGAGTCACCGTGACCTGCGCCCGGGCCAGGGTCAGGGCGTCCGCCAGCATGTCGCGCAGGAGGGTCTCATCTTCGGCCACCAGGATCCGCCGTCCGGCCAAGGTTCCCGGATCTGCGGCGGGATCGGTCGGAGCCGGGGCCTCCTGGGGCGCGTCCGTGGGGGCCGGCGGGAGGCACATGCGGAAACAGGCCCCGCCGCCCGGGGCATTCTCCGCCCAGACCTGTCCCCGGTGGGCCCTCACGATGCCGAAGACCATGGCCAGGCCCAGGCCGGTGCCCTTGGTCGAATCCTTGGTGGTGACGAAGGGTTCGAAGATGTGCGGCAGGAGATGGTCGGGAATGCCCGTGCCCGTGTCCTGGACCTCCATGCAGACCTGCCCTTCCTCGCCCAGGAAGGTCCGGAGGGTGAGGCTGCCCCCCGCCGGCATGGCATCCCGCGCATTCACCACCAGGTTCATCAGCACCTGCTCCAGCTGCACCGAGTCGCCCTCCACCCTGGGAAGGTCCGGGTCGAGGGCCAGGTGCAGCCGGATCATGCCCCCCAGCAGGCGCTCCAAGAGGGCCGCCGTATCGCCGATGAGCGCGTTGAGGTCGAGGGGCTTCAGCTCCGGCCGGGACTGGTGGCTGAAGGACAGCAGGGCCTTGGTGGTCTGGGCGCAGCGCTTCGTGGCCTCCTCGGCGCGGAGGATCCGGTTGATCACCGGATGCCCCTCGGGCAGCAGCTCCCGGCTCAGGTGGAGCTGGCCCAGGATCGCGGCCAGCTGGTTGTTGACGTCGTGGGCAATGCCCCCGGCCAGGGTGCCCACGGTCTCCATGCGCTGGCTGTGCTCCAGCTGGCTCTGCAGGCGGGCGCGGTCCGCGAGGCTCTCGTCCGCCCGGAGGAGGGCGCGCTCCAGGCTGCGGATCTCCTGGATGTCCGAGTGGACGGTGGGGGCGGGTCCGCCCTGCCCCAGGGTTTCCGCCATGGTCCCGAGGGCGGTGATGGGTTCGGCCACCCGGCGGGCGATGTGGTGGATGCGCCAGGCGGCCAGGGCGAGGCCGATCACGACCAGGCCGAACAGGCCCGCCACCCGGAATCCCAGCGGGCCCAGCAGATCATCCTCGGGGATGGCCAGCATCAGCGACCAATGGAGGCCCGGGAGGCCCTCGAAGGAGCGGGACAGCCCCATGGCCGTCCGGCCCCCCAGGCGGATGCGGCGAGGCGCCCCATCCTTCGCGTCATCCTCCAGGTGGATCCCCGGATTCAGGAAGCGGGCTTCCGGGGCCTCGAGGAAGGCCTGGCGGCGGTTCTCGGGGGATTCGTAGGCCGCGTCCCGCGGAAGGATCAGGGCCCGTCCCTGGGGGTCCACCACGAGGGACTGGCTGCGGGGCGTGGGCTGGGCGGACCAGACGCGGCGGGTGAGGTCGTCCAGCAGGAAGTCGAGGGCCACCACGCCCCGGAGGCCGGCCTCGTCCCGAAGGGGCAGGGCGTACGTGATGCCCGGATCCTGGGTGGTGTAGAAGGAATAGGGTTCGGTCCAGGCAGGGGACGAGGCCGCCGCTCCGGCGGTGTACCAGGGCCGGGTGCGGGGGTCGTAGGACATGGGGGTCCAGGGTCCCGGCGCCGCGGGTCCGGCCAGGTCGAGGCGCCGCCAGCGGATCCGGGCCCCGGGCCCCGCGTTCTCCAGTTCCCGGAGGGACCAGACCTGGCCGATCCTCAGGAAGAGCAGGGATCGCCCATCCGGGGTGGCCAGGTTGAGGCTGGTGATGCTGTGCTGGGCCGTCAGCGCCGGCAGGATCATCCGGGCGGCCTGCTCGGGCTGGGCCGGATCCAGGGTCCCGTCCGCCCACCAGTCACGGACCACCTGACCCAGGGACTGGGAGGACTGGAGATCGATCCGGAGCAGCTCGTCGAGGTGGCGCAGCGCCGTCTTGGCCCTCGCGCCCGCCTGCCGCTCCAGCGCCCGCTGCTGGCCCCACCAGGCCAGGCCCAGGAGCAGCGTGAACAAACCCGTCATGAGGATCAGGTGATCCCGCAACAGCAGGCGACGGATGGGAAGCATGGGTGGGACGCCTCCGGGGAGTGCTACCTCCATCTTGTCGGACCTGCAGGGCGAAAGGTAACCCTTGGCCGGATCAGAGCGCCGAGCGCAGGGCCGCGAAGGCCTCGGGCAGGCCGGCCGGGTTGGATCCGCCGCCCTGGGCCAGGTCCTTCTTCCCGCCGCCCCGGCCGTTCAGGGCCGGCAGCATGGTCTTGAAGAGGGCGCCCGCGTCGTACGGCAGGTCCGGGGACACGGAGACCAGGGCGGCCACCTTGTCCTCGGCGGTCCGTGAGGCCAGGACGATGACCGCGCTGGGGTGGCGCGTACGGACCTGGTCCATGAACTCGCGCAGGGCGTTGCCTTCGAGCCCTTCCACCGCGGCCGTAACCAGGGTGGCGCCCTTCACCTGCTCGGCCTGCTCGGCGCTGCCGCCGCCGCTGGCGGCCTTGAGCTTGGCCTCCTTGAGGTCGCGCTCCAGCTGGGTGATGCGCTGATCCTTGACCGTGAGCAGCTCCGGCAGGACCTCGCGGGCCGCGTTCGCCTGGCGGGAGAGCCCGTGGATCATGGCTTCGTCGGCCTGCAGCAGCTCCAGGGCCAGCTCGCCGGCCACGGCCTCGATGCGGCGCACACCGGCGCTGACGGCGCCTTCCGAGAGGATCTTCACCACACCGATCTCGCCGGTGTTCCCCACGTGGGTGCCGCCGCAGAGTTCGGTGGAGAAGCCGGGGACCTGCACCACGCGGACCACGTCCCCGTACTTCTCGCCGAAGAGGGCCATGGCCCCGGAGGCGAGCGCCGCGTCGATGTCCATCTCCTGGATGGTGGTGGGCAGGGCCTTCAGGGCTTCGCGAGTGGCCAGCCGCTCGATCTCGGCGATCTGCTCGGCGTCCAGGGGGGCGAAGTGGGTGAAGTCGAAGCGCAGGCGATGCTCGTCCACCACGCTGCCGGCCTGCTTCACATGGGTGCCGAGCACCTCCCGCAGGGCGGCATGCAGCAGGTGGGTGGCTGTGTGGTGGGCCCGGACCCGGCGGCGGCGGATGGGGTGCACGTGGGCGATGACGGCCATGTTCTCCAGCAGGGTGCCGGTCACCTCGACCTTGTGGAGGTGGCGCTTCTGGGCGGGGGCCGTGCAGTCCAGCACCTCGGCGAGCCCGCCCTCGAAGCGGAGCTGGCCCGTGTCGCCCACCTGCCCGCCGGACTGGGCGTAGAAGGGGGTGTGGTCCAGCAGCACGGAGCCGGCGCCCGTGAGCTGTTTCACGCGCCGGTTGGCGGCGTCGAAGAGCGCCACCACATGGGCCTGGCCCTCCAGGTGCTCGTAGCCCGTGAACGTGGTGGGCGGCAGGTCGGCCAGCGCGGCCAGGTCGCCGGCCAGGCGCAGGTCGTGGGACTTCATGGCGGCCCGGGCCCGGTGGCGCTGGGCGCTCAGCTCCTGCTGGAAGCCGTCGAGATCGGCGCGGATGCCCCGCTCCCGGCACCAGTCCTCCACCAGGTCCACGGGGAAGCCGTAGGTGTCGTAGAGGCGGAAGATGTCGGAGCCCGCCAGGGCGCCGTCCGCGATGGCGCTGGATTCCAGGATCTTCAGGCCGGTGGAGAGGGTCTGGCTGAACTGCCGCTCCTCATGGCGCAGGGACTTCTGGATGCGCGGCAGCTCGCCCAGCAGCTCGGGGTACTGGTCACCCATGGCCTGGGCCACGGCGGGCGCCAGGTCCGCGAAGAAGAGCCCCTCGATGCCCAGCTTGCGGCCGAAACGGAGGGCCCGGCGCACGATCTTGCGCAGCACGTAGCCGCGGCCCTCGTTGCTGGGCACCACGCCGTCGTAGCACATGAAGGTGGCGGCGCGGATGTGGTCGGCGATGACCTGGGAGGCGGTTCGGTTCGCATGCTCCCGACGCCCGTCGGCCTTGACCTTCGCCACCTTCCAGATGGCCTCGAAGATGGGCTCGAAGAGGTCGATCTCGTAGTTGGTGTCCACGCCCTGGAGGATGCTGGCGGTGCGCTCCAGGCCCATGCCCGTGTCGATGCTGGGCCGGGGAAGCGGGGCGAGCACCCCCTTGGCGTCGCGCTCGTACTGCATGAAGACCAGGTTCCAGATCTCCATGACCCGGTCGCCCTCGCCGTTGGGCGTGGCATCGCCGGGAATATGGGCGCCGCGGTCGTAGTGCATCTCCGAGCAGGGACCGCAGGGGCCGGTGTCGCCCATCTGCCAGAAGTTGTCCTTCTTGCCGAAGCGCATGATGCGGTCGGGGGGCACGCCCGCGGCCTTCCAGAGCTCCTCCGCCTCCGTGTCCGCGGGCACGCCGTCGGCGCCCTCGAAGACGGTGATCCAGAGCTTCGAGGGATCCAGGCCCAGGTTGCCCTTCTCCACGGGGCCCGTCACGAACTCCCAGGCGTAGCGGATGGCGTCGGCCTTGAAGTAGTCTCCGAAGCTGAAGTTGCCCAGCATCTCGAAGAAGGTGTGGTGGCGGGCCGTGAAGCCCACCTGGTCCAGGTCGTTGTGCTTGCCGCCGGCCCGCAGGCACTTCTGGCTGGTGGTGGCACGGGTGTAGTCCCGCTTCTCCTTGCCCAGGAACACGTCCTTGAACTGGATCATGCCCGAGTTCGTCCACATCACCGTGGGATCGTCCGCCGGCCCGATGACCGCGCTGGAGGCCACCCGACGGTGCCCCTGGCGCTCGAAGTACTGCAGGAATCGCTGGCGGAGCTCGGAGGTTTTCATAGGTGATCCAAGATATCGGACGATCGGAAAGAAAAAGCGCGGAACGGGCTTTGCCCGTGTCGCGCGTGGGGGCTCCGGGGGTGTGCGCGCCGCGCGGAACCCCCGGACAACATCAATGCCGGAAGTGTCTCATGCCCGTGAAGAAGAGCCACACGCCGAGCTTCTGGGCGGCGGCGATGACTTCGTTGTCGCGGAGGCTGCCGCCGGGCTCCACGAAGGCGGTGACGCCGTGGCTGGCCGCCAGCTCGAGGCCGTCGGCGAAGGGGAAGAAGGCGTCGCTGCCAAGCACGGATCCGCGGGACTTGGTGCCGGCCTTGCGGCAGGCGATCTCCACGGAATCCACGCGGCTCATCTGGCCCGCGCCGATGCCCACCGTGGCACCGTCCTTCACCAGCACGATGGCGTTGGACTTCACGGCCTTGGCCACGCGCTGGGCCAGCATGAGGTCCTCGGCCCGGGGTTTGGTGCCGGACCCGCTGGCCTTGACCTCCCAGTCCTCGAAGGGCACGAAGCCGTCGTCCGCGTGCTGGACCAGGTAGCCGCCGCCGATCGAGCGGGTGTCCAGACCCTCGGCGGCCTGGGGCCAGTGGTCAGGGGTCTGCAGGATGCGGAGCTGCTTCTTGGCCGCGAAGACCTCCAGGGCCTCGCCGGTGAAGGCCGGCGCGAGGATCACCTCCCAGAAGGTCTGGGCCATGACGCGCGCCACCTCGACGCCCACGGGACGGTTGAAGGCCACGATACCGCCGAAGGCGCTGACGGGGTCGCCGGCCTGGGCGCGCATGAAGGCTTCCAGCGCATGGGGCCCCTGACCCACGCCGCAGGGGTTGTTGTGCTTGACGATGACGCAGGCTGGGGCCGGGAACTGCCAGACCAGCTTGGCGCAGGCGTCGGCGTCCAGCAGGTTGTTGAAGCTGAGCTCCTTGCCCTGGTGCTGGTGGCAGGCGGCCATGCCCTCCACCTTGCGGCCGGGCTCCACGTAGAAGGCCGCGGGTTGGTGCGGGTTCTCGCCGTAGCGCAGGCCCTGCTTCTGCACCAGGTTCAGGCAGAGGTGGTGGGGAAGCTCGGAGGGCTTGCCGTGGGCCAGCTCCCGCTCCATCCAGCCGGCGATGGCGGCATCGTAGGCGGCCGTGCGGCGGAAGGCCTCCAGGGCGCAGCGGCGGCGGTCCTCCAGCCCCCAGGCGCCGCCCTTGAGCTTCTCGAGGAACGGCTCGTACTGGTCGGGGCTGGTGAGCACGGTGACGGAGGCGTGGTTTTTGGAGGCGCTGCGGATCATGCTGGGGCCGCCGATGTCGATCTGCTCGATGGCCTCGGCCGGAGTGACGCCCTCGCGCGCAATGGTGGCCTCGAAGGGGTAGAGGTTGATCACCACCAGATCGATGGGATCGATGCCCTGGGCCTTGGCGTCCGCCACGTGCTCGGGCAAGTCCCGGCGGTAGAGCAGGCCCCCGTGAATGCGGGGGTGCAGGGTCTTCACCCGGCCGTCGAAGCACTCCGGGGCGCCGGTGTAGGCGGCCACCTCCTGGGCCTCCAGCTTGGCCTCCTGCAGGGCGCGGAGGGTCCCTCCGGTGGCCAGGATGCGCCAGCCCTGCGCCAACAGTCCCTTGGCCAGGGGCAGCAGCCCCGTCTTGTCGTACACCGAGATCAATGCCGTAGGCATGTCCGCCCCCTGAACCCTTGATTTTTTCATGCCGTGGCCCCATCCGGAAGGGCTGGATGTCCCCGGTGGCCTTGAGGTCCTGCCCCACCGGCTTCCAGGGCGCCGGCAGCAGGCGTCCGTCCCGAATGTGACTCCCGCCACAGGGGGCCGCCGCCGGCCGGATCTGGCGGATTTCCTGGACTTTCGGGCACCCGGAAGGACCTGGGCCGCCGGAAGGGGCTGGGGCGTCCACCTTTACCTCCAGCGCCCCAAGCCCCATCCTGGAAGGCCTGGAGTGGGCCCATGCCGACGATCAAGATCAACGACGTTGAACTGAGCGTGAACCCCGGCACCCTGGTGCTGGATGCCTGCCGCACCGTGGGCATCGACATCCCCCACTACTGCTACCACCCGGCGCTCACGCCCGTGGCCACCTGCCGCATGTGCCTGGTGGAGATCAAGGGCCAGCCCAAGCTCGCCACGAGCTGCACCACCACCGTGCCGCCCGCGCCCAAGGACAACCCCGAGGCCGTGGTGATGGAGGTGTTCACCAACACGCCCGCCGTGGCCGATGCCCGGGCCGGCGTGATGGAATTCCTGCTGATGAACCACCCGTTGGACTGCCCCATCTGCGACCAGGCGGGCGAGTGCAAGCTCCAGGACTACTCGTACCACTACGGCAGCGGCGACTCCCGCATGGCCGAGGTGAAGCGGCGCTACCGCTACGAGGACCTGGGCGCCAAGATCGTCATCGACAAGAACCGCTGCATCCACTGCACCCGCTGCGTGCGCTTCACCAAGGAGATCAGCGGCGGCTACGAGCTCACGGTGGCCCAGCGCGGCTCCCGCCTGGAAGTCACCACCTACACGGGCAAGTCCCTTGACCAGAATCCGTATGCGGGCAACGTGGTGGACCTCTGCCCTGTGGGCGCCCTCACGAGCCGCGACTTCCGCTTCCGCAAGCGCGTCTGGTACCTCAAGAACACGCCCTCCATCAGCCGCCACTCGGCGCTGGGCAGCCCCATCTGGATCGACCACGAAGGCAACCAGATCCACCGCTTCCGGCCCCGGCCCCTGGAGGGCAAGGAGACCACGCACTTCATCAGTGACGCGGAGCGCTACGCCTACGTGCACTACAACCGGCAGGACGGGGCTCCCGCGCCCCTGCTGAAGGGCGCGCCGGCCTCGCTCGACGCCATCCGCGAGGCCTTCCAGGCCGCGGGTCCCGTCGCGGTCATCGGCCAGGGCACCTTCGGCTGCGACACCGCCCAGCGCCTGGGCGATCTGGCAGCCTCCGAAGGCCTGCGCTACGGCAGCGGCGACAAGACCATTCCCGCCGTGCTGCCCAAGTACCAGACCAGCGAGGACGGCATCCTGAACCGCCGGGGCTTCACGGAGCGCGGCTACCGCTTCGGCGCGCTGGAAGAGCTGCAGGCCAAGGTCCAGAAGGGCGAGGTCAAGGCTGTCGTCCTCCTGCACGACGCTGCTTTCACCAGCGCCAAGGAGGCCGAGCTGCTGGGCCAGATCCTCAAGGCCGCGGCCTTCAGCCTGGCCTTCGAGGTGGAGGCCTCGGACCTGGGCCGCATGGCCACGGCCTGGCTGCCCATCACCAGCTACGCCGAAGAGAGCGATTTCATCGTCAACCACGAGGGCGAGCTCCGCCGCTACCAGAAGGCCCTGCAGGCGCCCAAGGGCGTCCGCACCCTGCCCGCCTGGGTGAAGGAGCTGGCCGCCGTTCCCGCCGCCGTCTAGCGGAGAAAAGGAGGAACCATGTTCCTCCATGACGCGCTGACCAGGGGCCTCGTCCGCTACCTCACGGCGGAGCTGCCCAGTTACCAGCGGCGGGTGCCCAACGATGTGGAGCGGCTCCGGGCCGGGCTTCGCCCCGGCGACGTGGTGCTGGTGGAGGGCAAGTCCCGCATCAGCCGCATGATCATGAGCCTCAGCCAGAGTTCATGGAGCCACGCCGCCATGTACATCGGCGATGCCCTGCTGCGCCGGGGCGGTCCCCATGCCGAGTCGGCGCTGGATCGCTTCGGGGCCGAGGCTGCCCACCTGGTCCTGGAGAGCGACATGGCCGAAGGGGTGCGGGTGTTCCCCGTAGCCTGGTATGCGGACCACAACCTGAGGGTCTGCCGCCCCCAGGGGCTCTCGCCCGGGGACCTGGAGCAGGTGGTAGCCGAGATGCTCCGGCACCTGGGCCTGCGCTACGACCGGCGCAACATCTTCGACCTGGGACGCTACCTCACCCCCGTCCACCTGCTGCCGGCCCGCTGGCGGCGGCGCCCCCTGTACCTGGGCAGCTCCAGCAGCCGCGAAGTGATCTGCTCCGCCCTCATCGCCAAGGCCTTCTACCGGGTGGGCTTCCCCGTGCAACCCCTGGTCGGCGACGCGTCCGCCTCCCATTCGCACCAGGTGATCGCGCGGCACCCGAGCTACATCATGCCCCGGGATTTCGACCTGAGCGCCAACTTCGAGGTGCTGAAGGTCAACCTGGCCCCACCCGAAAAAGCGGGCGCCTGGGGGCGCCCGCTTGCCGAAAATTGAAGCCTAATCCTGAGGACTGAGGCCTACTTCCGCACCTTGGCATCCTCGATGAGGACCACGTAGGAATAGCCAGAGCCGAAGTCCTTGTCGGTGCGCACCACGCCGGTGACGGTGACCGTGTCGCCCTTGGCGGCCGGGTCATTGCTGGTGACGGTGATGTCGTTGCTGCCGGCCTTCGCGTCACCGCTGCCATCCTGCAGGTGCAGCCAGTTCTTGCCCATGATGCCGGCGTTGTACTTCACGACCTTGCCCCGCACGGTGACGGTCTTCCCCTTGAGGGCGCTCTTCTGGGCCCAGACTTCGGCGACGGTGCGGGCATCCGCCCCCGAGGCCTTCTCGACCTTGCCCACCTCCACGGCCGCCGCCTGGCCAGCAGAGGCATGTGGGTCGCCAGCGGGAGCCCCAGCCGGGCCGCTGCCGGCCAGGGTGCCGAAATAGATCTGGGCGAAGGTCCGCTTCAGCGTCTTGGATTCGAAGTCCCGCATGATCATGGCCCCGGTCACCGTGACCTCGGCACCCTTATCGACCTTGGTCTCCGGCACGGCGGCCCAGACTTCGCCCTGGGCGGTCTGGATGCGCAGGTAGGAGTAGGGCGAGGCGGCGATGCGCTCCAGGAGCTTTCCGGTGACGGACAGGCCCGCGGAAGGCGCGGCGGCCGGTGCGGCACCGGGCGCGGCGGTCTGGCCCTGGATGGGGGCGGCGACCACGGGAGCCTGGGACTTGTTGGAATTGCAGCCGATGATGGCCGCGGTGATGAGCAGGACGGGGAGGGCGCTGCGCATGGATGGGACTCCTTGTAGGAACCGGGAAGAGGCCACGGGACCTTGAAGCTTACGGTCAAACACCTATGACCGTCGACAAAGGCTCCGCAGAGGTGGCTTGCCCCAGGTCCCTGGGGCCGGAGGCCCGGATCGGGTCGTCCCAGAAGGGATAGAAGCAGTACCACTGGCTGGGATGCTCGCGGATCAACTGTTCCAGGGTGGAGACATAGGTTCGCATTCCCGCTTCGATGGCGGCCTGACGCTCACCCCTGCGGCCCAGGACCCGGATGGGCTCGCCGAACCGGGCATGGAAGCGCCGTGCCTCGTCCGTGTAGAAGAAGGAGGTCACGATGGGCGCCCCGGTCATGGCCGCCAGCTCCCAGGGGCCGCGGGGGAAGGGCGCCTCCCGGCCGAAGAAGGGGATGGGCAGTCCGTTCAGGCTGAAGTCCCGGTCGCCCTGCATGCCCACCAGGGAGCCTTCCCGCAGCAGCCTGACCAGGGGCAGGGTCGAGAAGCCGATGCCATCCACGGGGACGCCCACCACGCCGCCCTGGGCGCGCATCTGCTCCCGCAACCGCTCCACCGCCTCGAAGCGGTCGGGCTTGTAGACCGTGTGGATCTTCAGGTTCCGGGCCCGCAGCAGCAGCCCGCCCAGCTCGTAGTTCCCCGCGTGGGCCGTGAGGAGGATGACACCCCGCCCTTCGGCCATGGCCGCGTCCAGGTGCTCCAGACCCTCCAGGGAGGTGAACTGGGCCAGGGCCTCCTCCGGGGCGCGCTGGCCGTAGTAGAAGAAGTCCACCCAGGCGCGGGCATGCTGGCGCACCATGTCCCGGGCGATCCGGTCCACCTCCGGGTGGGTGGGGCGCAGCCCCAGCATCTGGGCTGCGTTGCCCAGGATGGCCTCCAGGTACTTGGGGCGCAGCGTCAGGAAGGCGTGGGCGATCTGGTCGGCGATCTCGTGGCCCCGCTCGCGCCGGGCAAAGGAGCGGGCCGCGAAGTGGAACAGGGGGAACAGCGAGCCGAAGACCGCCCCGTAGACGAGGCCCAGGAGCCTGGAGTCGGACTGCATCCGGTCCTGCATCCCCGGCCTCCTAGCGCCACACGTTCTGGTTGGGGTTGCGGTCTTCCATCTCCAGCCACAGGCGCTGGAGGCTCTGGAGGCGCTCGGGGTACTCGAGGTCGAGGCGGTCCAGCGTCGCGTCGTCCTCGGCGTCGAAGGCGCAGGGATCCTCCAGCACCTCGGCGGGGAACTCGGGGAAGACCTCCGCGAGCAGGGCCCGGTCGAAGCCGCGCACGCTCAAGGTGCGGATGCCCGGGGTGTCCACCAGGGTGCCCCCCTCCAGGGCCAGCCAGCGGGCGGCCGTGGTGGTCTGCTTGCCGGTGCCGAACTTCGTGAGGCCGCCGATCTTCAGGGCCGCCTGCGGGTGCAGGGCGTTCACGAGGGTGCTCTTGCCCACGCCGCTGTGGCCCAGCAGCACCACCACCTTGCCCTGCAGGAGGTCGCGCAGGGACTCCAGGCCTTCGCCCCTGAGGGCGGACGTCTCATGAATGGAGACCCGCTGGCCGCGCAGCGGATCCAACTCGGGCAGGGTGTCCTTCTTCGAGGCCCGGTCCCGCTTGGTGACGATGACGCGGAAGGCGAGCCCCGCGTCCAGGGCCAGCACCTGGGCCCGCTCCAGGAGGCCGGGGCGCAGGGGCGGATCCACCACCGCCGCGCAGATCCAGAGCTCGTCGGCATTGGCGCAGATGAGCTGCCAGGGCTCGCGATCGTCGATGCCGCCCCGCTTGAGCAGGCTCTTGCGAGGCATCACCGCCACCACCTGGGCTTCGGGGGAGCCCCCGTCGCCTCGGACGGATGGGGAGGCGGGGGCCCTGGGGTCATCGAGCTCGACGGGGACGGCCGAGTAGCGGACGCGGTCGCCGCAGACCAGGCGCACGCCCTTGAGCTTGCCGCTCAGGGTGGCCCGCATCACCGTGCGATCCGCCAGCTCCAGGTCCACCCATTGGCTGTGGCGCTGGATGAGCGTGGCCTCGGGCAGATGCATCCAGGGCGCGGGATCCGGAAGGCGCAGCAGGGCCTCGGGGTCGTGCGCCTCGATGCCGGTCTCCAGGCGCTCCGCGTGGCGCTGGCGCCGCTTGCTGTCCGCCGCCCGCTCGCGGGAATAGGCCTCCCGGTGGTCCAGATCCTGGGCCTCGCGGCTCTGGCCGAGGCGGAACTTGCGGGTCATGCCCTGCCTGCGAACTCGCCGGTCTCGGTGCTCACCTTCACCTTCTCGCCCTCCTTGATGAAGAGGGGCACCTTGATCTCGATGCCGGTCTCCAGCTTGGCGGGCTTGGTGACGTTGCCACTGGCCGTGTCGCCGCGGGCGCCGGGCTCCGTGTAGGTGACGGACAATTCCACCTGGCCGGGCATCTGCAGGCCGATGGGGTTGCCGTTGAACTTCTGGATCTGGACGATGAGGCCTTCGGTGAGGTAGTCGAGGGCGTCGCCCATGAGGGAGGCGCCCAGGGTGTGGGTCTCGTAGGTCTCCTGGTCCATGAAGTGGGAGCCCTCCCCGTCGCTGTAGAGGTAGCTGGCGGGCGTGAGGACCAGATCCGGTTCCTTGAACTTGTCCCCGGCCTTGAAGGTCTTGTCGAAGACGGCTCGGGTGAGGAGGTTTCGCATCTTGATGCGCACCAGCGTCTGGCCGCCCCGGGCCGTGGGGGTCGAAATTTCCACATCCAGGCAATGGTAGGGCGTGTCTTCGAGTTCGAAGAACATCTTGCGCTTGATTTCGATGGCTTCGAGAAGGGCGGCCATGGGCACTCCGGATTGTCGAATCCTCCATTCTAGCCCGGCTTCGGAGAGGGGTCTCGTGGTTAGAATTTCAGTTCCATGGCAGATCCAAGAACCATCGGCAGGTACCAGGTCCTGCGGCCCCTCGGACAGGGCGGCATGGGGACTGTGTATCTGGCGGAGGATCCGCTGCTCAAGCGGCGCGTGGCCATCAAGGTGGTGCGGGTCGCGGGCGCCGCGCGGCACCAGGCCACCCTGCGCTTCCGGCGCGAGGCGGAGATCAGCGCCCAGCTGAACCATCCGAACCTGGTGACGGTCTTCGATGTCGGCGTGGAGGAGGACCTGGGGCCCTTCCTCGCCATGGAGTACGTGGAAGGGAAGAGCCTCGGCCGCCACATCAAGGACAGGGACCTGGACACGGAAACCAGCGCCCGCGTCCTGATCCAGACCGCCCGCGCCCTGCGGGCCGCCCATCGCCGCGCCATCGTGCACCGCGACGTGAAGCCGGACAACATCCTGCTGAGCGAAGAGGGCCGGGCCAAGCTCATGGACTTCGGCATCGCGCGCACCCTGGGCCACCTGGGTCCGGGTTCCGACCAGTCCCTGGACATGCCCCTCATGGAGGGGGATGGCGCCGCGCTGGCCCAGACGCTGGCGCTCCGGTTGACCTCCTCCGGCGACTTCCTGGGCTCCCCGGCCTACGCGCCTCCGGAAGTGCTCCGGGGCAGCGAGGGCACGCCGGCCTCGGACCGCTACAGCTTCGCCGCCACGGCCTTCGAGCTCCTCACCGGCAAGCTGCCGCACCCGGGGGGCGGCCTCGCCGAGATCATCCTCCACATCCTCCAGGAGCCCGTGTCCATCCCGGCGGACGTGTCTCCCCGCATGGCCGCCGTGTTCCGGCGGGCTCTGGCGGCGGATCCGGACGACCGCTACACCACGCTGCCCGAGTTCATGGAAGAGCTGATCGACGCCCTGCCCGGCCCCGTCAGCATGCGGGCCCGCCTGTTCACGTTCCTTGGGCAGGATGAGGACGGCACCGGAAGCGTCTCCACGGCGCGGTTCCGGCAGGTCGAGCCCACACCGGCTGTGGAGTCCGGATCCCACGAGTCCCGCGCCCGGGGCACGGCGCCCCTCAAGATCGCCCTGGCCGAGGACCCGGTGGAATCCTACCTCTCCACCCGGAAGCGCGCCGGCCGCCAGGCCGGTTCCGAAGGTCCGGGCACCAACTGGGGCCAGGTCCTGAAGTGGATCGTCCTGGCCTTCATCGTCCTCCAGCTCTTCTGGTGGCTGGCGCCTGCCCTGTCGCGGCTCCAGTTCTGAGAGGACGGCCCCGGACGGCGTCAGGAACAGCTCCGGGCGGCCTCAGGAGAAGGCCCGCATCAGCAGGAAGAGCGATCCGTTCCAGCAGGCATGGACGAGGATGGCGGGCCAGAGGCTGCCGGCGCGCCGCACGGCCAGGGCGAGCACCAGGCCCAGGGTGCTGAGGATGGGCAGGCCCGCGGGCTGGAGGTGGATGGCCCCGAAGAGCAGGGCCGAGGCGACCAGGGCGAGGGTGACGCGGCCCCCCCGCGCCAGTACGGGAAACAGGAACCCGCGGAAGAGGAACTCCTCGAAAACGGGGGCCACGCCCGCCACCACGAGGAACATGACCAGGGTGGGGCCCCAGCCCGTCAGACCCCGGAGCAGCTCCTGCAGGTCCCGCTGGGGGTTCTGCTCCGGCTTCAGCACCACGCTCGTGGCCATGGCCACCGCCAGCACCAGGAACACGGCCAGGGCGAGGAAGGCCACGGCCCAGGCCAGGTCGCGGCGGGTCGGACTCGGCCCCATCCGTCGCCACAGTCCGGAGAAGGAGAGGCCTTCCGCCCAGCCCAGCAACCGCAGGCCCACCCCCGCATGAAGGAGGGTGCCCAGGGGCACGACCGCCCAGCGCAGGGAGGGCCAGGGCGCGAGGAGCAGCCCTGCCAGGTTGCCCGCCGCGAAGAAGGCCATGAACCAGCCCAGGAAGACCAAGGCCGCCGCCCGTCCCGACAGGCCCCAGGCGGGCAGGGGCCGGGCAGGCGGCTGCCGGCGCGTGGCCCAGAGGTAGATGCCCACCGCGAGGCCCCCCGCGGCGAGGGTCGTCACCAGCAGCCCGAGGCCCCCCAGGGCCGCGAGGCGGGTGATCAGCAGGCCGCGGGCCTGGGCGCGCAGGAGGTCGCCGGCGCCTGGTCCCCCTTCCCGGTCCCGGAGCCGGGCCTCCAGCAGGCGGGCCGTGTAGCCGTTCCCCAGCCGCCGCTGGACCTCCGCGCGCGTGGCGGCGTCCGGGACGGGGGCGCCTTCGTAGGCGGCCTCGAAGGTCCGCCGGAAGCGCGTTCCCGCGGCGCCGGCGGGGAGGCTGGTCTGGACGAGCTCCCTCGCCCCGACGGGGTCGCCCAGTTCCGCCATGAGCACCGCGAGCAGGGACCGGTCCCACGGATCCGTCAGTCCGCCTCGCGCCTTGGCCCATTCCTGGGGCGGGATGGGGGTGCCCCGCAGCAGGTGGGATCCGGCCAGGCCGGCTTCGAGAATCTGCCCCTGGAGGGTGGTCCGGCCCGAGGGGCGGTGATTCCCCTCCTGGCGGACGCGAAGGGTGAGACCCGCGGCCATCAGGGCGAGGAGGGCCAGGAAGGCGATGAGGGGATCGGCCCAGCGGCGGTCCGGGTGCCAGGGGCTTGGAGGGGTGGAATCCATGGCTCCCAGGCTACGCGAAGGGCGGCCGGCCGGTGCGGCGGAACCGTCGGGCCGCCACCCCCAGGTAGACCCGGTTCAGCAGGCGGGGGAGGCCGGGGATCGCCAGCAGCAGTGCGGCCCAGCGCCAGCCCGGCAGGCGCCGGGCGATGGGCCGAAGGAGGTCCGCCCCCGCCCAGACCTGGCGGGTGCCCAGGTCGAGGCCGTGGATCTCCGCCTCCAGGGGGCGCCCGGCCAGCTCGGGTCCCAGGGCCAGCAAGTCCGGATCGCGCAGGGAGGCGATGTGCAGGAGCCCCCGGCGGTCCCGCCGGGCCAGCCAGAGGGCCATGCGGCAGCAGAGGGTGCAGGCCGGGTCGTAGGCGAGGAGCAGGGGCGCGGGCATCGGGACGCATCATGCCACGGTTGGCGGTAAGGTTGAGGGTCCGGAGGCTTCATGCCCTTCTCCCATCCCATCGAGGTGCGATTCAGCGACCTGGACGCCATGGGCCACGTGAACAACGCGGTGGTGGTGAGCTTCATGGAGCAGGGGCGCTTCCAGTGGTGGCGCAGCTTCCTGGGCGGCCGGGCCTTCACGGACGAAGGCTTCCTCATCGCGCGCATCGAGGTGGACTACCGCATGCCGATCCTCCTGGGCGACGACGTCCGGGTGGAACTCCACTGCGCCCGGGTGGGCAACAGCTCCTTCGACCTGGGCTACCGCCTCACCAAGGGCCTGGGCGGCCCGGTGTTCGCCGAGGGGAAAAGCGTGCAGGTGATGCTGGACTTCGCCACCAACCGGCCCAAGCCGCTCTCGGGCACCACCCGTGCCTGGCTCGAAGCCCAGGTCTGATCCGCGGATGCTGCTCGGCACCGCCGCCTGGGCCGAGGGGCCCCTGGAACGCCGGACGCTCGTGGGCCGGCTGGCGTCGGGCCGCCTGGCGGACCTGAACCGCATCGAGGCCATGCGCCTCCGCAAGCTGGGGGAAGGTGATCCGGAGCGGCTGGCCGAGGCCCTGATGCCCGGAAGCCTCCGGCGCCTGCTGGAAGGCGGAGCCCGAGCCCTGGCCCGGGCCAAGCAGACCCTGGCCTACGCCGAGAAGTGGGACCGCCGCGGCACCCTGCCGGAGTCCCTGGCTCCACTTCCGGAATCCGTGAACCTGCTGCCCTGCCTGCCCCGGCCCGCGGCGCTGCACCGGGCCGACGGGACCGCCCTCGACCGCTTCCAGGTGAGGGGGCCCGGGGCGGAGCTGATGGAACTTCCCCGTCCCGGTCTGGCGGTCCTGGGCCTGGCGGGCGGGGGCGCCGCGGGGTTTTGCCTGGCCCTGGAGGATGGGGGAAGCGTCCTGCTGGGAGCCTGGATGGTGGACGCCTGGCCGGAGGGAAGCCTCGAGCTGCGGGCGGGGGCCGCCCGCCGCAGCACGCCCCTCGGGGCCTGGGAGGGCCTGGAGCTGCCGACCCTTCGCCCGGGCGAGGCTCTGCTGCTGCCGGTGCCGAAGCTCAAGCCCCTGCAGGAGCTGCTGCCGGGAGCCGAGGTCCTGGTGGGCACGGCTTTCGAAACGCTGATCCTTCGGGCCGGCCCGGAGGGCATCCACCCCACCGTGCACTGAGCCCTCAGGGCACGGTCCGGATCACCGGCGGATGCTGGGCGAGGGCGACGCGGATCAGGGGGTCCAGCTGGGCTTTGAGGGTCTCGGAGGGGAGGATGGTGCCCGCCGCCTGCTTGGTCATGACCAGGCCAGCGAAGGTTCCGTCGGCGGCCACCCAGGGGGCCCAGCCGAAGGTGCCGGTGCTCGAGTAGCGGATCACGGGCGACCCCGGGGCCGGCGGCGTGCCACCGGCGGTCTCCAGCCAGTTGCCGAGGGCATAGTGGTAGGTCCACCCGGCCGCATCCTGGTAGGGGCTGTAGGCGAGGGTGGTGGCGGGGCCGTAGCCGTCGGTCCGCTGGTCCGAGACCAGGGAGGGCGACAGGAAGACTGCCGAGCCATCCCGCCCGCCGCGCAGCTGCATCATCAGGAAGCGCATGTACTCCAGGCCGGTGCACCGCAGGCCCCCGGCAGGGTTGGGATTGGGACCGCCGCCGCTGTAGATGCTGTCGGGGGACCAGCCCATGGGGTCATGCAGCTGCTCTGCGAAGATCTGGGCCCAGGGCTTGCCTGTGGCCACCTCCGCCATGCGGGCGGCAATGCGCATGTGGGTGCTGCCGTAGTAGAAGTAGCTGCCCGGCGCCGAGGCGGTGGCGGCGAAGTCGCTGTAGATCTGGTCCACGGCCGCCCGGAGGCTGATCAGCACGTTCTCCGAGGCGGCGTCGTCCCCGCTGATGCCCGAGGTGAAGCTGAGCAGGTGGCGCAGGGTGATCTGGCCCATGTTTCCGGCCCAGGGGGCGCCGCCGGGGTCCGCGAGCAGTTCACTGGTCTTCGTGTCGAGGCCGTGGGGGAAGGCCCCCGCGGCCACCAGACGGAGGATCACGGTGCTGGTGACCCACTTGGAGCCGGAAGCCACCAACACGGAATCCTGGTTCGTGAAGCCGCCGAAGGACCGGGAGTACACCACGCCGTCTGGCGTGGCCACCTCCACGCACAGTCCGCCCGGAAACTGGGGCTGGGCAGCCTGGACGGCGGCCGTCACCGCGGCCCAGGGGTCGGCGGCGGGCGGTGGGGTGGAGGTGGATCCTCCGCCCCCGCAGGCCAGGAGCAGGGCCAGTCCCAGGATCGACCATCCGTGCCGCATCGTGCCTCCCCATCCAGCCTACCGACCCCGGGATGGGAACCGCGGTTGAATTGGTCCGGAATGGGTGTCACGACAAACCCATCGGCGCTATCCTGCGGGCCGCTGGCCGAGGAGCGACCATGTCCACGAACACCGTCCATCTCCACCGCGTGCTCCGTGCCGGTCCCGACAAGGTCTACCGCGCCTTCCTGGACCCGGACGCCTTGGTGAAGTGGCTCCCGCCCCACGGGTTCACGGGGAAGGTCCACCACCTGGAGGCAAGGGTCGGCGGCACCTACCGGATGTCCTTCACGAACTTCGGGACGGGGCAGAGCCACAGCTTCGGAGGCGAGTATCTCGAGCTGGTGCCAGGCGCACGCATCCGGCACACGGACACCTTCGACGATCCGAACCTGCCCGGGACCATGGAAACGGCCATCTCCCTGAAGGCCGTGTCCGTCGGCACGGAGGTGGACATCGTGCAGGCGGGCATCCCGGCGGTGATTCCGCCTGAGGCCTGCTACCTGGGCTGGCAGGAGTCCTTGGCGCTCCTGGCCCAGCTGGTGGAGGCGGAGATCCCTGACGGAGCCTAGCCCCGCATCATCTCCGCGATAAGGAAGGCCATCTCCAGGCTCTGGGTGCCGTTCAGGCGCGGGTCGCAGCCGGTCTCGTAGGCCTTGGCCAGGTCCGCCTCGGAGAGGCCCTCGCTGCCGCCAGTGCACTCGGTGACGGCCTCGCCCGTGAGCTCGATGTGGACGCCGCCCAGGTGGGAGCCGTGGGCCCGGTGGAGCTCGAAGGCCTGGCGCAGCTCCGAGAGGATGGCGCCGAAGTCGCGGGTCTTGAGGCCCTGGGCGCTCTCGGCGCCATTGCCGTGCATGGGGTCGCAGCTCCAGAGCACCGGGTGGTCCGTGGCCCGCACGGCCTTCAGGAGCGGTGGCAGGGCCGCCTGGATCTTCGCGGCGCCGAAGCGGGAGATGAGGGTGACCCGACCCGGTTCCCGGTCGGGGTCGAGGCGGTCCAGCAGGGCCGCCAGGTGCTCGGGCGTGGCGCTGGGGCCCACCTTCACGCCGATGGGGTTGCGGATCCCGCGCAGGTACTCCACGTGGGCGCCGTCCAGCTGGCGGGTGCGCTCGCCCACCCAGAGGGTATGCGCCCCCAGGTTGTAGTAGGCGGAGCTCTCGCCCACCCAGCGGGTGAGGGCCTCCTCATAGGGCAGGAGCAGGGCCTCGTGGCTGGTGTAGAAGTCGATGCGCTCCAGGGCCTCCCGCTGCACGCCGCCCAGGGCCTCCAGGAAGTCCAGGGATTCGCGCACCTGGTCCAGGGTGCGCCGGTACTCGGGCACCCGGCCCGCCTCGCCCGGCAGCTCCCAGCGCTCGGGGTGGTGCAGGTCCGCGTATCCGCCGGCCGCCAGGGACCGCAGGTGGTTGAGGGTGGCGGAGGCGTGGAAGTAGGCCTCCAGCATGCGGCCGGGATCCGGGCGGCGGGCCGCCTCGTCCGCTTCCAGGCCGTTCACGAGATCGCCGCGGTAGCTGGGCAGCTCGCGACCCCGGACCATCTCCGTGGGCCTGCTGCGGGGCTTGGCGAACTGGCCGGCGATGCGGCCCACCCGCACCACGGGCTTCC
The DNA here is from genome assembly GCF_022808885.1 of Geothrix alkalitolerans. NCBI lineage: Bacteria > Pseudomonadati > Acidobacteriota > Holophagae > Holophagales > Holophagaceae > Geothrix > Geothrix alkalitolerans. The sequence continues at coordinate 203,747 of NZ_JAKZLE010000007.1, read as the reverse complement.
GCCCGCCGTGGGTGAGGGCCACGGACATCTGGAGCAGCACCCGCAGCTTGCCCGCGATGGATTCCGCCGTGCAGTCCTTGAACTGCTCCGCGCAGTCGCCGCCCTGGAGGAGGAAGCGCCGGCCCGCGGCGGCCTCGGCCAGCAGGCCCCGGAGGCGGTCCACCTCCTGGGGCACCACCAGGGGGGGCATGCGGCGGAGCCGCGCCAGGACGCCCTCCAGCTCGGAGGGATCGTCGTAGGCCGGCTGCTGCGCGGCGGGGAAGCGCTGCCAGCTGTGGGGGTTCCAGGGCGCCATCGGACCTCGGGGACGAAGGTCCAGTCTACCCGTTCGACGCGGCCCCGCCGGCCTCCGGTTCCACGGGGGTGATCCACCGGTAGCCTTCGCCGCCGACCGTGGTGATCCAGGGCGAACCGAGCTCCTCTCCGAGCTTGCGGCGCAGGTTGGCGATGTGGACGTCCACCGTGCGGGCGCTGGGGCGGGCGTCCGGCTCCCAGGCCAGCTGCAGCAGCTCCTTGCGGCTGTGGGTCCGGCCCGCGTGGGTGATGAGGATCTCCAGCAGGCGGAACTCGCGGGGAGTCAGCTCCAGGGGCCTGCCTTCCCGCCGGGCCTCCAGGCGCGGGAGGTTGAAGCGGAAGGGGCCGGACCGCAGCAAGGTCGGCCGATCCACGGGGCGGGTCCGGCGCAGGATCGCCTTCACCCGGGCGACGAGCTCCAGCACGGAGAAGGGCTTCACCAGGTAGTCATCGGCCCCCAGGCTCAGGCCCTTCACCCGGTCCGCCTCCTCGCCCCGGGCTGTGAGGAGGAGCACGGGCACGTGGTCCCGCCGGTCCCGGAGGGTTCGGAGGACCTCGAACCCGTCCAATTGGGGCAGCATCAGGTCCAGCACGATGAGGTCCGCCGCCCGGGCCGTGTGGGCCGCCAGGGCGGGCACACCATCCTCCACGGCCTCCACGGAGTAGCCTTCGAAGCTCAGGTTGTTGACGAGGAGTTGGCAGAGGGAGGGCTCATCCTCCACCACGAGGATGTGGATCACGGCATCTCGCTCAAGGATCGTGCTTCATCCACGATGCGAGCATTGCCTTGGAAAGGCAAGTCGGATTGGCTGCAATTTCCTAGTACGGATATTCCATCAGTACCGGCTGTCCGCGGGCTTCCCGCCCCGGGGCCAGTCGTTCACCTTCCCGGGGAAATCCGGCCGGGGCTGATGGGTGAAGTAGGCGGACACATCCCAGGCCTCCTGGGCGGTGAGGGGCTCCGTTCCGCCGAGTCCGCTCATGTTGGCCTTCACGAAGGCCGCGGCCTTGCTGGTGCGGGCCATGCCGGCCCCGAGGTTGAAGGACCGGGGACCCCAGAGCGGCGGAATATCCGCGGAGCCCTGGCCGTCCTCCCCGTGGCAGACCACGCAGGCCCGGGCGTAGATCGCCTTGCCGCGTTCCGGATCCGCGGGTGCGAGGGCCTGCAGGGGGGGATTCCCCCGACCCACCACCTCGGCCCCCACGGGGACGTCCCTGGACAGCCACCAGACATAGGCGAGCAGGCCGCGCATCTCCTCGCTGTTGGTCGGCAGGGGCTTGCCGTTCATGGAGCGCAGGAAGCAGCCATTGATGCGGTCCTCCATGGTTCCCACGCGCCCGGCCCGGGGCAGGTAGGTGGGGAAAACGGCCCAGAGGCCCACCATGGGCGCGGCGTGGGGCGCCTTCCCGGCGTCCAGGTGGCAGCTGCTGCAGCTGAGGGCATTCCCGGAATAGGCCGGCGCGTACTTGGGGGTGTTCGTGAAGATCTTCTGGCCCAGGCGGATCGCCTCGCCGACGGGTCCCGGGGGGATGGTCCCCTCCTGGGGCGCCTTCAAGGGCACCTGGACGGGCTTCGGCGGCTCGGCGGCCACCATGCCCAGGCTGAGAACCACGAGGCCCATCCATGAACGCGTCATGACTTCCCCCATCAGGGCGGGTGCCGCCCGCCTGATGGTAGGCCCCGGGAGGAACCGTGCCCCGTGATCCTGGTCATCTCTGAAGGTGCCAGGCGGGTGGAAACCGAGTGGAGGCGGGACCGGCCGTTCAGGCGACCGGCACCTCCAGAAGGGCCGAGAGGCCCTCGCCGGGAGCCGACGTGAAGGAGAGGCCCCAGCCTTCCTGCTCCGCCACCTGCACCAGGAGGCTCAGGCCGAGCCCCTGCCCCTCCCGCATGAACCCCTCCTTCCCCTTGGAGCGCAGGCGCTGGAAGGGCTTGCCCAGGGCCTTGAGCTGGTGGGGTTCCAGCCCGTCCCCCTCGTCGGTGACCCGGAGGCAGAGGCGCCGCCGGGTCCGCCAGGATTCCAGGGTGACCCGTCCGCGCCCGTGGGTCAGGGCGTTCTCCACCAGGGTGAGCAGGGCCGAGCGCAGGGAGGGCAGCGGGGCCCGCCCCGAGGCCTCCGCCAGCTGGATCTCCAGGGGCCGGTTTTCGACCTCGAATCCCGGGCGCAGGTCCTCCACCACCTCACGGATCCAGGCGGGGGTGGCCAGGCCGTGGGGACCGGAGGCGCCCCCGCCGCGGATGACCCGCAGGCCGGTCTCGATGATGGTGGTGAGGTGATCCACCTCCTCGCCGATCTTGAGCAGCTCCTCGTCGGCCCGCTCGGGGCTGAGGCGGCCCAGGCGCAGGGAGTCGCAGCGGAACTTGAGGATGGCCAGGGGCGTCTTGAGGCTGTGGGTCATGGAGGCCATGCGGTCTGCGTCCAGCTCGGCCTTGCGCCGGGTCCTATGCCGCAGCCACAGGCCCAGCAGCATGGCCAGCCCCACGGAGAGGGCCACGCCGGAGACCAGGCGCCGCTGGGACTTGAGGGTCCGACGAAAAGCCGCCTGGTCGTCGTCGAAGGCCACGCCGCCCAGGGACCAGCCCTCTCCGAAGGCGTTGGTCTTGGTGATGGAGCCCAGGGGCAGGACGATGAGCCGCTGGGGATCGGCCTGGAGGTTGGGCTGGGCCCCCCAGGGCTGGGGCTTCAGATCCTTCCGCGTGGCGTCAGACTCCCGGAGGAGCCCCATGCGCAGGGCCCGGCGCGGGGCCAGGGCGATGCCCAGCTCGCGCTCCACGTCCGGGGACCCGGGCCGCCAACGCTTGATCACCAGCCAGCGGTCTGAGAGCAGGACCACCGTGGCCACCTTCCCGAAGTCGGGATCCTGCTCCCGCGGCGGGTTCCACTCGAAGCGCTGGGCCATCTCGGCGTGGGTCATCCATCCCAGGTACTGCTGGGTCTGGGCGGGGTCCCGGGCGGGGACCAGGTGGTCGCCCTCGCGGACCCAGAGGTGGCGGCCCTCGAAGCGATCCAGCAGGGCCACCACCAGGGGCTGGTCGGCGAGAAACTGGCTGACATCCTCCTCATCGCCCCGCTGGATGCTGTGGAGGATCGGCAGGCTCTTCCAGTGCCGCTCCACCGCCTCGAAGTCCACCCAGTGGGCTTCCATGTAGGCCTGCTGGGCGTTGCCGATCTGATCCATCAGGTAGTACCGGGGGGCGAAATACAGCACCCCCGCCGTCAACAGGCCCGCCAGGACCAGGAGGACGATGCCGCTCTGCTGCTGGAGGCGCTGCCACCGGGAGGTTCCGAAGCCGGGATGGAGGACGCGGAAGCGGGAGGTGCGATGGCGTGGCATGGGGGCTCGGCGGGAAGGGGGGTGACAGCCAGCTTAGCGGCCGCCGGCCACTTCCGGGTGCCTAAGAGTGCCTAACAAATCCCCGACGGGGCCGCGAGAAAGCCAGGTGGGATGCACCGCAAGGAGGGGCCCGCAGGGCAATGCGGGACATCGTCCAAGGGCCCTGACGCCGCGGGGCGCCCACCTGGCTTTCTCCCTCCGGGCGAGGGCCGGCGGGGAGGCTCCACCTCCGCGAGGAACGAGCGGGAGGGCCCTGCGGGGCAGGGCCCACCAGGTGGAGGGCGATGCCGCTACGCCCTCCGTCTGACGGCACGCCTTGCGTACCTCCCACTCGCCTACGGCTCGTGGAGCCGGAGCCTCCCTCGTGTTCCTCGCCTCGCTCGCCCGGCGACCCTCGCGCGGCCTCGTGGGGGTTTTGCCAGGCGCTCTAACCCAGGGCCAGCATCCGCTCCAGGGGCTTCAGGGCCTTCAGGCGGGTGGCCTCGTCCAGGCGGATCTCGGGCTGGAGGTCCCGCAGGCAGAGGTAGAGCTTCTCCAGGCTGTTGAGCTTCATGTAGGGGCAGAGGCTGCAGTTGCAGCCGCTGTCAGCCGGGGCAGGGATCAGGTCGGCGTCGGGTCGCCGTTGGCGCATCTGGTGGAGGATGCCGGCCTCGGTGGCCACGATGAAGGCCTTGGCGCTGTCCTTGGCCACATAGTTCAGCAGGGCGGCCGTGGAGCCCACGAAGTCCGCCAGCTGGCTCACGGTGGCGTCGCACTCGGGGTGGGCGATGAGCTTGGCTTCGGGATGCTGGGCCTTGAGGGCCGCCACCCGCTTGGCCGTGAACTGCTCGTGCACGATGCAGAACCCGGGGAACAGCACCATGTCCCGGCCCGTCTGCTGCATCACCCACTTGCCCAGGTGGCGGTCCGGGGCGAAGACGATCTTGCGGTCCTTCGGCAGGCTCTCCACCACCCGGACGGCGTTGCTGCTGGTGCAGATGACGGTGCTGAGCGCCTTCACGCCGGCAGAGCAGTTGATGTAGCTCACCACGTCGTGGTCGGGGTACTGCTTCAGCCACTCGGCGAAGTGGTCCGCGGGGCAGCGGTCCGCCAGGCTGCAGCCGGCGTCCATGTCGGGGATCACGACCGTTTTGCCGGGGTTGAGGATCTTGGCGGTCTCGGCCATGAAGTGGACGCCGCAGAAGGCGATGACGTCGGCATCGGCCTTGGCGGCCTGCTGGCTGAGCTGGAGGCTGTCGCCCACGAAGTCGGCCAGGTCCTGGATTTCGGGCTCCTGGTAGTAGTGGGCCAGGAGGACCGCCCGCCGCTCGGCCTTCAGCCGCCGGATCTCGGCGGGCAGGTCGAGGCCCGCGGGGATGCTTTCGAGGTCGGGGACGTAGGGGGCGGTCAGGTCCATGGCTCCATTTTAGGGTCTGTTTTCAAAGTGGGGTGTGGCCGCGCAAGGGGCGCGCCCAAGCGAGACGAGGAAAGCGACGAAGGCGATCACGGCACTATCGGTGAGGAGCTTGACGCAGTATCGCGCTGGGCGCCCCCCTTGCCCTCCGGGACGGTGGCCAGCCACGCCCCTGGCTGCGTTGCCGGCCTCGAACGATGTCCCGCATCGCCCTTCGGCCGCCGCCTTGCCATGAGCGCGGCTGGCCGCCGTCGCGGCTCGCATCCATTTTGAAAACAGACCCTAGGCCTTCTCAAGGAACCGGCGGATCCGCTGTCCGGGACCCGGGTCGTCGAAGACGGCGGCGAAGGCCGCCCGCTCCCAGGCCAGGGCGGCGGGGCGGGGGGTCCCTTCCTGCCGCCTCTGGAGATCCCCCAGGAGAAAAAGAGCCCGTTCGCAGGCGGGAAAATCTGTCGCCACAAGGGGGATTCCGCTACCCTGGGGATGGATCGCAGGATCCAGGTGGACATGGGAATCCGATGGCTGCCCCCGAGGGGCGGACGTCGGTCCTTTTGTATTTACAGTCATCTTTCACCACCGTCCAAAGGGGGGACACATGGCCAAGGCGCCGGCGCCAGACACTTCCAGCATCTCACGGCTGGACCAGACCAAGATCAGCCAGTACTTCGGCTGCAACACCTTCAGCGAGCGGACCATGCGCGACCGTCTGCAGAAGGATGTCTACAAGGCCTACCGCCAGGCGCTGAAGCGCGGTGAGGCCCTGTCGCCCGAGGTGGCCAAGAGCGTGGCCCAGGCCATGAAGGACTGGGCGCTGGAGCAGGGCTGCACCCACTTCACCCACTGGTTCCTGCCCATGACTGGCGCCACCGCCGAGAAGCACGACGCCTTCATCTCCTGGGACGAGCCGGGCCAGGTCATCGAGCGATTCAGCGGCAGCCAGCTCATCCAGGGCGAGCCCGACGCCAGCTCCTTCCCCTCGGGCGGCCTGCGCGCCACCTTCGAGGCCCGCGGCTACACCGCCTGGGATCCGGCCAGCCCCGCCTTCCTCATCGAAGGTCCCATCGGCAAGACCCTCTGCATTCCCACGGCCTTCGTGGGGTACCACGGCGAGGCCCTGGACCACAAGGTGCCCCTGCTGCGCTCCATGGAGGTGGTGTCCAAGCGCGCCATCGAGGGCCTGGCCCACTTCGGCGTGGCCGCCGACGCGGTGGTGGCCCAGTGCGGCCCCGAGCAGGAGTACTTCGCCGTGGACCTGGAGCTGGCCCAGCAGCGGCCGGACCTCATGTTCGCCAACCGCACCCTCCAGGGCGCCAAGCCCCCCAAGGGCCAGGAGCTGGAGGACCACTACTTCGGCAGCATCAAGGAGCGGGTCCTCGGCTTCATGCAGGAGGTCGAGCTGGAGTGCTTCAAGCTCGGCATTCCCGCCAAGACCCGGCACAACGAGGTGGCCCCCAACCAGTTCGAGATCGCGCCCATCTACGAGGCCGCCAACATCGCCAGCGACCACAACCAGCTGCTCATGGAGATCCTGAAGTCCGTGGGCGAGCGCCACGGCCTGGCGGTCCTGCTCCATGAGAAGCCCTTCGCCGGCGTCAACGGCAGCGGCAAGCACGTGAACTGGAGCCTGGCCACGGACGAGGGCCAGAACCTGCTGGAGCCCGGCCAGACCCCCGAGGAGAACCTGCAGTTCCTCTATTTCCTCAGCGCCACCCTGAAGGCCATCCACACCCACGGTGGCCTGCTCCGCGCCGCCATCGCCAGCGCCGGCAACGACCACCGCCTGGGTGCCAACGAAGCGCCGCCCGCCATCATGTCCGTGTTCCTCGGCGCCCAGCTGAGCCACATCCTTGACGCCATCGAGAAGGGCGCCGCCGCCGACGCCTCCTCCCAGCGCATCCTGGATCTCGGCATCGGCAACCTGCCCCGCATCGAGAAGGACGCCACGGACCGCAACCGCACCAGCCCCTTCGCCTTCACGGGCAACAAGTTCGAGTTCCGCGCCGTGGGCTCCAGCCAGCCCATCGCCCTGCCGCTGACGGTGATCAACGCCGCGGTGGCCGAGGCGCTGGAAGGGCTGAACGCCAAGCTGGAGGCGGAGATCAAGGCCGGCAAGGAGCACCGCGCTGCCGTCCTGTCCGTGGTGCGCGAAGCCATCATCGAGACCAAGTCCATCCGCTTCGAAGGCAACGGCTACTCCGACGAATGGAAGGCGGAGGCCGAGCGCCGGGGCCTTCCCCACGCGAAGGACACGGTGGCGGCCCTGCATATCTGGGAGAACCCCGCGGCCAAGTCCGTGTTCTCCAAGCCGGGCATCCTGTCCGAAGGTGAGCTGGAGTCCCGCATCCACATTCGCCACGAGCAGTACCAGAAGGCCATCGCCATCGAAACGCAGGTGCTGCGGGAGATGGCGGAGACCCAGATCCTGCCTTCCATCACGGCGGACCTGGGAGCCCGGGCCAAGAGCCTCGGCCGGCTGGCTGCCGCGGGCATCGCAGTGCCCGACACGCTGAAGGCCTCGCTGCAGGCCCAGGCCACCCTCGCGGGCGAGGCCCAGTCGCGCCTTTCCGCCATGAAGGCCGCCCTGGCCGAGGCGGACGCCATCGAGGACCTGCACGCAAGGACCGAGGCCTTCGGGCAGAAGGTGAACGAGGCCAAGCACGCGCTGAGGGAGGTGCTCGACCTCCTGGAAGAGGCCTGCGACGCCGACCTCTGGCCCCTGCCCAAGTACTGGCAGCTGCTGTCGCCCCTGCTCTAGCTTTTTCCAGTCCTCACGAAAACGGGCCGCGATCGCGGCCCGTTTTCGTAGGTGGGAGGTGCCTATCGGCCGAAGCGGAACACCGCGCTGACCTGAACCCAGGTGGCAGTGTCGAAGCCGAAGCCATCGTTGCCGTTCTTGTCCACGAAGACCTGGTTCAGGCTGCCTTCGAGGGAGAACATCTTGTTGAAGGTGTAGCCGCCGCCGCCGCGGATGCCGAGCTTGCCGCTCTGGCTGGCGCTGCCGCTGAAGCCGTTTCCGCTGTAATCGTCCTTGACGCTGTTGAGGGAGGCGCCGGCGATGGTGTACCAGCCCTGGTTCGGGCTCTGGAAGCTGTAGACCCAGTCGGCACCAATCTGCAGGATCTTGAAGTCGTTGTTGACATCATCCGGACCGCCCCAGCCGGAGCCGGGAAGGCTGTGGTAGGTCAGCTGGGCGCGGACCTGGTGGTGGGAGGTGATGTTGAAGTCCAGGTGACCGCCGATGTGGGCGCCGAAGAACTGGTTGGTGCCGAAATCGGTCTTGTCCTTCAGGTCCCCGACCGGCAGGGAGAGCCCCGTCTGCAGTCCGCCAGTGATGTCCTGGGCGGCGAGGGGCAGGCCCAGAAGGGCGAGGGCAAGGGCAACGCGGTGACGCATGAGACCTCCGACAATGACGGGCCCCGGTGTGAGGCCAGTCCCAGCCTAGCGAGGTACTGTCACAATTGGATCATCCGAAGGATCTATGCGCGGGGCTCGAGCGTGACGCCGCGCCCGCTGAGGATCCGCTGCTCGATGCGCGAGGTGCTGTGGCCGGGGAGGAAGGGCAGGAGGACGAGCCTGCCGCCGCGGGCCTGCACGATCTCGCGGCCCACCACGTTGTCCGGCGTGTAGTCCCCGCCCTTCACCAGCACGTCTGGCTGGAGGGCGCGGATGAGCTCCAGCGGCGTGTCCTCCCTGAAGAGCACGACCGCATCCACGCTGCGCAGGGCCAGGAGGATGGCCGCCCGGGCGGCCTCGTCCTGCAGCGGCCGGCCCGGCCCCTTCAGGCGCGCCACGGAGGCGTCGCTGTTGAGGCCCACCACGAGGAAGTCGCCCAGGGCGCGGGCCTCGGCCAGGTACTGCACGTGGCCGGGGTGGATCAGGTCGAAGCAGCCGTTGGTGAAACACAGCCTTCCCGGACGGGGGACAGCCTGGAGAAAGGCTTCAGGGCTCTGGAAGAAACGGGTCGGTGACGGCATCTGAAGACCGGGATAAAATGAAAGGTTCAGGGAGAAGTCCCAGGAGAAGTCTGCCATGCCGCTCTATGAATACCGTTGTGAAGCTTGTGGCCAGCCTGAGGAGAAGCTGGAGAGCATGTCCGCCCCCGACACGCATGCGTGCCCGGCCTGCGGCGAGCCCGGCGGCATGAGGCGGCAGGTGTCCGTGTCGGCCTTCGCCCTGACCGGCGGGGGGTGGTACAAGGGCGCCGCCTCCGCCCCCGCCACATCTTCCGCTTCGGCCCCGGAGGCCCCCAAGGGCGGCCATGGCTGCGCCACTGGCGGCTGCGGGTGCCCCCTGGCCGGGTGAGGCCCCTCTCCAGGTTTACGCCTGGTGCGTTGACTTCCCTGGCCATTCCGATAACCTAGATGGTTCCGGCCCCGTGGGCCGGCGCAGGATTTCATCCGTCCGACGTTCTCCGGAGCCTCCATCGCGGCGAACCTCTCGGGCCCAGGCCCGGATCCACCGGTGCCTTCCTTGGAGGATGGTGTGCCTACCATCAATCAGCTGATCCGCCTCGGGCGGAAGACGTTCCAGAACAAGACGAAGAGCCCCGCGCTCGACGCCTGCCCGCAGAAGCGTGGCGTGTGCACCCGCGTGTTCACCACCACCCCCAAGAAGCCGAACTCCGCGCTTCGCAAGGTGGCCCGTGTGCGCCTCACCAACGGCATCGAGTGCACGACCTACATCCCGGGCGTGGGCCACAACCTGCAGGAGCACAGCATCGTGCTCATCCGCGGCGGCCGCGTGAAGGATCTGCCGGGCGTGCGCTACCACGTCGTCCGCGGCACCCTGGACGCCACCGGCGTCGCGGGCCGCAACCAGTCCCGTTCCAAGTACGGCGCCAAGCGCCCCAAGGCTGGCGCCGCGCCGGCCAAGAAGAAGTAGGGGAGGTGAAACATGGCCCGTCGCAACGCACCCGCCAAGCGTGAGATCCTCCCGGATCCCGTCTACAACAGCCTCGTCGTCTCCAAGTTCGTGAACATCCTCATGGAGCGCGGCAAGAAGGCCACCGCCGAGCGCATCCTCTACGGGGCGCTGGAGATCGTCGCCAAGAAGTCCGGCGAGGAGGCCCTGGAGGCCTTCCAGAAGGCCCTCAACAACATCAAGCCCTCGGTGGAAGTGAAGTCCCGCCGCGTGGGCGGCGCCACCTACCAGGTGCCCGTGGAGGTTCCCCAGAACCGCCGCCAGTCCCTGGCCATGCGCTGGCTGAAGATCTACTCCTCCTCCCGCGGCGAGCGCACCATGCGCGACAAGCTGGCCGGCGAGATCCTCGACGCCATGAACTTCCGCGGCGCCGCCATCAAGAAGAAGGACGACGTCCACAAGATGGCCGAGGCCAACAAGGCCTTCGCGCACTTCCGCTGGTAGCAGCCCATCCGACCGGAAGGAGCCGCCAACCCGGCGGCTCCTTCCGCGAAGGTCTTTGAAGCACGTCCCGACTCCGTTTCTGCATTGATCCTTTCAGGAGGCCGCTGTGGCCCGCCAGACCCCCCTCGAGCGCTACCGGAACATCGGCATCATGGCGCACATCGATGCCGGCAAGACCACCACGACGGAGCGCATCCTCTACTACACCGGCAAGATCCACAAGATCGGCGAGGTGCATGAGGGTGCCGCGACCACCGACTGGATGGTGCAGGAGCAGGAGCGGGGCATCACCATCACCTCCGCCGCCATCACGGCCGCCTGGACGCCTCAGACCGGCCAGCTGAAGGGCGTGGAGCACCGCATCAACATCATCGACACCCCGGGCCACGTGGACTTCACGGCCGAGGTGGAGCGCAGCCTCCGCGTGCTCGACGGCGCCGTGGCCGTGTTCTGTGCCGTGGGCGGCGTGCAGCCCCAGTCCGAGACCGTGTGGCGCCAGGCCGACAAGTACGGCGTGCCCCGCCTGGCCTTCGTGAACAAGATGGACCGCACCGGCGCGGACTTCTTCCGCGTCGTCAAGATGATGCAGGACCGCCTGAAGGCGCGCCCCTGCCCCATCCAGATCCCCATCGGCGCCGAGGAGAACTTCAAGGGCGTGGTGGACCTGATCCTCATGAAGGCCGTCACCTTCGACGATGCCGACAAGGGCTTCAAGACCCTCTACGGCGAGATTCCCGCTGACCTGGTGGAAACCGCCAAGGAGTGGCGCGAGAAGATGGTCGAGATGGTCGCCGAGACCGACGAGCACCTCATGGAGAAGTACCTGGGCGGCGAGGAGCTGACCGAGGCCGAGCTGCGCGAGGGTATCCGGAAGGGCTGCGTGTCGCTGGCCTTCACGCCCATGACCTGCGGCTCCGCCTTCAAGAACAAGGGCGTCCAGCCCATGCTCGACGCCGTGGTGAGCTACATGCCCTCGCCCCTGGACATTCCCGCCATCAAGGGCATGGACAGCGACGGCAACGAGGTGGAGCGCAAGGCCGACGACAACGAGCCCTTCAGCGCCCTCATCTTCAAGATCATGGCCGATCCCTTCGTGGGCTCCCTGGCGTTCCTGCGCGTCTACTCCGGCATCCTTCCGGCGGGCTCCGGCGTCTACAACGCCAACAAGGGCCGCCGCGAGCGCATCGGCCGCCTCCTCCAGATGCACGCCAACAAGCGCGAGGACATCGAGGAGGTCCGCACGGGCGACATCGGCGCCGCCGTGGGCCTGAAGGACGTGCTCACGGGCCAGACCATCTGCGACGAGAACAACCCGGTGGTGCTCGAGTCCATGGACTTCCCGGATCCCGTGATCCAGGTCGCCATCGAGCCCAAGACCAAGGCCGACCAGGAGAAGATGGGTATCGCCCTGGCCCGCCTGGCCCAGGAGGATCCCACCTTCAAGGTGAAGACCGATCCCGAGACCAACCAGACGATCATCGCCGGCATGGGCGAGCTGCACCTCGAGATCATCGTCGACCGCATGATGCGCGAGTTCAAGGTCGAGGCCAACGTGGGCAAGCCCCAGGTGGCCTACCGCGAAACCATCCGCAAGCGGGTGGAGTCCGAGGGCAAGTTCGTGCGCCAGTCGGGCGGCCGCGGCCAGTACGGCCACGTCAAGCTCATCGTCGAGCCCAACGAGGTCGGCAAGGGCTACGAGTTCATCAACGAGATCAAGGGCGGCGTGGTTCCCAAGGAATACATCAAGCCCACCGACGAAGGCATCCAGGAGGCCATGCACTCCGGCGTCCTCGCGGGCTACCCCGTGGTGGACATCAAGGTGACCATCTACGACGGCAGCTTCCACGAAGTGGACTCCAACGAAATGGCGTTCAAGATTGCCGGATCCATGGGCTTCAAGGCGGGCTGCGAGAAGGCCAGCCCCGTGATCCTCGAGCCCATCATGGCGGTCGAAGTCGAGACCCCCGAGGACTACATGGGCGACGTCATCGGCAACCTGAACAGCCGCCGTGGCCGCATCGAGAACATGGAGGAGCGCTCCGGCTCCAAGGTCATCACCTCCAAGGTGCCCCTGGCCGAGATGTTCGCCTACTCCACGACCCTGCGCTCCATGACCCAGGGCCGCGGGACCTACACCATGCAGTTCTCGCACTACGAAGAGGCTCCCCGCAACGTGGCGGAAGAAATCATCGCCAAGGTCAAGGGCGCCAAGTAGCGTAGCGGGGGTTCCGCGCTCCGCTACGCTGCGCGCACACCCCCGCAACTCGATCCGGTAAAACCGGCTCTCGTTGCCTTCAGTTTTAGTCATTTCTTGCTTTACCTGAAGTCTTAGCCCCCTCCGGGGGTGAGGCCGTCCATCGAACCTTCGGGTTGCCGGGCCTCCTGATCCACCCGCTTCCTCCTCCGGGAGGTCGTGCGTTCTCTCAAAAAGCCGTTGAATTTGCAGCGGCTTTTGTTATGCTGATCAGCCCTGTCCCTGTCGTTGGGACGGATTTACATGGGCGGTCAGCGCCCCACGTCTATGGACGGTCCCCGTCCCAATGGAGTGAGCATGAAAGACAACATCCGCATCCGTTTGCGTGCCTTCGACCACCGTCTGCTCGATCAGAGCACCCGCGAGATCGTGGACACCGCCAAGCGCACGGGCGCCCAGGTGGCCGGGCCCATCCCCCTGCCGACCCGGACGAACAAGTACACCGTGAACCGTTCCCCCCACGTGGACAAGAAGAGCCGGGACCAGTTCGAGATCCGCACGCACAAGCGGCTGCTCGACATCCTGAACCCGACCCAGAACACCGTGGACACTCTCATGCGCCTGGACCTGCCCGCTGGCGTCGACGTGGAGATCAAGGTCTTCAGCCGTCAGGGCAACCGGTAGAGGGGGGGAGAATACATGTCCAAAGGAATCATCGGCAAGAAGCTGGGGATGACCCAGATCTTCAATGAGCAGGGCCAGATCGTCCCCGTGACCGTCATCCAGGCCGGCCCCTGCGTGGTCGTGATGCGCAAGACCTCCGCCAAGGATGGCTACGAGGCCGTGCAGATCGGCTACGTGGACCCCAATGGCGGCAAGCGCGCCTCCAAGGCCGAGAAGGGCCACTGCGAGAAGCAGGGCGTCGCTCCGGTCCGCGTGCTGCGCGAGATCAAGGTGGACGCGGCTGACACGTCCAAGCCCGGCGACAGCGTCCTGGCCAGCGCCTTCGAGGCGAAGACCAAGGTGAACGTCACCGGCATCAGCAAGGGCAAGGGCTTCGCCGGCGTCATCAAGCGGCACCACTTCGCCGGCGGCCGCGCGACCCACGGCTCCATGTTCCACCGCGCTCCCGGCTCCATCGGCCAGTCGAGCTACCCCAGCCGCGTCTTCCCCGGCATGCGCATGGCCGGCCACATGGGCGACGCCCAGGTGACCGTGCGCAACCTGGAGATCGCCAAGGTGGACGCCGAGAACAACCTGCTGCTCATCAAGGGCGCCGTCCCCGGCCCCAAGGGTGGGTACATCGTCATCAAGCAGGAGGCCTAGGATGGCAGCGTTCCAGCACCCCGTCGTCAACCTCGACAACAAGCAGGTCGGCACCGTCGACCTCCTGCCCGAGGTGTTCAAGCTCGAGGACCTGAACGAGCACCTGATCTGGGAAGCGGTGCGCCACTTCCTGGCCAAGCGCCGCTCCGGCACCGCCAAGACCAAGGACAAGTGGGAGGTCAGCGGCTCCGGCAAGAAGCTCTGGAAGCAGAAGGGCACCGGCCGCGCCCGCGTGGGCTCCATCCGCAGCCCGCTGTGGAAGGGTGGCGCCACGGTTCATGGCCCCCACCCCCGCTCCTATGATTACGCCTTCCCCAAGAAGGCCCGGCGCGCCGCTCTGCGAAACGCCCTGTCCGCCAAGCTTGCGAGCGGCCAGATGCTGGTGGTCGAGAGCTGGGAGGTCGAGTCCCACAAGACCAAGGCCCTGATCCAGACTCTGGGCAAGCTCGGCGTCACCGGCTCCGCCCTTCTGGTGGGCACCGAGGCCAGCGAGAAGCTCTCCCGCGCCGCCGGCAACAACCCGAAGCTGCAGACCGTCGAGAGCCTGGGCGTGAACGTCTATGAGCTCCTCAAGTACGACCAGGTGATCTTCTCCAAGGAAGCCGTCCTGGCCCTCCAGGAGGTGGTGAAGCCATGACCAAGATCTTCGACGTGATCCGCAAGCCCCTCCTCACGGAGAAGGGCCAGATCCTGCGGGAGAAGAACATCCAGGTGTTCGAGGTGGCCACCTGGGCCACCAAGCACCAGATCCAAGAGGCCGTGGAGCTCCTGCTCCAGTCCAAGGTGAAGAGCGTCCGCACTGTGCGGATCCCCAGCCGGACCAAGCGCCTCGGCCGTTTCGTGGGGACCTCCAGCCCCCGCAAGAAGGCATATGTCGAACTCGCCGAGGGCGCTCCCGCGTCCGAGTAGGCGATCCATGGCGGACGGACAAGCTTTGCCCACTATCGCCCGCCCCTTTCAACCCTGAGGCAAGAGGACACCCATGAGCATCAAGCAGCTCAAGCCCACGACCCCCGGTCAGCGCGGCATGTCCAAGTTCGGCTTCGAGGAAATCACGACGGATACGCCTGAGCGTTCCCTGATTGCCAAGAAGAACCGCACTGGCGGCCGCTCCAACACCGGCCGGATCACCACCCGCCACATCGGCGGCGGCCACAAGCGCCAGTACCGCATCATCGACTTCAAGCGCAACAAGCTCGAAGTGCCGGCCAAGGTCGCCACCATCGAATACGATCCCAACCGCACCGCCCGCATTGCCCTGCTGGTCTACGCGGACGGCGAGAAGCGCTACATCCTGGCCCCCGATGGCCTGGAAGTGGGCCGCACCGTGGTGGCCGGCAAGAACGCCGACATCCTGGTGGGCAACGCGCTGCCCCTGCGGAACATCCCCGTGGGCAACACGGTGCACAACATCGAGATGAAGCCCGGCAAGGGCGGCCAGATCGCCCGCGCCGCCGGCACCTTCGCCCAGCTCGTGGCGAAGGAGGACGACTACGCCCAGCTCCGCATGCCCTCTGGCGAGATCCGCAAGATCCACCTGGACTGCTACGCGACCATCGGCACCGTCGGCAACCTGCAGCACGAGAACATCCAGATCGGCAAGGCCGGTCGCACCCGCTGGAAGGGCATCCGCCCGACCGTCCGCGGCGTGGTCATGAACCCCGTCGACCACCCCCACGGTGGCGGCGAGGGTCGCACCTCCGGCGGCCGTCACCCTGTGACGCCCTGGGGCCAGCCGACCCGTGGCTACAAGACCCGCGGCAACCGTCGCACGGACAAGTTCATCGTCAAGCGGATCAACTAGGAGGCCCGACAATGGCACGTTCCCTGAAAAAAGGCCCGTTCATTGACGCCCACCTCCAGAAGAAGGTGGAAGTCGCCCAGGCGGCCAACGACAAGCGCGTGATCAAGACCTGGTCCCGCCGCTCCACCGTGGTCCCGCAGATGATCGGACTGACCCTCGCCGTGCACAACGGCAACAAGTTCATTCCTGTCTATGTCACCGAGAACATGATCGGCCACAAGCTGGGCGAGTTCGCCCTGACCCGCACCTTCAAGGGTCACGCTGGCAAGGCCGACACCAAGGCGAAGGGGAAGTAGCGATGGCTGAGATCGTTTCCAGCGCCACCGTTCGCCACCTGCGCGGTTCGGCCCAGAAGGCCCGCCTCGTGGTGGACATGATCCGCGGCAAGCACGTCGGCGAGGCCCAGTGGGTGCTCGCGCAGGCCAAGAAGTACGCCGCCGCCCCCATCCGCAAGCTCCTGGATTCCGCCGTGGCCAATGCCATCGACAAGAACCCGTCCGTCAACCCGGACGAGCTGATGGTCAAGACCGCCTTCGTGGACGAGGGCTTCCGCATGAAGCGGGTCCGCCCTGCGCCCATGGGCCGCGCCTACCGGGTCCAGAAGCGCACCTGCCACATCACCATCCAGCTTTCTGCGGCCGGGGAGGAGTAGTCATGGGTCAGAAGGTCCACCCCTACGGGTTCCGCCTCGTCCACCAGAAGAACTGGCACAGCAAGTGGTTCTCCAAGCGCGAGTACTCGACGCTGCTGCATGAGGACATCAAGCTGCGCCGCGAGCTCAAGAAGCAGCTGCACAGCCTGAACGCGATGATCTCGAAGATCGACATCGAGCGCGCCGCGGACAAGGTCACCGTGCGCATCTTCACCGCCCGACCCGGCATCGTCATCGGCCGCAAGGGCGCCGAGATCGACAAGCTGCGCGAGGATCTCCAGAAGCGCCTGAACCGTCCCGTGTCCGTCGACATCCAGGAGATCAAGAAGCCTGAGGTCGATGCCCAGCTCGTGGCCGAGGGCGTGGCCCAGCAGCTCGAGCGCCGCATCGCCTTCCGCCGCGCCATGCGCAAGGCGGAGGAGGCCGCGATCCGCTTCGGCGCCAAGGGTTTCAAGATCAAGGTCTCCGGCCGCCTGAACGGCGCCGAGATCGCCCGGACCGAGGACTACCTCTCCGGTCAGATGCCCCTGCAGACCATTCGCGCGGGCGTGGATTACGGTTTCGCCGAGGCCCGCACGACCTACGGGATCATCGGCATCAAGGTTTGGGTGAACCTGGGCGACCAGGTTGCCGAGACCGTGAAGCGCTGAGGTGACCCCATGCTGATGCCCAAGAAGGTCAAGAACCGCAAAACCCAGAAAGGCCGCACCCGCGGCGTCGCCACCCGCGGCAACGATCTCGCCTTCGGCGACTACGGCCTCAAGGCGACGGAGCACTGCTGGCTGACCAACCGCCAGATCGAGGCCGCCCGTATCGCCATGACCCGCCACATCAAGCGCGGCGGCAAGATCTGGATCCGCATCTTCCCGGACCGTCCCACCACCTCGAAGCCCGCGGAGACCCGCATGGGCTCCGGCAAGGGGGCTCCGGACGGTTGGGTGGCGGTGATCCGCCCCGGCCGCATCCTCTTCGAGATGGAGGGGGTGACCGACGAGGTGGCGCGCGAGGCCCTGCGTTTGGCCCAGATGAAGTTGTCCGTGGCGTCTGAAATCGTCACCCGCACGCCGCCGGAGGAGTGATCGCCATGACCAAGAAGAATCCCTTTTCCGATTTGACCGGCAAGAGCGTCGAGGAACTGGCGCAGCTGGAGGCCGAGCTGGCCGCCAAGCGGTTCACCCTCCGCTTCCAGCACGCCGTGGGCCAGGTCGAGAACACCGCTGAGATCCGCAAGACTCGCCGTGAGCTCGCCCGCGTCAAAACCGCCCTGGCGACCAAGCTGGCCTAGGAGATCCCATGAGCCTCGAAAACAAGATGATTCGCAACGGCGTCGTGGTCTCCAACAAGGCCGACAAGACCGTGGTGGTGAAGGTGGAGCGCAAGTTCCAGCACCCCCTCTACCACCGCACGGTCAAGCAGACCGCCAAGTTCATGGCCCACGACGAGACCAACGCCTGCGGCATCGGCGACGTGGTCAAGATCGTGGAGACCCGCCCCCTTTCCAAGCGCAAGCGCTGGACGGTCCTCGAGATCGTCCAGAAGGCCGGCGAGTAAGGAGCTCACATGATCCAGATGGGAACCATGCTCACCGTCGCCGACAACTCCGGCGCCAAGAAGATCTGCTGCATCCTGCCCCTGGGCGGCGGTGTGGGCAAGATCGCCCAGCTCGGCGACGTGATCACCGCCTCCGTCAAGGAAGCGATCCCGGGCGGAACGGTCAAGAAGAAGGCCGTCGTCCAGGCCGTGATCGTCCGCCAGCGCAAGGCCTACCGCCGCAAGGACGGCTCCTACATCCGCTTCGACGAGAACGCCGCCGTCATCATCAAGAAGGATGGCGAGCCCGTCGGCACCCGCGTGTTCGGCCCCGTGGCCCGCGAGCTCCGCGAGCGGAAGTACATGAAGATCGTCTCCCTCGCCCCTGAGGTGCTGTAATGGAAGCCACCACCACCAAGATGAAGCTCAAGAAGGGCGATCAGGTCGTCATCATCGCCGGCAAGGAGAAGGGCAAGACCGGGACCGTCTCCAAGGTCAGCCCCGCCACCAACCGGGTGGTCGTCGCCGGCGTCAACATGATCAAGAAGGCCACCAAGCCCAATCCCCAGACCGGCGAGGGCGGCGGCATCGTCGAGAAGGAGGCGTCCATCCACGCTTCCAACGTCATGCTCCTCGACGCCAAGACTGGCAAGGGCACGCGCAAGCGGGCCTAACGTTCTCCGGGGGTCCCGCGCTCCGCTTCGCTGCGCGCACACCCCCGGGCCCCCACGCCCTCGGAGGCAAAGCCTCCTCGGGCTTTCCCGAATCGGTCGAACTGGCACTGCCAATCGTTGGAATCGGGCTTGAAATCCAAGACTTTCCCTTCCCAGGGGCCCTTCGTTCATGGGAAGATCTTCGTTCTGTCCCGTGCGCGGGGCGGGAATCCACGGCGCATCCCGCGCCATGACAACTGAGGTTGGGGGGAAACGGGCCGGACCGCCGTCCCAAGCCCCCCCGCCCTCCCGAACCCCTGGGGCGTAGCCGCCCCACGGAAATGGAGGCATCCATGACTGCCAAGCAGGACCACGCGGAGCCCCGCGTCAAGGCTCGCTACCACCAGGAGGTGGTGTCGAAGCTCAAGGAGGAGTTCGCCTTCTCCTCCGCCATGCAGGTGCCCCGCCTGCAGAAGATCGTCATCAACATGGGCGTCGGCGACGCCATCCAGAACATCAAGGTCCTGGACGTGGCTGTTGACGAGCTGACCGCCATCGCCGGCCAGAAGGCCGTCGTGCGCAAGGCCAAGAAGAGCGTCGCCCAGTTCAAGCTGCGCGCCGGCATGCCCATCGCCTGCATGGTGACCCTGCGCGGTCCCCGCATGTGGGAGTTCTTCGACCGCCTGGTGACCCTGTCCCTTCCCCGCGTCCGCGATTTCCGCGGCGTGCCCACCAAGTCCTTCGACGGCCGCGGCAACTACACGCTGGGCCTCAAGGACCAGTTGATCTTCCAGGAGATCGACTACTCCAAGGTGGACAAGATGAAGGGCATGAACATCACCTTCGTGACCACCGCCAAGAACGACGCCGAAGCGCGGGCCCTGCTGGCCCACCTCGGTATGCCCTTCCGCAAATAGGCTAAGGAGATCATACCGATGGCCAAGATTTCCAAAATCGTCAAGGATTCGCGCAAGCCGAAGTTCTCGACCCAGCACCGCAACCGCTGCAAGTGCTGCGGCCGGCCCCGGGGCTTCATGCGCAAGTTTGAACTCTGCCGTCTGTGCTTCCGCAAGTTCGCCCTCAACGGCGAGCTGCCGGGCGTCCAGAAGTCCAGCTGGTAAGGAGAGGGGACCATGCATACCGATCCCATCGCTGACTACCTCACCCGCATCCGCAACGGCATCATGGCCGGTCACGATGCCGTGGTGGTGCCCGCCTCGAAGATCAAGGCCGGCCTCTGCGGCATCCTGAAGCAGGAGGGCTACATCCATTCCTTCAAGCAGGTGGAGCATGAGGGCCGCGCGTACCTCATCCTCAACCTCAAGTACGTGAAGGACAAGGAGAACGTGATCCACGGCCTGCGCCGCGTGTCCCGTCCGGGCCTGCGCATCTACTCCGGCGCCCAGGAGATCCCCGACGTCCATGGCGGCCTCGGCATCGCGATCCTGTCCACCCCGAAGGGTCTCCTGACGGGCAAGGACGCCAAGAAGCAGAACGTCGGCGGCGAAGTCCTCGCCCACGTCTGGTAACCCATCCTGAAATGGGCGGCATCCCCGCCCTCATCTAAGGAATCAACCATGTCTCGAATCGGAAAGAAGCCCGTGACGCTGCCCAAGGGCGTGAAGGTCACAGTCACCGGGTCCGAGGCCGTCGTCGAGGGCGCCAAGGGCAAGCTCACCTGCCCGATCCCCGCCGGGATCACCCTCGAAGTCCAGGCCGACTCCGTGAACCTCACCCGCGTCAACGATGAGCCCCAGACCCGTGCCTACCACGGCCTGACCCGCGCCCTGCTCGGCAACGCCGTCACTGGCGTGACCGAGGGCTGGAAGAAGGAGCTGGACATCGTCGGCGTCGGCTACAAGGCCGCCATGGACGGCGCCAAGCTCAACCTCGAGCTCGGCTACAGCCATCCCATCAAGTACGAGGCTCCCGCGGGCATCCAGATGGCCGTCGAGAAGGCCACCCACATCGTCGTGACCGGCATCGACCGGCAGCTGGTGGGCCAGGTCGCCGCCGACATCCGGAAGTTCCGCAAGCCCGAGCCCTACAAGGGCAAGGGCGTCATGTACACCGGCGAAGTCATCCGCCGCAAGGCCGGCAAGACCGGGAAGTAAGGGGAACCCATGGCGAACGATATCAACATTCGGCGTGACAAGACCAAGGCCCGCATCCGCGGCCGCGTGAGCGGCACGCCTGAGCGGCCCCGCCTCACCATCTACAAGAGCCTGAAGCGCATCTACGTGCAGGCGGTGGACGACAGCAAGGGCATCACCCTGGCCTCCGCCAGCAGCCTCGAGAAGGACCTGCGCGAGAAGCTCAAGAACGGCGCCAACATCGAGGCCGCCAAGGCCGTCGGCGCCAGCATCGCCGCCCGGCTGAAGGAGAAGGGCATCACCGCAGTGGTGTTCGACCGGAACGGTTACGTCTATCACGGCCGCGTCAAGGCGCTGGCTGACAGCGCCCGCGAAGCCGGGCTCCAGTTCTAGGGGATCACCATGGCGACTGCAGAGCTCAAGGACAACAAGGAAACCCGCAACAACCCCGAAGCCGGGGAATTCAAGGACCAGGTCATCTACGTGGGCCGCGTCACCAAGGTGGTGAAGGGGGGCAAGAACTTCTCCTTCTCCGCGCTGGTGGTCGTGGGCGACGGCAACGGCAAGGTCGGCTTCGGTCTCGGCAAGGCCCTGGAAGTGCCCTCCGCCATCAAGAAGGGCATCGAGAGCGCCAAGCGCAACATGATCAAGGTTCCCCTCACCTCGAACGGCAGCCTGCCGCACCCGGTGACCGGGATCTTCGGCTCCGGCAGCGTGCTGCTGAAGCCGGCCCCCGAGGGCACCGGCATCATCGCCGGCGCCGCGGTGCGCGCCATCATGGAGGCCGCCGGCGTCCACAACGTGCTGACGAAGAGCCTGGGTTCCTCCAACCCCCACAACGTGGTGCGTGCCACGTTCGAAGGGCTGAAGGACCTCATGGATCCCTACACGGTCCTGACCAACCGGGGCCTGGACCAGGCGGAGGTTTAACATGTCGCAGTTCATCGGCAAGCAGGTGGTGCTGACCCTCAAGCGCTCCATCATCTGCACCACTCCCAAGCACCGGGCCTTCATGCAGACCCTCGGTCTGAAGCGCCCCGGCGATACCCGCGAATGCGAATACACCCCCAACGTCCACGGGATGGTCAAGCTCGTCCCGCATCTCATCGACGTTCAGGTGAAGGGGTAGGTCATGAAGCTCAACGAACTCAAGCCCGCTGAGGGCGCCACCAAGACCCGCAAGCGCCTGGGCCGCGGCAAGGGCTCCGGCCTCGGCAAGACCTCCGGCCGCGGCGAGAAGGGCCAGAAGTCCCGGTCCGGCTACCGCAGCAAGCGCGGTTTCGAGGGCGGCCAGATGCCCCTCGTCCGCCGTCTGCCCAAGCGCGGATTCACCAACATCTTCGCTCCCGAGACCAAGGAGATCACTCTCAGCCTCATCTCCATCCACTTCAAGGATGGCGAGACGGTCTGCCTGGATGCCCTCCGGGACAAGAAGCTCGTCAACTCCCGCGTCGAGAAGATCGTGGTGCTGGCCAGCGGCGAGCTCACCGCCAAGGTGAACGTCGTCGCCGACCGCATCACCAAGGGCGCCCGTGAAGCCATCCTGGCCAAGGGTGGCACGATCCAGGAGCCCTGCGCGAAGTCTGCCGAGTAACGGCCGATGAACCGCCTCAAGAACCTCTTCGCAATCCCGGAGCTGCGCAAGCGGCTCCTCTTCACCCTCATCCTCCTGGCCATCTACCGCCTGGGGGTGCACGTCAGCGTGCCGGGGGTGAACGCCGAGAACCTGGCTGCCGCGCTCAAGCGCGGCGGCGGCGGGCTCTTCGACGTGGTCGACCTGTTCTCCGGTGGTGCGTTCAAGAAGTTCTCGGTCTTCGCCCTCGGCATCGCCCCCTACATCACGGCCAGCATCGTGCTGCAGCTGATGGGGGCCGTGGTGCCCTACCTGGAGAACCTCCAGAAGAAGGAAGGCGAGGCCGGCCGGCAGAAGATCACCCAGTGGACCCGCTACCTCACCGTGGCCCTGGCCTTCATCCAGGGCATGGGCATCGCCTCCCTGGCCCAGAGCCAGAACGCACCCGGCCTCGAGGTGGTGACCAACGCCATCTCGCCGACGGCCTTCCGGTTCCTGGCGGCCTTCACGCTGTCCGTGGGCACGATCTTCGTCATGTGGATCGGCGAGCAGATCACCGAGCGCGGCATCGGCAACGGCATCAGCCTGCTGATCTTCGCCGGCATCGTGGCGGGCCTGCCCCAGGCCCTCACCACCCTGTCGGTGATGATCACCCAGTCCCTGAAGAACGCGCCGAACGTCCCGCCCCCGGGCATCTTCATCCTGCTCATCGGCGCCATGACCGTGGTGCTGCTGGCCGTGGTGCTGGTGGAGAACGCCTACCGGCGCATCCCCATCCACTACGCCCGCCGGGCCGACTCGGCCGGCATGTCCAGCCAGCGCAGCAGCTACATGCCCCTGAAGGTGAACACCGCCGGCGTGATGCCCGTCATCTTCGCCAGCTCCGTCATCTTCTTCCCCGCCACCATCGCCCAGTTCACCCGCTGGGAGTGGCTGGCCAAGGCGGCCGCCTACCTCAGCCCCCAGACCCACTTCTGGATCTACACGCCGGTCTTCGTGGGGGTGACGGTCTTCTTCTCCTTCTTCTACACCAGCATCGTCTTCAATCCCGATGAGACCGCCGAGAACATGAAGCGGTCCGGGGGCTACATCCCCGGCATCCGCCCCGGCAAGGAGACCAGTGTCTTCATGGACAGCATCCTGTCCAAGCTGACCTTCGTGGGCGCCATCTACCTGGCCCTGGTCTCCATCGTGCCCCTGCTCATCACCAACAACATCCAGGGCCTCAACTTCTACTTCGGCGGCACCAGCCTGCTGATCGTGGTGGGCGTGGCCATGGACAGCGCGGCCCAGCTGGAAAGCCTGCTGGTCATGCGCCGCTACGACGGATTCCTGGAGAAGGGCCGCATCCGCGGCCGTTCCACCCGCAGGGGTGAGGCATGAGTCTGACCGCGAACATCCTCCTCGGGGCCCCGGGCTCCGGGAAGGGCACCCAGGCCAAGCGCCTGGTGGAAACATTCTCTTTGACTCACCTCTCAACCGGTGACATTCTGAGAGATGCCGTCTCGAAAGGGACGGAGATCGGCCTGAGGGCGAAAGCCATCATGGCCGAGGGAAAACTGGTGGACGACGACACCGTCAATGGCCTTGTCTTCGCGCGGCTGCTGGACGAGACCTCCGACGTGCTGTTCGACGGCTACCCACGCACCCTTCAGCAAGCTCAAGCCCTGGAAGACTTCCTCTCCTCCAAGGGCATGAAGACGGGTCACGTGGTGCTGGTCGATGTCCCCCAGGATGTGCTGGAGGCCCGCGTGGTGGGCCGGCGCGTCTGCAGCAACAACGCCTGCGGCGCCATCTACCATCTGGAATCCAAGCCCCCCAAGCAGGCCGGTGTCTGCGATGTGTGCGGAAGTCCCCTGAAGCACCGTTCTGACGACACCGCAGAAGCCTTCCGGAGCCGGATGGGCGAGTTCCACTCGACCTTCCAGCCGCTCCTGGGCTTCTACAAGCATCGGCCGACCTTCCAGAGCGTGGATGGCAATCGCGCCCCGGAGCTGGTGTTTGAATCGCTGCGTCACGTCTTCGGAGAACGCGCTTGAGCAAAGAAGAAGCCATTGAGCTCGAAGCCACAGTGGTCGAGGCCTTGCCCAACGCGGTATTCCGGGTCGAACTGGAAAACAAGCACCAGGTGCTGGCGCACATCAGCGGGAAGATGCGCAAGAACTTCATCCGCATCCTTCCCGGCGACAGGGTCCTCGTCGAGGTCACCCCTTACGACCTGACCCGCGGCCGCATCATCTACCGATTCAAGTAACCGAAACGAGAGGAAACCATGAAAGTCCGGCCCTCCATCAAGAAGCTCTGCGAGCACTGCAAAGTGGTGCGCCGCGAAGGCATCAACCGGGTCATCTGCAAGAAGAACCCGAAGCACAAGCAGCGTCAGGGTTAAGGAGACACGATGGCACGCATCGCTGGCATTGATCTGCCCATCGGAAAGCGCATCGAGATTGCGCTCACCTACATTTACGGCATCGGCCGGGCCAAGGCTCACAGCATCCTGACCCGCGCGAAGGTCGACTTCGGCACCAAGGTGCGCGACCTGACCGAGGACGAGGTCGGCCGCATCCGCCGCGTCATCACCGCCGAGGAGACTGTGGAGGGCGACCTCCGCAAGAACATCGCCCTCGACATCAAGCGGCTCATGGACATCGGCTGCTACCGCGGCCTGCGCCACCGGAAGGGTCTACCCGTCCGTGGTCAGCGCACGCACACCAACGCCCGCACCCGCAAGGGCAAGCGGCGCACCGTGGCCGGCAAGAAGAAGTAAGGCGAGGAGACCATGGCCAAGACTCAGACCCGGACCGCCGGCAAGAAGGTGGTCAAGAAGAAGGAAAAGAAGAACGTCCCCCACGGCGTGGCTCACGTCCAGGCGTCCTTCAACAACACCATCATCTCCATCTCCGATCCGATGGGGAACATGCTCTGCTGGGCTTCCAGCGGCAACCAGAACTTCCGCGGCACCCGCAAGGGCACGCCCTTCGCAGCCCAGGTGGCCGCCGGCGTCTGCGCCGAGGCCGCCAAGGAGCAGGGCGTCCGCTCGGTGGACGTCCGCGTCAAGGGCCCCGGTGCGGGCCGTGAGAGCGCCATCCGCGCCCTCAACGCCGCCGGCATCCAGGTGACCAGCATCCGCGACGTCACCCCCATCCCCCACAACGGCTGCCGGCCGCCCAAGCGGCGCCGGGTTTAAGAGAGGAGGAGAGACATGGCACGTTACACAGACGCCGTTTGCCGCCTCTGCCGCCGCGAGGGCATGAAGCTTTATCTCAAGGGCGAGCGCTGCTTCAAGGAGAAGTGCTCCTTCGAGACCCGCAAGGGCAAGATCCCCGGCCAGCACGGCGCGGGGAAGATCAAGAAGCCCACCGGCTACGCCCTGCAGCTCCGCGAGAAGCAGAAGGTGAAGCGCATCTACGGTGTGCTCGAGAAGCAGTTCCGCCACTACTTCGAGAAGGCCGACGCCAAGAAGGGCGTCACCGGCCACAACCTGCTCGGGTTCCTCGAGAGCCGCCTGGACAACGTGGTCTACCGCCTGGGCTTCGCGCCCAGCCGCACCGCCGCGCGCCAGATGGTCATGCACGGCCACGTGCTGGTCAACGGCAAGCGGGTGGACATCCCCTCCTTCCAGGTCAAGCCTGGCCAGGCGGTGGAGCTGGGCAAGCGCGCCCGCGAGAACGACGGCGTCAAGACCTCCGTCGAAACCTCCACCGGCCGTGGCATTCCCAAGTGGCTTTCCCTGGACGCCGCCGCCTTCAAGGGCCAGGTGCTCGCCGCGCCGACCCGCGAGGACATCACCCTGGACATCAACGAGCAGCTGATCGTTGAACTGTATTCCAAGTAAGGGGGCAGGATGCTGAACCTCAGCGATTTCCAGAGGCCGCGATTCGCGGAGGTGACCCCCGGGTCCCTCACGGACTCCTACGGAGAATTCGTGGCCTACCCCTTCGAGCGTGGCTTCGCCACGACCGTGGGGCACAGCCTCCGCCGGGTGCTGCTCAGCAGCATCCAGGGGGCGGCTGTCACCAACGTCCGCATCAAGGGCGTCATGCACGAGTTCACCACCCTTCCGGGCGTCTGGGAGGACATCACCCATGTCCTCCTGAACCTCAAGGAAGTGCCGTTCAAGCTGCACAGCCCCGAGCCCCAGACGGTGACCATCTCCGCCAAGGGCGAGGGCACGGTGACCTCGGCCGCCATCCGCTGCAACCAGAACGTGGAGGTCGTGGATCCCAACATCCACATCGCCACCCTGGGTGAAGAGGGCGAGCTGGAGATCGAGATGGTGGTGCGTCTGGGCCGCGGGTTCGTGACCGCGGACCACAACCACGACGAGAGCCTGGGCCTGGGTTTCATCCCCATGGATGCCAACCACAGCCCCATCATCCGCGTGAACTACATCGTCGAACCCGCCCGCGTGGGCCAGAGCACCGACTACGAGAAGCTCACGCTCCAGGTCTGGACCAACGGCGCCGTCAACCCCAAGGAAGCCGTCTCCGACGCGGCCCTCATCCTGCGCGACCACTTCCTCGTGTTCGCCCGCCAGGACGAGGACTTCACCGAGATGGAGATGGGGGCTGCGACCCTCGGAGCCGAAGCCGCCAACACCTGGCTGGGCAAGTCCGTCGAGGAGCTCGAGCTCTCCGTCCGCGCCAACAACTGCCTCCGCAACGCCAACATCACCACCATCGGCGAGCTGGTCCAGCGGACCGAGGCTGAACTGATGAAAACCAAGAACTTCGGCAAGAAGTCGCTCCAGGAGATCAAGGACGAGCTCGCTCGCATCGGCCTCTCCCTCGGCATGCGGCTCGAGCAGGAAGTGTAAGGAGCCCCCCATGCGTCACAACGTTTCCGGCAAGCGCCTGGGCCGCACCACCAACCAGCGCAAGGCCCTCATGAAGAACCTCGCGACCGCCCTGATCCAGAGCGAGCGCATCGAGACCACCCTGGTGAAGGCCAAGGAGCTTCGCAGCTTCGTGGAACCCTTCATCACCCTCGCGAAGACCGATTCGGTCGCCAACCGCCGCCTGGCGATGGCCCGCCTCGGGAGCAAGGACGCCGTGCAGAAGCTCTTCGGCGCCGACTTCCGCAAGCGGTTCGAGAGCCGTCCCGGCGGCTACACCCGCATCCTCAAGATGGCCCATCGCCTCGGCGACGCGGCCGACATGGCCCTCATCGAGTTCGTGGACTACACCCTCCCCGAGCCGAAGGCCGAGGACGCCGAGTAGCATTCCGCTGCAGCCATGGGAACGCCCCGGCCCGCCGGGGCGTTCCCATGTACGGCCTCAGCCCACGGTCCAGGTGCCCTCACCCTTGTCCTCGGGTTCGTCCTTGAAGTCGGCCCCCCGCAGCCGCCGTGCCCGCACCACCGTCACGGTGCAGGGCGCCTGCGCGGCCACCTGGCTGGACACGCTGCCAAGGAGCGTCCGCCGCAGGGAGCTGGCGCGGGCGCCGATGACCACGTGGTCCACGTGGTTGGCGTTCACGTACTGGAGGATGGCCCCCGCGGGGTCCGGCGACTGCAGGACGTGGAAGCTGATCCGCCCCTCCTCGAGGCCCAGGGGCTCCGCCCAGTGGCGCAGCTCCACGAGCCGCTGCAGGTGGCGGTTCCTGCCTTCGGCGTCCACCTGCTCGTCCAGGGTGATCCGCCCCAGCTTGAACACGTTCAGGCAGGCCACCCGCGCGCCGGGAAGGGCGGGGAGCATGTGGGCCACCATGCTGCGCAGGATGCCGGCGATGGGCGCCGCCTCCGGGGAGAGATCGACGGCCACGGCGAGGATCGGCGCATCGCCGTCGCTCCGGCTGGGCGTCTTCCCCCCGGGAAGCGCCAGCTCGCGATCCGTGAAGCGGCGCCGGAGCACGGTGGTGAAAGGGTCCTGCTGGAGCTTCTCCGAGCGCGCCGTGAGCTTCACCTGATCCGGATGGCGGAGGGCCAGGGCCAGGTGGGCCGCGGTGGGATACCGCCAGGCGGGGTGCACCTCCAGGCAGCGCAGGATGATTTCCTGGAGCCAGGGCGGGCAGTCCGGGCGGAGGCGGCGGGGCGGCACCGGATCGCGCCAGATCCGTCGCTTCAGGCCGGAAAGGCGCTGGGGGTCACCGAAGGGCCGCACGCCTGTGAGGAAGAAGTACAGGAGCACCCCCAGGGCGAACTGGTCGCTGCGAGGGTCGCGGCGCAGGCCGAGCACCTGCTCCGGAGCCATGTAGGGTGCCGTGCCGTAGGGCAGGCGGAACTCCTCGCCCATCAGGTCGGGCAGCTCCTCGTGGTGGGAGAGTCCATAGTCGATGAGCACGATCTCCCCGGTGGGCCGCGTGAGGAGATTGGAGGGCTTCACGTCCAGGTGGACCACGTGCTGGCGGTGGAGATCGTCCAGGGCCGTGGCGATGCGGGCGCCCAGGGCCGCCACCTCCGGGCCGGCCAAGGGGAGCCGGGTCAGCATGGGCAGGAGGCTGGGACCGGGGATCCGCTCCATCACCAGGTAGGGCTGGAAGCCGGTGGACCCCGTGGCGATGAACCGGGGCACGTGCGGGCCCGATAGGCGGGGAAGGATCATCTGCTCCATCTCGAAACCGACGATGGCGGCGGGATCCGTGCCTTCTGAAAGCACGGGCGCCTTGACCAGCAGGGGGAAGTCGAACCCGGGATGGGACGCGGTCCAGAGCGAGGCCATGCCGCCCTGGTGGATCCGCTCCCCAACGAGGAAACCGTCGAGGTTGGTTCCGGGTGCGATGGCCGTCTGCGGCATGGTCAGAGCCCTTTCCGGAGACGGGCTGCAAGGGCGCGCGGGAGGCCCGCTTGCAGGATGGAGGTCGCGGTGGCTTGGATATCGTAGGCCACCCGGAAATGGGTGAGCTCGGACGAGGCCGTGTCCAGCATGGCGTAGGCCGCCCCCGGATGGCCGTCGCGGGGCTGGCCCACCGAGCCGACCACGGTCAGCCAGCGGCGGTGGATCGGCAGGGGGATGGGCACGGCGGGGACGGGCTTGAAGGAGACCAGCTGGCCCGTGGCGGTGATGCCGTGCAGGGCGGGAACATGCGTGTGCCCGCAGAAGACCATCTGGGCCCGGCTGGCTTCCAGCGCCCGGCGGGCATCGCGGCCCTCGCGGATGTAGAGCCACGGGGGGTAGGTCTGCGGGCTGGCGTGCACGTACAGGCGGGGGCCGTCCTCGAAGCGCAGGGGCAGGCTGGCCAGGAACTCGCGGGCCTCGCGGCCGAGCTGGCCGCGGGTCCAGGCCATGGCGGTCTCGGCGTCCGTGGTCATCGATTCCTGCTCATCGGCCACGGCCTGATCATGGTTGCCCGCCACTGCGATGGCGCCCCGGCTCACCTCGGCCTGGATGCGCTCCAGCACTTCATTCGGCTGCGCACCGTAGCCCACGTAGTCGCCGAGAAAGACCAGCCGCTCCGCGCCGCGCGCCTGGGCGTGCTCCAGGCAGGCCTCCAGCGCGAGCCGGTTGGCATGGATATCCGCCAGAAGGGCGAGGCGCATGGGGGCATCCGGAAGGAATGGAGGGTCAGGAACCATGATAGGGGCTTGGACGCGTCAGAGTCCGGTTCTCTCGCCCCGCAGGTCCGTGCCGCGGCGCCGTGGTGCGGAGGCGCGGAATCTGACAACCCCTGTCGGCAGGGTCGCGACTGATGTCTTCCCCCGCACGCCGCGTGGTTGGAAGACGATCACAAGGTCACCTTAAGACCGGATTTACGGCAAATTTTCCCGACTAAAAAATATCGGTCTCCGGACATGGACTTGCTTGACCCGGAGGAAAGGAGTGCGTTAGCTAGTGGTCAGCCAACCCAATCCAACCTGTTCCGCGGGGCATGTCCACCGCGAACCCCATAACGATCCGTCGCTTTCGGGCCTGGAGCCATCCAGGCGTACTCAGACCACCATCCCGGCTCAGCCCGGCCTCACGAAAGGGGATTTCGAAAGGTTCCGTACCTGAGCTGCCATCCGGCTCGACCACGAGAAGGACCACTGAACGCCCAGCTTCAACCGAAGGAACTTTCAAGGAGGCAACACAACATGGCCATCGCAACCGAGCAAATCGCCACCAAGACCCCGCTCACCAAGGAAGAACGCATGGTGATCGTCGCCTCATCCGTGGGGACGGTGTTCGAGTGGTACGACTTCTACCTCTACGCCACGCTGGCGCCATTCTTCGCGCACCTCTTCTTCCCGAAGGGGAACGACACGGCCGCGTTGCTGTCCGCCTTCGCCGCCTACGCGGCGGGCTTTCTGGTCCGTCCCTTCGGCGCCCTGGTGTTCGGGCGCATCGGCGACCTGATCGGGCGGAAGTACACGTTCCTCGTGACCATCATGGTCATGGGCCTCTCCACCTTCGGCGTGGGCCTTTTGCCCACCTTCGAGACGGTGGGTTGGCTGGCGCCCATCATCATGGTCACCCTGCGCCTCCTGCAGGGCCTGGCCCTTGGCGGTGAGTACGGCGGCGCCGCGACCTACGTGGCGGAGCACTCCGCCCATGACCGGCGCGGCTACAACACGAGCTGGATCCAGACCACGGCCACCGTGGGCTTCTTCCTCTGCCTCGGGGTCATCATGGCCTGCCGCGGCACCATGACCAAGGAAGCCTTCGCCAACTGGGGCTGGCGCATCCCCTTCCTCGTGTCCATCATCCTGCTCGGCGTGTCCGTCTGGATCCGGCTGAAGCTGCACGAGTCGCCGATCTTCACCAAGATGAAGGCGGAGGGCAAGACCTCCAAGGCCCCCCTCAGCGACAGCTTCCTGAAGTACCCCAACAACAAGTACGCGCTGCTCGCCCTCCTCGGCGCCACCGCGGGCCAGGGCGTGGTGTGGTACACCGGCCAGTTCTACGCGCTGTTCTTCATGCAGATCACCCTGAAGCTGGACTACCAGACCACCTACATGCTCATCGGCGCGTCGCTGCTGCTCGGCACGCCCTTCTTCATCTTCTTCGGCTGGCTGTCGGACAAGATCGGCCGCCTGAAGATCATCCTGGCGGGCTGCCTCATCGCCGCCCTCACCTTCTTCCCCCTGTTCAAGCAGCTGACGCACTACGTGAACCCGGCCCTGGAGACCTTCCAGAACAGCACCGTGATCACGGTGGCCGGCAATCCCAAGGACGAGACCTTCAACCTCTTCGTCGGCCCCTGGAGCAAGTTCACGGAGCTGGACCGCGTGAACGACTTCTTCGGCAAGCAGGGCCTCAACTTCACCAAGGTGGCGCCTGAGGCCGGCAAGATGGTGGTCGCCACCATCCAGGGCAGGAACGCCACCACGGGCGAGGTCACCACCACCCGCGTGGAAGGCTGGAGCGCGGCCTCGGAAGGCGCCCTCAAGAAGGCCCTGAACGACCTCGGCTATCCCAAGGAGGCCGACAAGTCCAAGGTCAACTACCCCATGACCCTCCTGATCCTGTTTGTCTTCCTCATCTACGTGACCATGGTCTACGGGCCCATCGCCGCCTTCCTGGTGGAGCTCTTCCCCACGAACATCCGCTACACCTCCATGTCGCTGCCCTACCACATCGGCAACGGCTGGTTCGGCGGCATGCTGCCCCTCATCGCGACGGCCATCGTGGCCCTGAAGGGCAACATCTACTTCGGGCTTTGGTATCCCGTCGTCGTGGCCCTCATGACCGTGGTGATCGGGGCCCTCTTCCTGAAGGAAACCAAGGACCGCGACATCACCACCTACCAGCATTGATCGGACTTCCCGGCGGCCGGGCCGTCGGGAAGGCAGATGGGGTCGGGCGGAGGGGACTTCGCCCGACCCCACCTCTTGGGTTCTGGGCACCTGACTGGAGGCTCTACCCGAGGTAACGAGTGCTGGACAAGGGGCGGGGCGGGCCGGAGAATGATCGCCTCCTCCCCCCTTCCAGTGTCTTTCACAGCCTGACGGACCTGCGTGGAGATCCAGGCCTCCACCGGCATCCACACGCTCCTCCGCCAATTCCCGCCTTCATCTCACCCTCTGGCACGGAGCCGACCCATGTCCGAAGACCTCTACCCCGTGAAGCCCCACATCCGGGAGCGGGCTCACATCAAGACCATGGAGGAGTACCACCGCCTGTACCGACTGTCCCTGGACAACCCGGAGTGGTTCTGGGGCGAGCAGGCCAAGTCCCTCACCTGGTTCCATCCCTGGCAGTCCGTCTTCGACGCGGACTACAACGAGGTGGACTTCTCCTGGTTCCTGGGCGGGCGCCTCAACGCCTGCTTCAACTGCGTGGATCGCCACCTGCCGCACCTGGGCGACAAGGACGCCATCATCTGGGCCCAGGACGAGCCCGGCGTCTACACCCACATCACCTACCGCGACCTCAAGCACCACGTGGCCCGCGTGGCGAACGTCCTCCTCTCGCACGGCGTGAAGAAGGGCGACCGGGTCTGCGTCTACATGACCATGATCCCCGAGCTGGTCTACACCATGCTCGCCTGCGCCCGCATCGGCGCGGTGCATTCCGTGGTCTTCGGCGGGTTCTCGGCGGAATCCCTGCGGGATCGCATCGTGGATGCCCGCTGCAAGGTCGTGGTGACCGCCAACGAGGGCCTGCGCGGCGGGAAGAAGGTCCCCCTCAAGAAGACCGTGGACCGCGCCATCGAGGGCATGTCCCTGGTGGAGACGGTCCTGGTGGCCCGCCGCACGGACAGCGACGTGCCCATGCAGCCCGGCCGGGACCTGTGGCTGGACGAGGAGGCCGCGCGGCAGCGCTCCACCTGCACCAACGAATGGATGGGCGCCGAGGACCCCCTCTTCATCCTCTACACCTCCGGCAGCACCGGGAAGCCCAAGGGCCTGCTGCACACCACCGGGGGCTACCTCACCTACGCGGCCTTCACTCACAAGCTGGTCTTCGACTACCACCCGGACGACATCTACCTGTGCGCCGCCGACATCGGCTGGGTCACGGGGCACAGCTACATCGTCTACGGCCCCCTGGCCAATGGCGCCACCACGGTGATCTTCGAGTCCACGCCGCTCTATCCGGACGCGGGCCGCTACTGGCAGGTGGTGGACGACCTGGGCGTGAACATCCTCTACACGGCCCCCACGGCCCTGCGCGCCCTGGCCCAGGCGGGCGACAGCTGGATCCACAAGTACAGCCGCAAGTCCCTGCGCATCCTCGGCACCGTGGGCGAGCCCATCAACCCGGAGGTCTGGCGCTGGTACCACGACGTGGTGGGCGAGGGCCGCTGCACGGTGGTGGACACCTGGTGGCAGACCGAGACCGGCGGCATCCTCATCACCCCCCTGCCCGGCGTCACCCCCACCAAGCCCGGCTCGGCGACCCTGCCCTTCTTCGGCGTGAAGCCCGTCATCGTGGATCCCTCCACGGGCGTGCCCATCGAGGGCAACGGCGTGGAGGGAGCCCTCTGCCTGGGCGCCCCCTGGCCCGGCCAGGCCCGGACGGTCCACGGTGACCACAAGCGGTTCCGCGAGACCTACTTCACCCAGTATCCCGGCTACTACTTCACCGGGGACGGCGCCCGGCGGGACGAGGACGGCTACTACTGGATCACCGGCCGCATCGACGACGTGATCAATGTCAGCGGCCACCGCCTCGGCACCGCCGAGGTGGAGAGCGCGCTCGTGGCCCACGAGGCCGTGGCGGAAGCCGCGGTGGTGGGCTACCCGCACCCCATCAAGGGCCAGGGCATCTACTGCTACGTTCTGCTCAACAACGGCTTCGCCGACAACCAGCAGCTCGTCGGCGCCCTCAAGGAGCAGGTGCGGCAGGTCATCGGGGCCTTCGCGGCGCCCGATGTCATCCACATCGCCTCGGGCCTGCCCAAGACCCGCAGCGGCAAGATCATGCGGCGCATCCTCCGCAAGATCGCCTCCAGCGAGTACGACGGCATGGGCGACATCTCCACCCTGGCCGAGCCCGACGTGGTCAACCGGCTCGTCGAAGAGCACCAGAAGAGTCAGAATTGATGCCATCCGGAGGTTCTCCCTGCCACGCGTGCGTGGCAGGGAGCTCAGGGCTTGCTGCGCGCCTCCGCCTGACGCCACGCGGGGCGTGGCTCGCACTCGCCTGACGGCTCGTGGAGACGGAGCTTCTTCCCAAGCCCCCGCGAAGAAGCCCGGCAAAGCCGGGCTTCTTCTTGTTCTCAATCTGGGTTCAGAGCGCGCTACAGCGGAAGGTCCCGCACGAACGCCCGCACCAGCGCCTCGAAGCGACCCGCGGCGGCGGCGCCGGCTTCCAGCACTTCCTGGTGGGTGAGGGGCTGGGGCAGGAGGCCGGCGGCCATGTTGCAGAGGCAGGAGATTCCGGCCACGCGCATGCCCTCGTGCCGGGCCACGATGGCCTCGGGGACGGTGCTCATGCCCACGGCGTCGGCGCCCATGACACGGAAGGCCCGGATCTCGGCAGGGGTCTCGTAGCTGGGGCCCGTCAGGCCGAGATACACGCCTTCGCGGAGCGTCTGTCCCAGCCGATGGGCGCAGGCCAGCAAGTGGGACCGGAAGGCCGGGTCGTACACCGCCGTCATGTCCGGGAAGCGCGGACCAGGCTCCACATTGGGACCGATGAGGGGGTTAGTGCCGAAGAGGTTGATGTGGTCCGTGAGGGCCATCAGCTCGCCCACGCCGAAGGCCGGGTTGAGGGCCCCGGCGGCGTTGGTGAGGAGCACCGCCTTCGCACCGAGTCGCCCGTAGAGGCGCATGGGCGTGACCACGAGGGGCATGGGATGGCCCTCGTAGAAGTGGAAGCGTCCCGCCTGGAGGACGATCTTCCGGCCCTCGAACTCGCAGAAGACCAGCTTGCCGCCGTGGCCGGCCACCGTGGGGGCCGGGAAGCCCGGGAGGTCCGTGAAGGGGACGGCCACGCCGGCCTTCGCCTCGGGGCTTTCCGCCAGGGCGCCCAGGCCTGAACCCAGGACGATGGCGAGATCCGGAACGAAGGGCGCCCGGGCCTGCAGAGCCTGGAGGGCGGAAGCGGCAGTCATGGCGTCTCCTGGGCGGAGGACTAGAGGCTGGGCGTGAAGCTCACGGTCACGATCACGTCGGGCTGGATGGCGCCCGGGCTCTTCAGCCGCACCCGCACCGGATGGTAGGCCGGAGGGGTCCGGTAGGCGGGGAGGGTGAGCGCCTCCGTGGTGCCGCCGGCGCCGGTGAAGGCGAAGCTCCGGTCGATGTAGGGCAGGTCCAGATCCACCTCGCTCCCGGCCGCCAGGGCCGGGGAGATGCTCACGCCGATCACGTAGCGACGGTCGGCGCTGAGGTTGAAGCCGCTGTAGAACACTTCGTCTTCGGACCGGTTCGGATAGCTGCCCCGCACCAGGACGGCCTTGGCCATGCTGAGGGTGAAGGGGGCCAGCGGGGTGGTGAGCGCGTTGGGATCCGTGCCCCAATTCACCACGAAGGAAGCCAGGGGCCCCGTGGTGGGCCGAGGCCAGGGCATGCCGAAGGGCGTCGTGAGGGCGCCCAGGGTCGAATCCGTGAAGATCGCCGCGAGATCGACCGGTTCGGCCGCGGTCTTGGACTCCTTGAGCCGGGCGACCTGGGAATAGATGTTGAGCGGTTCTGAATCCCGGAGCCCGTCAGAGTTCGTCCTGCCGGGGGCCAGGAAGAGCCTGGCTGCGGCCAGGGGATCGATCTTGGCCCAATCGGTGGACGTCCCCGGGCTGGTGAGGCTGTTCGCCTTGAGGATGATCTCCCAGGCGAGGGCGCGGAGGGCGGGGGCGGCGTAGGGGGTGATCTGGGCCGAGGTCAGCCCGCTCAGGTCCCGGATGTCGGTGACGGGGGCGGCGAGGCCGGTGCCCTGGGTGTCCGCGAGGTAGGGGGACTTCAGGACATCGGCGGCCATGGCCCCGGCCAGGCCTTCGATGCGCGCCATGTCCGGGCTCAGGTCCGCGAGGGCCGCGCCGACGGGGAACAGGGGGGCCCGGGGGATGGAGAAGGTCCGGCCGGATCCGCTGGCGTAGAGGGCGCCGCGGGCGATCAGGGGCAGGATGACGCCTTCGTCCCACGCATCGTCGTTGGTCGGGCCGCCCTGGATGGATCCGAAATAGTGGAAGGTCTGGCGGAGGTAGTCGAAGGCCAGAGGGTAGACGGAATGGTCGAATTCCACGAAGGAGCCGCGGGGTTCCGATACGCCCGGAGCATAGTGGAGGTCGAGGACGCCGCCCGGGGTGGCCGTCCCGAAGGTGTTCCGGTAGCTGGCGACGGTGTCGCCGATGGCGAGGACACGGCTTCCGGTGCCCGTGGTCCTGCCGGACAGGCTGGTCTCAAGGACGGGGTGGGCCCCTTCGGGACCCATGAGGTAGCCGGAAATCAGGGTCGGATCGACCAGCCACCAGGCATCCGAGAGCCCGACCGTGAAGTTGACGACGCTGTCTCCGGCCGGGAGGGCCGAGGGGGTCGGGTCTCCGGAGGGGGCGGTGCCATCCACGGCCTTGCGCATTGCGTAGCGGAGGCGGGTGGACTGGGGGACGGTGCTGTTGATGCCGGCCGGGTCGCCGATCAGGTTCACCGGGGTTCCGCCCCCGTCGAAGGTGCTCAGGAGCTCGACCATCAGGGGCTTGTCCTTGGCCACCGTCACGGCGTAGGCCCCATTGGCGTCGGTGTAGGTCGAATCATCCTTGGATGAGACCAGGGTCCAGGCGGTGGACTTGGTCACCCCGTCGGGGTTGAGCTGGTCGTTGCGCTGGTAGACCCGGATCTTGGCGTACCGGGCGGGCATCGACTTGAGGTTCGCCGCCACGGTGCTGTCCACCAGTCCGGTGGGCACGCCATTGGCGTCCGTGGCGAGGGGCACCCGGCTGTAGGTGACGGTGCCCGAGACGGTGATGGTGGTGGCGGCGGTGGCGGTATCCCCGCTCTTCTTCCCCCCGCAGGCCAGCGCCGAGGCCAGAAGCACGACGGCCCCCAGGGCCCGAAGGGTAGCTCGGTACAACGGCATGACCACCTCAGAACGGCGAAAGGATCAAGTCTAGCATGGCGTCCGCGGCCGGTCCCGCGCCGGGACACGGTGGGGCGCTTCCTTCCAGTGCCGCGGGTGGCGCGGAGGTTCAGCGTGCCTGGCACCTCCCTGATGGGAGTCGCGGATCAGCGCTTGGCGCCGGTCCCCAGCAGGGCGTTCTGGGCGGCGAGCTCGGCGGAGACCTCTTCCTCGTCGTTGAGGACCGGCAGGGGGTTCCGCTGGACGCCATCGATCTTGAGCTCGAAGTGGAGGTGCGGACCCGTGGCGTTGCCCGTGCGGCCCACCTCGGCGATCTTCTGGCCCCGGCGGACGATGTCCCCCTCATGGACCAGGTTCAGCTGGTGGTGGGCGTAGAGGGTGGCCACGCCGTTCCCGTGATCCACCACCACGAAGTTGCCGTACTGCTTGTGCTTCCCGGCCATCACCACCTGCCCGTCCATGGCCGCGAACACGGCCGTGCCGGCGGGGGCGTTGAGGTCGATGCCGCGGTGCCGGCCCTTGTAGCGGACCCGCTTCTTGCGCTGGTTCTTCACCCGCACGACCTTCGTGCGCATCCGGGGGCCCCAGGCGGAGCTGATGGTGCGGGTCTCCACGGGCCAGAGCAGGTCAAGGTGCTCCGGATCGGCGGGCGTGAAGGTGGGCAGCAGGGCGTTCAGCTCGGCCTCGCTGACCGGCGGCATGACCGGCTGCATCCGGGCCAGGAGCTGGGAGGGGTTGTCGGGAGGCAGGTGCGCCTCGAGGTGGCCGGAGGTCGCGCCAGTCCGGGCCTCGGGGGTCACGGCGCGGACCTGGTAGGGCAGCAGGCGCTCCAGGTGGGGCATGGGCGCCGGAGGCACGACGGCGGGCGCGGGCAGGGCGGCGAGGGCGGGCCGGGGCACGGCCGGGAGGGCCTGGACGGGCGCTTCGTCCGCATCCGCGGCCGCGGCGCGCGCCGAGGCCGCGGACGCGCGCACCTTCAGGCGGGCGCCCAGGGACAGCTTGGACAGCTTCCGTCCGGGGTTCAGGGCGGCCAGGTCGGCCAGGCTCATGCCATGGGCGCGGGCGATGGCAGCGGCGGTCTCGCCTTTGCGCACGATGTGGACGGCACCATCATCGGCGGGCCTGGAGGAGGTCTTCTTGGAGGTCCGCTTCGGGGCGGCCTGGAGGCCGAGGCTGAGGGACGCGAGAACAAGGGTCAAGACGGCATGACGCATGAAAAAACTCCCGGCTGGAACGGAAAAGCCTGCTTCGCTAGGCCTCCTTGGGGGGGTCGTGACCCCGGTCGCGATGGAATAAGGAACAGTCCAGTCCCCAATCCTAGCGGGGTCCTGGAACCTTGCATATGCAAATGTTTTCCAACTGGCGTGGCAGGCTCAGGGCGCCCAGGGGCACCCTTCCCAGGGCAGGGTCACGGTGCCCCGCCGCCCCCCCTCCTTGCGGAGGAGACGAGCCGGCCCGATGGCCATGCCGTGGCTCACGGCCTTGAGCATGTCGTAGAGCACCAGTAGGCCCACGGTCACGCCGGCCAGGGCCTCCATCTCGATGCCCGTGCGCCCCTCGCAGCTCACGGCCACCCGCAGCCAGGCCCGCCGCAAGTCCGGGTCCCAGTGGTGGACCACATCCACGGCCTCGATGGCCAGGGGGTGGGCCAGGGGGATCAGGTCCGAGGCCCGCTTCACGCCGCCCACCGCCCCGATCCGCGCCACGGACCAGGGATCGCCCTTGGGACCGCCGCCCTTCGACAGGGCCTCGGCAGCCGGGGCGTCCAGCTCCAGGTAGCCCGCGGCCACGGCCATGCGCCGCGTCACAGCCTTGGCCGACACGTCCACCATCTTGGGGCGGCCTTCGGGATCGAGGTGCGTCAGCTTGGCCATGTCGGCTCCTGGGTTGAGGATGGCCTCGACCTCAGATTTGGCCTGAGATCGAGGCGGGGGGCTCCGGGGGGGACATCGCGAGCCCCGCGAGCAGGCGGTCCCCCCCGGATCATAGATAGGCCAGAAGGATGTCCCGCAGGGCCGCCGTGTCCGGCGCGTAGGCCCGGGGGCCGCAGGCGGCCAGGGCCTCCTGGGAGTAGAAGCCGTGGCCCACGGCCACGCTGGGCACGCCGGCGTCCCGGGCCATGTCCAGGTCGAAGGGCGTGTCGCCCACCATGAGGATCTCCTCCGGGGCCAGGCCGGTCAGGGCCTGCATCTTCTCCAGGCTCTCGGGGTGGGGCTTGCCGTGGGTGACCTCGTCGGGGGTGATGATGGGATCGAACCAGGCCTCCCAGCCCCAGCGGGCCATCTGGCGCAGCAGGGGGACCCGGCGCTTGGAGGTGGCCACCGCCATGCGCTGGCCGCGCCCCCGCAGCTCCTCCAGCAGCTCGGGGATGCCCTCGAAGGGCTGCATCAGGTGCTCGTGCTCCGCGTGGCCGAAGCTGCGGTAGGCCTTGAGCACCGTGTCGTCGTCCAGGCCCAGGGGGCCGAAGGTGTTGCGGATGCCCGCCTCCACGGGCAGGCCCACGTACTTCAGCCACTCGTGCATGACCGAGCGGGGCTGGCCCAGGGCGTCCAGGGCGTGGGC
Organism: Geothrix alkalitolerans; assembly: GCF_022808885.1. Classification (NCBI taxonomy): domain Bacteria; kingdom Pseudomonadati; phylum Acidobacteriota; class Holophagae; order Holophagales; family Holophagaceae; genus Geothrix; species Geothrix alkalitolerans. Next base: position 164,100 of record NZ_JAKZLE010000007.1, on the reverse strand, counting down.
CATGCCGGCCTCGATGAGGGGGCGGCTGTCCACCAGCGTGCCGTCGAAGTCCCAGGCGATGAGTTTCAAAGAGGCCTCCCTACTTTCATGATGGCAGACCGCATGGCAGGGCTTTGCCCTGCCATGCGGTGGGGGGCTCCGGGGGGGACATCGCGAGCGTCAGCGAGCAGGCGGTCCCCCCTGGACCGCATCAGGCCGAAGGCAGGTGGAGGGCCCGGACGAAGGTGGCCTCCGTGGCCTGCTGGAGCTCGGCGACCACGGCGGGCGGCACCGGCGAGTCCACGGAGAGCACCACCATGGCCTCGCCCTTCTTCTCCCGGCGGCCCAGGTTCATGAAGGCGATGTTGACGTCGTGCTGGCCGAGCAGCGTGCCGATCCGGCCGATCATGCCCGGGCGGTCCAGGTAGCTCAGGAGGAGCATGTGCTCTTCGGGCATGAAGTCCATGGCGTAGTCCCGCAGGCGGACGATGCGGGGGGTGCCTTCGAAGAGGGTGCCCGACAGCACGCGGGTCTTGCCGCTGCCCTCCAGGGTGAGGGTCACCAGGTTCGAGAAGGCGCCGCCGTCGGTGGACTTGCGCTCCTCCACCACCAGGCCCATGCGCTCGGCCACCAGGTTGGCGTTGACCATGTTCACGGGCTGGTCCGTGGCCCGGTCCAGCAGGGCGGCCAGACCGCTCACGGTGAGGGGCGAGCAGTCGTGGTGGGCGATGGCGCCGGAGAAGCCGAAGGTGACGCGGTCCAGGCTGCCCTTCACCAGCTGGAGGCCGAACTCGCTGAGCACGGCCACGAGCTTGAAGTAGGGCCGCATCTGGTCCATCACGGCCGGATCGAAGCGCGGCAGGTTCACGGCGTTCTCCAGGGGCGTCCGGTCCAGGTAGTTGAGGATCTCCCGGGACACGTCGATGGCCACGTTCACCTGGGCCTCCTGGGTGTTGGCGCCCAGGTGGGGCGTGACCACCACCTTCTCGTGGCCGATGAGGCGCTTGAGCACCTCGGACTTGGGCGGCTCCTCGGACCAGACGTCCACGGCCGCCAGGGCCACCTTGCCCGACTCCAGGGCCGCCAGCAGGGCGGGCTCGTCCAGGATGCCGCCCCGGGCCACGTTGAGGAGGATGACGCCCTCCTTCATCAGGGCCAGCTGCTCCGGGCCGATCATGCCGCGGGTCTCGTCGTTCAGGGGCGTGTGCACGGTGAGGATGTCGCAGGTGCGGCAGAGCTCGTCCAGGTCCGTGAGGCGCACGCCCAGGTCCTGGCCCCGCTTGGCGCTGACGTAGGGATCGCAGCCCAGCACCTCGCACTCGAAGGCCTTGAGCCGCGTGGCCACCCGGCCGCCCACCTTGCCCAGGCCGATGACGCCGGCGGTCTTGCCCTTCAGCTCCACGCCCGTGAACTTCGCCCGCTTCCATTCCCCGGCCTTGAGGCTGGCGTCCGCCGCCGGCACGTGACGGCAGGCGGAGAGCAGCAAGGCCAGGGTGTGCTCGGCGGCGCTGTTGGTGTTGCCGAAGGGCGCGTTCACCACGATGACGCCCTTGGAGCTGGCGTAGTCCACATCCACGTTGTCGATGCCCACGCCGGCCCGGGCCACGATCTTCAGGTTCGTCGCGGCGTCCAGCAGGGCCTTGTCCACGGTGGTGCCGCTGCGGGTGATGATGGCGTCGTAGCCGCCGATGCAGGCGTGCAGCGCCTCCCGGGACAGCCCCAGCTTCACGTCGAGCGTGACGCGCGGATCGCGCTGGAGCAGGGCTAGGCCTTCGCCGGTCACCTCGTCGGTCACGATGATCTTCATGGAACCCCCGGTCGGATCCTGATGCAGCGCCGCATTGGGAATCCACCAGGGTACCGGCGAAAGGCTTTCAAGACAAGGAATCGGGCGCCTACTCCCGGTAGACGATGATCAGGCCTCCTGGTCCGGCAGCAGCTCCGGGTCCGTGCCGAAGACGCCCTCCCACCGGGCCACCACCACGCTGGCCAGGCCGTTGCCGATGACGTTCACCGTGGTGCGGGCCATGTCCATGATCTCGTCCACCGCCAGCAGCATGGCGATGCCCGCCTCGCCCGGCAGGCCGAAGCTGCCACAGGTGCCGGCGATGATCACCAGGGTCGCCCTCGGCACGCCCGCCACGCCCTTGCTGGTGAGCATGAAGGTGAAGACCATGAGCAGCTGCTGGCCCAGGCTCATGTGGATGCCCGCCGCCTGGGCGATGGTGAGGCTGGCCAGCACCAGGTAGAGGGTGGAGCCGTCCAGGTTGAAGCTGTAGCCCGTGGGGATGACGAAGCTGGCCACCTGGCGCGGCACGCCGAAGCGCACCACCTCCTCGAGCAGCTTGGGCAGGGCCGCCTCGCTGCTGGCGGTGCTGAAGGCCGTGAGCGCCGGATCCTTGATGGCCTTCACGAAGCCCAGGATGCGCACGCCCGCCATCCAGGCCACCGGCGCGAAGACCAGCACGAACAGCAGCGTGAGGGCCAGGTAGAGGCTGCCCACCAGCAGGCTGTACTGCTTGAGCAGGTGGAAGACGGCGGGCCAGCCCTTGATGAGGGTGCCGTTCACCGTGTGGCCGGCGGCCATGTGGCTCACGTTGTAGGCCATGGCACCAAAGACGCCCAGGGGCGTGAGGGTCATGACGAAGTCCGTGTACTTGAACATGGTCTGGGCCACGCCGTCGAAGAAGGCCAGCACGGGCTGTCCCCGCTCGCCCACCTTGGTGAGGGCGATGCCGAAGATCGTCGCGAAGATCACCACCGGCAGGATGTCCCCGTCTGCCGCGTGCTGGATGAGGTTCGACGGGAACATGTGGAGGGCGATCTCCCAGCCCGTCTTGGCCTTCGCGGCGGCCACGGCCGTGTGGGCGCCCATGTCCATGGGCAGGTGGGCCCCGGGCTGCAGCCAATTGGCCACGAAGAGGCCGATGAAGAGGGCCAGGGTGGTGATGACCTCGAAATAGAGGAGGGCCTTGGCGCCCATGCGGCCCACGGCCCGGATGTCCCCGGTCTGGGCGATGCCCACGATGATGGTGGAGATCAGCAGCGGGACGATGAGGCCCTTGATGAGGCTGATGAAGGCCTTGGAGAGGAAGCGGAAGGTGTCGTAGGCCCAGGGGTACTGGTCCTGGGGCAGGGAGCCGCCCAGGATCACGCCCAGGATCAGGCCCATGAAGATCCAGAAGGTGCTGGAGCGGTACCAGGGTCGTTTGACGGTCACAGAAACCTCATGGGGGAAAAGCCAGTTTGGCATGGGGTTCCTGTGACAGTCCTCCGGTAGAATTGAGCTTCATTTTGGAGTCTATGGAATGAACCCATCCAAGCGCTGGAACCTGCTCAACACGCTCTTCCTCACGGGCACCCTGGCCCTGGCCCTGGTGCTGGTGCCCTGGCGGCTGGCCACCTCGGGCCTGCGGTGGAGCGAAGGGCTGGTGTTCCTGGCCATGATCACCGCCGTGGGCACCGCCATCAGCGGCGGCTACCACCGGCTCTTCAGCCACCGGGCCTACAAGGCCTCCTGGCCCGTGCGCTTCCTCTTCCTCTGCTTCGGCGCCGCCGCCTTCGAGAACTCGGCCCTCAAGTGGGCCAGCGACCACCGGGTGCACCACCAGCACGTGGACACCGAGAAGGACCCCTACCAGATCGGCAAGGGCTTCTGGTACGCCCACTGGACCTGGGTGATGGAGGCCAAGGGCCTGCCCATCGCCGGCGTGGCCGACCTGGAGAAGGATCCGCTCGTGCGCTGGCAGCACCGGCACCACTTCCTCATCGGCGCCGTGGTGACCACCATCCCCCTCGTGATCGGCCTGGCCACGGGCAACCTCCTGGGCCACCTGGTCTTCGGCGTGGCGCTGCGCATCGTGGTGACGCACCACACCACCTTCTTCATCAACAGCGCCGCCCACATGTTCGGCAGCCGGCCCTACACGGACGCCAACACCGCCCGCGACAACTGGATCCTGGCCCCCCTCACCTACGGCGAGGGCTACCACAACTTCCACCACCTCTGGCAGTGGGACTACCGCAACGGCGCCCTCTGGTACCAGTGGGACACCACCAAGTGGCTGCTGAACGTCCTGGGCTGGTTCGGCCTCGTGGGCCAGTTCCGCCGCGTGTCCGCCGCCGCCATGACCCGGGCCCGCCTCCACATGGAGGAGAAGCGCCTGCGCGAGCGCCTGGCCCTGGCCAGCCCCGGCAGCGCCCACCCCATGCGCGACCGCCTGGCCGCCGCCCACCAGAAGCTGGACGCCGCCCTGGCCGCCCTGCATGACCGGCACGAGGCCTGGCAGGCGAAGAAGGCCGAGTGGCGGGCCAAGGGCCTTGCGAAGGCTGAAGCCTGGCGCGAGGCCAAGGCCGAGCGGAAGGCCGCCCTGGCCCTGCACCGCGCCGAGCTGCGGGCCGCCTGGGCCGAGTGGAAGGCCGCCCGCCTGGAAGTGCGGTCCGCCCTGGTGTACGCCTGACCTGGGATACACCTGACTTGATATAGGCCTGACCCTGGAGGGACCATGCGAGGCCATGCCAATGCCGCTTGCTGGTTTGAGATCTACGTCAAGGACATGCCCCGGGCCAAGGCCTTCTACGAGGGCGTGCTGTCCACCGAGCTGACGCGCCTGGAGGCCCCCGGCATCGAGATGTGGACCTTCGGGGGGGATCCCGAGAAGCCCGGCTGCGGCGGGGCCCTGGTGCACCTGGAGGGCGTGCCCTGCGGGGGGAGCGGCACCCTGGTCTACTTCGCCTGCGAGGACTGCGCCGTGGAGGAGTCCCGGGTGGCGGCCCACGGAGGCCGCATCCACCGGTCCAAGATGTCCATCGGGCCCTACGGCTTCATCACCCTGGCCCTGGACACCGAGGGCAACCTGATCGGATTCCACTCGCTGAAATAGCCCCGATCCAGTCAGGGGCCGCCCCGGCGCCACCTCGGCGCCACCTCGGCGCCATCTCGGCGCAGACCGCCGGACCGGCAGCTGTGGGATCATGAACCTTCGTTCTTTGGAGCATCCATGGCTTCCTTCGACCTCCTCGTCATCGGCTCCGGCCCCGGCGGCTACATCGCCGCCATCCGCGGCGCCCAGCTGGGCCTGGCCACGGCCCTGGTGGAGAAGGATGCGGGCCTGGGGGGCACCTGCCTCCACCGCGGCTGCATCCCCGCCAAGACCTGGCTGGAGAGCGCCCACCGCTTCGAGCAGATGCAGGTGGCCGACGACTACGGCATCGACGGCGTGGACGCCAAGAGCCTGAAGGCCAACCTCGCCACCATCGTCAAGCGCAAGGGCCGCATCGTCCTGAAGAACGCCAAGGGCATCGAGTTCCTCATGAAGAAGAACAAGGTGACCGTGCTCAAGGGCTTCGGCAAGCTGCTGGGCGGCGGGCGCGTGGATGTGGCGGGCGAAGTGCACGAGGCCAAGCGCATCATCCTGGCCACGGGCTCGGCCCCCAAGCCCATCCCCGGCCTGGAGACCGATGGCGTCCGGGTGCTCAACAGCGACCACATCCTGGATCTCACGGAGCTGCCGAGCCATCTGGTCATCCTGGGCGCCGGCGCCATCGGCGTGGAGTTCGCGTCTGTCTTCAGCCGCCTGGGCTCCAAGGTCACCCTGGTGGAGTTCATGGACACCATCCTGCCCCTGGAGGACGAGGAGATCGGCCTCGAGCTGGCCAAGATCTTCAAGAAGACCTACAAGATGGACGTGCGCACCAAGACCAAGATCACCCGCATCGAGAAGCGGGAGGACGGCGTGGTGTGCTTCCTCGAAGGCGAGACCCCCGGCGAGGTGGTGGGCAGCCACCTGCTGGTGGCCGTGGGCCGCGCGCCCATGGTGGAGGGCATCGGCCTGGAGGCCACCAAGGCCCAGGTGGACCGCGGCTGCGTCGTCATCGACAAGTTCATGCAGACCGGCGAGCCCGGCCTCTACGCCATCGGCGACATCGTGCGCACCCCCTGGCTGGCCCACGTGGCCAGCGACGAGGGCATCGTGGCCGCCGAGCACGCCGCCCAGAGCCTGGGCAAGGACGTGCATCCCCACCCCGTGCGCTACGACCGCTTCCCCGCCTGCACCTACTGCGATCCTGAGGTGGGCACCATCGGCCTCCACGAGAAGGCCGCCAAGGCCAAGGGCTACGACGTGCAGGTGGGCACCTTCCCCTTCGCCCCCATGGCCAAGGCCAACATCGTGGGCGAGCCCCACGGCTTCATCAAGATCGTGGCCGACAAGAAGTACGGCGAGATCCTCGGCATCCACATCCTCGGCCCCAAGGCCACCGAGCTCGTCGCCTCCAGCGTGGCCCTCATGGGCGGCGAGTTCACCGTGGACGAGCTCATCAACACGATGTATCCCCACCCCAGCCTGAACGAAGTGTTCCCCGAGGCGGCGCGGGCGGTGTATGGGCGGGCGTTGAATATGTAGTGTGGGATCGCGCCCGGTTGGGGCGCGGGCATACCAAAAATCGCCCGAATGGGCGATTTTTGGTATGTAGGCTAGATTTTTTAATATTACTGAGTGGAGCTAGCCAGCCACGCACGTAGGGGTACGATAAACCGGGCCGAGAAAGCGAGAAATCGAAAGAGCGGGAGGCATTGCAGATGATATCCAAATTAACCGGAAGTTTAGGTGCCAGCAACAATGCTCTAATTTTCAACTATTTAATGGAATTAGCGAGCCCTTTGAATTCGATTGACTTCTCTCATTATTCCGCTGAGTTCGGTAACGTAGGTATCACAAATTTGATTAGCGAGCAGGGAGTTGAGAAAATTTCGCAAAACTTGAAGGTACCAATTGGGTTTACTTTCTAATTTTTTATCTTTTATAAACTGAATAAACTCTTCAGCGAGAACGGAATGAGAATCAGGTCTTGCATCCCCAGCAGCCCGCTCGAGCGCTAGTTGAAGTGTACTATTACCTTGTCTCCCAAACGAGGATTGTTCGTATGCCCAATCAATAGATGGCTTGACAATTTTTCGATAATCTTCTTTTGAAAGATGAATTCCAATGCGTAGAAGGGTATCAAGGAAACTAATTCCTGCTGATCTCAGGCTTTCCTCGCCTGAATCGACAACATCCTCACACTTCAATAGAATGAGTGCTCGTTGGCCTTTTGGTAGACGTGAAAAATCATCTGCATCTAATTGTTCAATGGCACCTGCAACCTCATGTAAGCGACCATGCGCTAGAACTTCAGAAAGTGAACGAGTGACTCGAAGTGAAGTCGCAAGACGTGTACTAAAGGCTTTAGCTGAGGGAACCCTTCGTTCGGCCGGTGCAAGACATTCTTGAATGAGCTCATCAATTTGTGGCGGGATTGATTCATCAACTGTAGATAATTCCTCATAATCGCCTACGGGGATCGCCTTACCCGCAAGCGCTTCGTACAAGGTGACACCTAAAGAATAAAGATCAGTTTTTGAATCTATTTCCTTGCCTGCAAGTTGCTCAGGCGACATGTAGCCCGGAGTTCCAATAGCATAACCATAATCAGTCAATTTTTTCGAATCTTCCGATGATAATGCAATCCCAAAATCTACGAGACAAGCATTCTCGCGATCTTGTGATATAATAACATTTTCTGGTTTAATATCTCTATGGATAACGCCCATCGAGTGAGCATATTCAATAGCTGATGCGAGTTGGTGGAACCAAACACGAACTTCAGGAAGTCTACATTTGCCTTCAGAATCAATAATTTGTCGAAGATTTTGACCACCAACAAATTGAAAGATGATTAAAAAATTCTTCGCATCATCATTGAGAACTACATCATATATGGCTGGAATATTTGGATGCGATAATTTTGCAAGAATTCTAGCTTCACGTCTAAATCTTTCAATAGAAGATGCGGAGAAAATCCCCTTTTCATCGCTTAAAACTTTGATTGCAATATCTCGCTCAAGATCGTTATCGTGCCCTTTAATGATTTTCCCAAAACCTCCTGACCCATGTGGTTTTGCTTCGAAATGATAACGTTCTGGTTTTTTAGCGACTGTACTCATAAAATCTTCCTTATATTAGTGATTTTACGAAATAAAGCTTTATCGACTGAGTATGAGCAAGGGCCTGAATAACGAAGAGTCTGACGTGTAGCTGGAACTTGGTTGGTAAGAGTAAAAGAAAGGGTAACGATTGGCTAATTAGCGGCTATAGGAATGTAGCTACTCATTAAATAAAGGGTGGCGAGATAAATGAGCATGTTGAAACAGGCGAAAAGAGGTGCGACCTGAACCGTCGACGGATAGAAGGTCCTTGGGTCACTCCCATGAAGACACACTCATCCTGTATGCCCAAGTGAATCAGCCGAACGGTCGAATTTCTACCCTGAACGGTAGTTCCACCCCAACCAGTCTCACCCCCCGTACTCCCCCTTCAGTAGCCGCGCCCTCAGCTCCGCCGGCAGCCGCCCGGCCTTGCGGTCCTGGGTGAGCATGGCTTTGTAGCGGCGGTTCTGGAGGAGGTCGGCGGCGGGAACGTGGCGGGCCTCGGCGTCCTTGAGGGTGGCGAGAAAGCCTTCCAGGTCCTTGGCGCGGTACTGGACCACCAGCAGGAGGGCCAGGGCGTCGGGGTCCACGGGCTGGCCGGGCGGGGCCTGGGCCAGCACGCCCCGGATGACGCGCAGGGCGCTGAGGGGGTCGCTGTCCACCAGGGCCTCGGCCCCCTTGAGGGCGGCGTCGTCCAGGGCGGCGTTCCTCGGCGGGGCCGGGCGCAGGGCCCACCAGGCGGCGCCGCCCGCGGCCAGCAGGCCCGCCAGCCCCAGGGCCCAGGCCCAGCGGCGCCGGGGCCCGGTCTTGGCGGTGGTCTTCGCGGGGTGGGGCAGGGCCACCGTTGGTTGATCTTGCGGCCGCCAGGCGGGGTCCAGGGCGGCGCGCAGGGCCTCGCCCAGCTCCTTCGCCGAACCGAAACGCGCCAGGGGATCCTTGGCCAGGGCCCGGGTCACCAGGTCCCGCAGGGCGGGGTTCAGGCCGTCGAGGGACTCGAGGTCCAGGTCGGGGGTGGGCTCGTGGAGGATGCAGTAGATGAGCGAGCCGTTGGTGTCGCCCTGGAAGGGGCGGTGCCCCGCCAGGCCCTCGTAGAGGATGACGCCCACGGCGAAGAGGTCGGCGGAGGGCGTGGCCTGGCCCCGGCTCAGGTACTCGGGGGCCATGTAGGCCAGGGTGCCCACCACCATGCCCGTCTGGGTGGCCTCCTGGCCCAGCGACTTCGCCACGCCGAAGTCCAGGATCTTGGCCACGGGCCGCTCGCCTTCGCGGGCGATCATGATGTTGGCGGGCTTGATGTCGCGGTGGACGATGCCCTTCTGGTGGGCGGCCTGGAGGCCGTCGCAGACCTGGGCCATGGCCTCCAGGAAGGCCCGGGGCGCCAGGGCCTGGCGGCGCAGGAGGCTCTCCAGGCTGGGGCCCTCCACCACCTCCATGGCGAAGTAGAGCAGGCCGTCCGCCTCGCCGAACTCGTAGATGGTCACCACATTCGGGTGGTGCAGCCCGGCGGCGGACTGGGCCTCCCGCGCGAAGCGGGCCTTCAGGTCGCCCAGGGCCTCGGCGTCCGCCTGGGGCCGGATGGTCTTGAGGGCCACCTCGCGCCCCAGCGTGGTGTCCCGCGCCAGGAACACCTCGCCCATGGCTCCCTGGCCCAGGGTGCGGAGGATCTCGAACTTGCCGATGCGGTCGGGCATGGGGGTCTCGACGGGGAGGTTTCCCCTACCTTACCGTCCCGGCCCCGCCCGGGGGTCGTCCGGAGGTCGTCCGGGGATCGCTCAGGGACCGCTTAAGCCGGGAGGGGGTCCAGGTCGATCCAGAAGGTGGTGCCGGCCGGGCCGGTGGTGAAGCCCACCTTGCCGCCCAGCACCTTCTCCCCGAAGAGCTTCACGGCGTAGGTGCCCAGGCCCCGGCCGCTGCCGCCCTTGGTGCTGAAGGAGCGGAGGAAGATCTGGCTGCGGATGTCCTTGGGGATCTCGCCGGGGTTGTGCACCAGGAACCGCATCCGGTCGCCCACGGGATGGACGGAGAGGGTGACGGGCTCGCCGGGGCGGATGGCCTCGGCGGCGTTGAGGGCCAGGTTGAGCATCACCCGGGAGAGCAGCTCGGGGTCGGTGCGGATGGGCCCGGCCGGGGCGGCGCGGAGGAGGACGGGCCGGCTCCCGCCGACGGCGTGGCGGGCCAGCAGGTCCCGCACGTCCTGGAGGATCTCCAGGGGCAGGACCTCGCGCAGGCTGGGGCGCAGGTTGCCGTGCTCGGCCTGGACCATGGCGCGGTAGCTGTGGAGCTCGCGGTCCAGGAGGCTCGTGAGGCGCGCGAGCTTGTCGGCCACCTGGGGGGTGCTGGCGTCCCCGGCGCACAGCAGGTCCGTCCAGCCGCGGATGCCCTGCATGAGGTTGGCGATGTCGTGGAAGAAGAGGCGCTCCAGCGCGTCCCGCCGCTTGGTGGGGCTCACGTCGTGGAGGAGGACGGCCTGCAGCTCGTGGCGGCCCACGCGCAGGGGATTGACGGCGATCTCGAACTCGGCGCACTGGGTGGTGTCGCCGCTGCGGAGCATGAGGAGGCATTCGGAGCGGGCCGGGCGTCCGGTGCGCTGGCCCTCCAGGATGGCCAGCACCGCGCCGCAGTGGGCGCAGGCCCGGCTGGTGCCGCAGCCCCCCGGGCCTTCCTCCGCGTGGACGCACCCGAAGACCTCGCCGGGGCGGCGGCCCAGGAGGGCCTCGGCGGAAGCCCCCACCAGGGCCTGCACCGGGGCGTTGACCGCCAGCACCTGCCGGTGCCGGTCCAGGAGGAGCACCAGGCCGTCCAGCGAGGCGACGAGGAATTGCGCGACCGGATTCTCCAGACAGGCCTCGGCCTCCCTCTGGAGCGTGCGCAAGGGCGCGCGCCGGGCCGGCGCGAACCAGGTGGACCGGGTGGGCCGGGCCGGCAACCGCTTGGCGAGTACCATGGCCCTCCTCCCCTTCTGGCTGGAAGATTGGTTCGAAACGACCTAGTTGAGGTAAATATACTCATTTTTCTAAGGGGTGCCTTCATATAAAACCGGCATCGTATCTGAGCGGCCGGGCCCCGAAGGCATGGCGTGGCCCGGCCTGCGGAACCCAGGCATCGGGTTGGCATTTCGGGGATCTGAAGGTAGCCTATCCGGATCCCAGCCCAGCTTTTTCCATCCGGCGCCGCTTCCGAGGCCCGCCCTCTCGAGGTTCCCATGTCCCGCTCGCTCTGCATCCCGGCGCTCGCCGCCCTCCTGGGGGCGCCGTGCCTCCTCGCCCAGGCCCCGGCGACAACCCCAGCGCCGGCCCCGGCGTCAACCCCGGCGTCAACCCCGACACCTGCCCCGGCCCTGGCCGACAAGCCGCTGTGGTCCTTCAAGGAGACCGGGGCCGCGCCGTTCTTCGCCCTGGGCAAGGAGGCGGTCTATGTGCGCTACGGCGGCGATGTGAAGCGCCGGGCCCTGGCGGACGGCCGCGAGGTCTGGTCGGTGCCCGCGGACCTGCCGGTGGCGGAGGAGGGCGGCCTGCTCTTCCTCATCAACGCCAAATACGAGCTGAGCTGCCTGGACGCCCAGACGGGCCAGGCCCTGTGGAAGGTGCCGATCGAGAAGGAAGGGGAAGGCACGTTCGGCCACGGCAACGTGGTGGTGGTGCGGCGCGGGTTCCGGAATCCGGTGGTGGCCGGCGACCTGGTGCTGGTCGGCACCTCCGGGGGCAGCCTCTTCCGGGGGCGCACGGGGAAGCTCTACGCCTACGACCGCAAGGACGGGAAGCTGCGCTGGTCCTTCGAAGCCGAGGACGGCGTGGAGAACCAGCCCGTGGTGGCCAAGAACCTGGTGCTGATCGGCGGCGTGGCGGCCTGCTACGGCCTGGACCTGGCCACCGGCAAGCAGGTGTGGAAGGCCTCGACCCGCAACGACAACCAGTGGTTCTTCAAGCTGGCGGGGGACACTCTGCTGATGTCCTCCGGCCACTACCGGTCCCAGAACAGCATGTCCGGCGGCACCCTGTACGCCTTCGACCCCGCCACGGGGAATAGCCGGTGGACCTTCGACATCGGCGGCCCCAGCGTGCTGGGCCTGGCCGACGGCCGCGTGGTGGGCCTCGAGTGGGGCTCCTTCGGCGGCAGCCGCCTGACCTGCCTGGACCTGGCCAGCGGGAAGAAGCTGTGGGAGTTCAAGGAGAAGGGCACCGCCTGGCCCGTGGTGGTGGACGGGAAGGCGGTCCACCTGGACAAGGACAACCGCATCCATGTGGTGGACCTGGCCACCGGCAAGGCGGAGGCGGCCATCCCGGCGGCCGGCGACTTCCAGATGGGCTTCCTCAGCGGTCCCTGGGGCCGGTTCATGGACCCGGTGGTGCTCCAGGGCCGCGCCGTGGTGGGCTCCTGGGACAAGGCGAAGAAGGAGACGGTGCTCCAGGTGCTGGACGTGAAGCAGGGTAAAGTCGTGCAGGAGCGGCGCCTCCCCGGCGAGCTCAGGAACGTGAAGGACCTCGGGGACCAGCTGGTGACCGTGGTCAAGGGCACCGGCGAGGCCTACACGCTCCAGGTGGAAGGCCGCTGAACCACCGGGAAGGGGCGCTGGGGCCAGGAAGCCCTGGCGCCCCGTTCAGCAGCGCGCGCAGAAGTGCGGCGGCGCGGGCAGGCGGGAGAGGCCTTCGAAGGCGAGCTCCCAGGCTCGGGCCGGCCCGCGGAAGGCCGTGGCCTCGGGCGTGAGCGCGCGCAGGGCGTGGAGGGGCGCGGGGTCGCCGGGCAGGGGCAGGAAAGGGACGGGCTGGCCCGTGGCCGCCCGCAGGGCCGTGCGCAGGGCGTTGGTGAGGGCGGTGGCCTCGGGCAGCACCAGGGGCGGCACCCGCAGCTCCGCGCCTTCGGGCAGGGGCACGCCGGGCCAGAGGTCCGTCTCGAAGCCGCCGTGCTGCTCGTGATCAGGCGCCTCCCGCCACTCGGGCCGGCGGAAGGTCATCTTGCGGCGATCCTTGTCCCAGTCCGCCAGGAAGCCCTTCAGCTCCGCCTTCTCCAGGGGGCCCATGGGCGCTTTCTCCAGGGCCACGGGAAGGCCGCGCGCGATGCGGCCCGGCAGGCGACGCACCAGCATGGGCTTGCCGTCCAGCCAGGGCAGGCCCGCGTCCAGGGCGCAGACCAGGGCGCCGAGGCGGCGGTGGTGCAGGTCCAGGGCGGCGGCCAGGTCGCTTCCGGGCGCGGGCACGAGGCCCAGCAGGTTTAAGGGCAGGCCCCGGGCCTGGACGGCGTCGGCGGCTTCCAGGGGCTCGCGCAGGTCCTCCGCCGTCCGCCCCAGCACCAGCGCCTGGGGCAGGCCGTGGGCCTGGATGCGCTCCACGAGCACCAGGCTGCCGCCCCCGGGGGCAGATAACAGCGATCCCCCCAGCTCCGCGGCGAGGCGCAGCGCCTCGGGGTTCATCCGAGGGCCTCCACCAGCTTCTCCCGGCGGCGGTCCAGGGCCGCGGCCGCGGCGGGCAGCAGGAGCAGGTGGGCCGTGAGCACCAGCCCGAAGAGCAGCGCCATGCCCGGCACCAGCAGCCGCGGCGAGATCCAGGCCAGCAGCGCGTAGGCGCCGCCGAAGAGGCCGGCCCAGACGGCCGAGGTGCCCATGCTCAGCAGGCCCAGGGCGAGGGGCATGCTGTTGTTCTTGAGGCTGTCCATGGCCATGGGCCGCGGCGCCCAGGTGGAGGTCCACTGCCCCACGGCGGTCTGGGCCAGGAAGATGCAGCCCATGAGCAGGATGCCGCCCAGGAGGGGGATGGGGCCCGCGTGGTCCAGCAGCATCAGCAGGCCGGCGAGGACCAGGGCCTGGAGCCCCTGGTGGGCGGCCAGGCCCAGCAGCTTCCCCTTGAGCAGGTCCTCCGGCCCCACGGGCAGGAGCAGCAGGCCCTTCACGCCGTGCCGGTCCAGGCCGAACTGGTTGAACACGAAGTTGTTCGCCACCAGGGACAGGTAGGCGAAGGCCGCGGGCACGGTCCAGAGTGGGTTGGCCTTGAACTGGGCGAAGGGGCCCTTCAGCAGCACCACGGTCATGAGGGGCATGAGGAAGGCGAAGCGGCCCAGGTGGCTGCGCATGATCGTCTGGAAGTGGAGCCGCCCGAGGCCCTCCGCGGGGTGTCGGAAGCTCCACAGCCGGTGGGGCCCGCGGGTCCGCGGGGCGGCGGCGGTTCCGCTGGCCTCCCGCGCCATGATCCGGGCGCCCAGCCCCATCACCAGGGCCAGCAGGGCCAGCGGGTAGAGGTGCAGGGCCAGGGCCGCGCCCCAGTGGCCCGCCCGCGCCTGGGCCAGGCTCCGGGCGGCGGCATCGGTCGGCAGGGCACCCAGCACCCGGGCCGCGCCCCGGCCCAGGGCCTGGACCTTCTCGACCTGAGCGGCCTGGAGGGGACGGGCCGCAGGCCTGGCGGCGACACCCGGTCCGCGCTTCGACAGGCCCGGGGACATCAGGGTGGAGCCCAGCCACGCCAGGACGGCCAGCGCCGTGAGGGCCACCCGGAGGCGCTTGACCAGGGCCGAGGCCAGGCCGCCCACGAGGAGCTGGAGGGCCAGCATCATCAGCAGCGTCTCGAGCAGGACGAGGGGCACCAGGAGCAGGGTGCGGGGTGCGGCCAGGCCGATGCCCAGCAGCAGCCCGGTCAGGGCCAGGCCCATCGTCAGCGGCAGCATGTCCACCAGGCCTGCCGTCAGTTCGGCGAGGTAGAGGGTGCGCAGGCGCAGGGGGAAGCCCCGGTAGGCCTCCCAGGCCAGCTCGCGGGCGCCGCCCAGCACGCCGCCGATGAGGCCGCCCCCGAAGCCGAAGAAGGCCAGCACGGCGCCGAGGATCGTCACAGCCACGGGCCGGTCCAGGCGGCCGCCCAGCAGCCAGCCCAGGGCCCCGCCGCCCAGGATCAGGCCCAGGGCCGCGAAGGCGGCGAGGATCCCCACCACCAGGGCCAGGATCCAGGCCCCCTGCCGGCCCAGCTCCCGGGCCGAACGGTTCCAGGTGGCCTGCCCGTGGGAGGCCAGCAGGGCGCGGAAGGGGCTCACAACCACGAGAGCGCCCCCTTCTGCCCGCCGCCCACGAGCCCCACGAAGAGCTGCTCCAGGCTCTCGCCGCCGCGGCGCAGCTCGTCCAGGGGGCCGAAGCCCTTGAGCCGTCCCTCGTCCAGGATGGCGATGAGGGGGCAGAGCTTCTCCACCACCTCGAGGATGTGGCTGGTGAGCACCAGCGTCACGCCGCGCTGCTGCAGGCTCTGGAGGATGTCCTTGATGGTGCGGCTGGTGACGGGGTCGATGCCCTCGAAGGGCTCGTCGAGGAACACGACCTGGGGCCCGTGGATGAGCGCGGCGCAGAGGGCCACCTTCTTCTTCATGCCGAAGCTGTAGTCCGCGATGAGCGTCTTGGGGCCGGGATCCAGGTCCAGGGCGTCGAACAGCTCCTCCCGGCGGCCGTCGATGAGCGCGTCCGGCAGGCCGTACATCCGCCCCACGAAGCGCAGGTACTGGGGGCCCGTGAGCATGTCCAGCAGGGCCATGTCCTCGGGCATGGCGCCGATCTGGCGCTTCACGGCCAGGGGATCGGCCTCGAGATCCAGGCCCAGCACGCGGATGCGGCCCGACGTGGGCTTCAGCAGGCCCGTGACCATCTTCAGCGTCGTGCTCTTCCCGGCGCCGTTGCGGCCCAGCAGGCCCAGGAAGGCGCCGGGCTCCAGGGCGAGGTCGAGGCGGTCCACGGCGACCTTTTCGCCGAACTGTTTGGTGAGGGCTTCCAGGTGCAGGGCGGGGGTCATTCGGGTGGCTTCCGTTTCACAGGTGGGGGCTTGAGCCGGCCCTCGCGCTGGAGGGCCTGGCGCAGCAGGTACTCGATCTGGCCGTTGAGGCTGCGCAGCTCCTCGTCGGCCCAGCGCTGGAGGGCTTCCAGCAGCGCCGGGTCGGTGCGGAGGAGGAAGGGCTTGCGCTCGGCCATGGAACCCTAATGGTACAGAGTGCCCGCGTTCACGACGGGGTTGGCGGCGCGCTCGCTGCAGAGCACCACCAGGAGGTTGGAGACCATGGCCGCCTTGCGCTCCTCGTCGAGCTGCACCGTGCCCTTCTCGGCCAGCATCTCCAGGGCCATCTCCACCATGCCCACGGCGCCCTCCACGATCTTCTGGCGGGCGGCGATGATGGCGCTGGCCTGCTGGCGCTGCAGCATGGCCTGGGCGATCTCGGGGGCGTAGGCCAGGTGGCTGATGCGGGCGCCCTGCACCTCCACGCCAGCCTGGGCCAGCACGCGCTGGAGCTCGAGCTTGAGCTTGGCGGCCACCTCGTCCGTGCTGCCGCGCAGGGAGAGCTGGCCCGCTTCGTGGGCGTCGTAGGGGAAGTGGGAGGCCAGGGCCCGCAGGGCCGCCTCGCTCTGCACCGTCACGTATTTCTCGCAGTCCTCCACCTCGAAGAGGGCCTCGGCGGTGTCCACCACGCGCCACACGATGATGGCGGCGATCTCCACGGGGTTGCCGTCCTGGTCGTTCACCTTCAGGCGCTGGCTCTCGAAGCTGCGGACCTTGGTGCTGATCTTCCGCTTGCTGAGGAAGGGGTTGGCCCAGGCCATGCCCTCCTGGCGCACGGTGCCGCGGTAGTCGCCGAAGAGCTGCAGCGCCACGGCCTCGTTGGGATTCACCACGAAGAGCCCCGTCAGGGTGAAGAGGCCCAGGACGATCACCGGCACGGTGAAGACCAGACGGGAGGGCTCTTCGATGACGGCGGCGTGGATGGTGAGGCCGCCCGCCCCGAGAATGGCCAGCAGGGCCAGGAGCAGGACGGGCAGTCCGGGAAGGGCGAATGCGGTGCGTTCCTTGAGCACGGGAACCTCCATGGGCAATCAATGTGATATCACTTTGATGTCGCGTCAAGTCCCCTCGGGCCCCGGGACCCACCCGGGGGTGGATCGCCTATGCTGGGGGCGGGGGGCGGCCATGGATCTGGGCATTCACGGCAAGGTGGCGATGGTGGCGGCCGGCAGCAAGGGGCTGGGGCGGGCCGCGGCCCTGGCCTTGGCGGCCGAGGGCTGCGCCGTGTCGGTCTGCGGCCGGGGCGGCGAGTCCCTGGCGGCGGTGAAGGCCGAGCTGGAGGCCCTGGGCGTGCCCGCCCTGGCCCTGGTCGCGGATGTGGCCAAGGCCGAGGACCTGGCCCGTTGGCACCAGGCCACGGCCGTGGCCCTGGGGCCCGTGCAGATCCTCGTGACCAACACAGGCGGGCCCAAGGCGGCCGGGTTCTCGGGGCTTTCCGATGACGACTGGGCCGCCGGGGTGGACTCCACGCTCATGAACGTGGTGCGCCTCTCGCGGCTCGTGCTGCCCGGCATGCGGGCGGCCCGGTGGGGGCGCATCGTCCACATCACCAGCCTGGTGGCCAAGCAGCCCACGCCCCTGCTCACCATCAGCTCGACGCTCCGGGCCGGCCTCTCCGGCCTCACCCGCACCCTGGCCCAGGAGACCGCCGCGGACGGGATCACGGTGAACGCCGTCCTGCCGGGTCACGTGATGACCGACCGCCAGACCCACCTGGCCGAGGTGCGCTCCGCCGCCGAGGGCATCTCCATGGACGAGTACTTCGCCCGCACCGCCGCCGCCATTCCCGCCGCCCGCATTGGCGACCCCGGCGAGGTCGGCGCCGTCATCGCCTTCCTCTGCGGAACCCCCGCGAGCTACGTCACCGGCCAGAGCCTGCTGGTGGATGGGGGGCTGGTGCAGGGGACGTTCTGACGAAAATCGCCGGCCTTTGGCCGGCGATTTTCGCAGGCAACAGCCTTGAACGATTTATGGTTCGAGGCGGGACATCCGGATCGCCAAGTCATCGGGGGCGACGAAGAGGAACGCACGCCCGTCCTTGATCTTCTCGAGGAGGCTGAGTTCTGCCAGCTGCAATAGGTCGGTCCGGGCGGTCTGGTAGACGATGCCGTGCGCCTTCTGGTGGTCCTCGATGCGGTAGCCCGCGCCGGGGTGTTTCAGCGCATGGGTGAGCAGGGTCTTCTGGCGGTGGTTGAGCCTGATGCGCAGCGCGGGGGACTCTGCCAGCAGGCGCTCCATACCCCGCTGTTCTTTAGCCTTCCTTGCCAGGTAGTCGTGGAGGCTCTGGATGGCTTTCCGCATGGTGGCCAGCTGGTGGATCAGGAAGTAGGTGGTGTCCCCGCCGTCGGTTTCGGTGAAGAGGTAGGCCCGCCCATACTGGGCCGGCGCCTTGCGGAGGATGTGCGAGATGGAGATGAACTCGGCCAGCCAGTACCCGCTCCGGAGCATGGACCAGTAGAAGAGCGCCCGGGCGGTCCTTCCATTCCCGTCCGCGAAGGGGTGATCGTACCCGATCATGAAGTGCAGCAGGATGGCCCGAAGGACCGGATGCACGAAGGGGCGCTGATCCTCTCCAGCGTTGGCGAAGGCGCAGAGCCGCTCCAGGCGTTCCGGCAGCTCATGGTGGTCGGGCGGCTGGTGGAGGATGGTGCCGTCGTCGTTATCCACCACGTGGATGTCGTTCGACTGGCGCAGCCTTCCCACGTCCCGGGGGTCGTCCAGGGTGCGCTCGGACACCAGGCGGTGGATCTCCAGCAGCCGCGCCGGGGTCATGGGCTCGTTCCTGAAGCCCTGGATGGCGCGCATGGCCAGGAAGTTGTTGAAGATCATCTGCTCGCTTCGATCCTTCGGAGCCCTGCCGGATCGGAGCATCTCGGCGGCCACCCTCCGGGTGGTCGAAGCCCCTTCCAACTGGCTCGAGGTGATGGCCTCCTCGATGACCGATTTGAGGAGGTACCTGTCCCGGGTGGCGGGGGTGGCGGTCTCGGTGGCGGACTTGATCTCGCCGGCCGCATCCTGGTCGATGTGGTGCAGGTCGATCTGGACAGGCTCGGGGACGCCGAAGAAGAAGGGACGCCCTTTCTTGTCCAGCAGCGGCAGGGGCTTCAGGAGGGCCTGCCGAGCCCACTTGACACCCAGCCACCAAAGCTCGTGGTTCAGACCCTCCGGGGGATCCCGATGCCTCAATTCCTCCCAGTGGAGGTAGACGTCCTTGACCAGGGGGCCCGGCTGGAGCTCAAGGATCTTCTGGATATCTCCAGGTCCAATGATTGAAAGGAGGCTGGATAGATCTGGAGGAGGGTGAGGGAGTTTCATGGGTACCTACTAATTGATAATCCAATTAGGAATTCGTTAGTAGGTTAGAGCGGGACGAGGTGAGTGTCCATGAAAAACTAAAACTGAAACCAATTAGTAGCAAATTGACACATCAAACAAACGTCCGGGGACGGTCCATCGGTGGTCGCTGATGCAGGGCCTTATTCAACAAAAATCGCCGGCCATCGGCCGGCGATTTTCGCAGGGAACAGCCCTCACCCCTTGAACGAGCTCACGGTCTCGAAGTAGTGGGCGAAGGCGGCGATGCCGCCCGAGGCCTGCTCCCAGTCGTAGTTCTCGTTGGGGGCGTGGTAGCCGTGGCTGGGGAGGCTGAGGCCCAGGAAGAACACCTCGCAGCCCAGGATGTCCTCCATGGTCTTCACGGCGCCGATGCTGCCGCCCTCGCGGGTGAAGGAGCAGGGGGCGTCGAAGGCGAAGCGGTAGGCATCCTTGATGGCCTCGGCGTAGGGGCCGGTGACGTGGCCCTTGAAGGGGGCGAGGCCGTGCTCTTCGTGGAACTGCACGTCGGGGAAGTGCTCGTTCACGAAGGCGCGGATGCGCTCGATGGTGGTGTGCTCGTCCATGTCCGGCACCAGGCGGCAGGAGAGCTTCACCTCGGCCCGGGGCGGCACGGCGCTCTTGATGCCGGGGCCCGTGTAGCCGCCCACGACGCCGTGGACCTCCATGGTGGGCCGGCCCCACACGCGCTTCATGACCTTGATGGGATCCTCCGTGCGCATGCCGGTGATCATGTGGTCCTTCTTGAAGGTCTCCACGCTGAAGCCCGCGTGGGCCCACTCCTCCAGCTCCTGCTTGGAGGGCTTCACCACCTCGTCGTAGAAGCCGGGGATCTTCACCTTGCCGGTCTCGCCGTCCATCATGGCGGCGACCACCTTGATGAGCTCGGCCAGGGGATTGCGCGCCGCGCCGCCCACCACGCCGCTGTGCAGGTCGTGGTCCGCCGTCTCCAGCGTGAGGCGGAAGCCCTTGAGGCCGCGCAGCCCGGCGGGCGTGCTGGGCTTGCCGCGGGTGATCCAGACCGTGTCGCTCACCACGATGGCGTCGGTCTTGAGGCGGTCCCTGTGGCGGTTCAGGCCGCCCTCGAAGCTGGGCGAGCCGATCTCCTCCTCGGTCTCCCACAGGAAGTGGATGTTGAGGGGCACGCCTGCCTTGCGGGCCGCCAGGGCGCCGAAGAAGGCCGTCACCGCCGGGCCCTTGTCGTCCGTGCTGCCCCGGCCCCGGTAGGTGTCGCCGTCCACCACGAAGGTGAAGGGCTCCGCCGTCCACTCGGGCTCGTTGGCGGGCTGGACGTCCATGTGGTTGTAGACCGTGATGGTCGAGCAGCTCGGATCCTCCCCGAACCATCCGTGGATGAGCGGGTTGCCGCTGGTCTCCAGGATCTCGGCCTTGCCCCCGTGCCGCTCGAAGAGCGCCCGCGCGGCCTCGGCCACGCGCCGCACGTCGCCCTGCCGGGCCGGGTCGGCGCTGATGGAGGGGATCTCCACCAGGGTCTTCAGCTCCGCTTCGAAGGCCGAACGGCTCGCGCTGGCGAACTGCCCCAGGGCTTCACGGGTGAGAAGGGACGGATTCATAGACGCTCCGGAAAGGGTCAATCATCATCCCACAACCGGAAGTCTTGTCTATTAAGGGATCTAGGGGTAGACGATGGGGGATGTGGCGCGATCCAATGGGCGGGCTTTTTGCCACCGATTCAAGCCAAAAGACTTCTCTAGCCACCGATTTCAGTGATTTCACCGATGGCGCCTGGGATGGGTCCCGCATGGGCCGGCCGAGGGCCGCTTCCGGCTTTGCCGGAAGTCATAGGGGGGGGGGGGGGGGGGCGGCCGCCCCCCCCGGGCGCGCCGCCCCCCCCCCCCCCCGTGGGGGGCCCGGCGCGGCGGGCCCGCGGGGGGGGGGGCCCGGCCCACCCCCCATGGAGCCCATGCTGCATTGGGACAGGACATCCTCTTTCATCACTGCAATCACCGAAATCGGTGGCGAATAAATCTTTGCGGCCTGTCGCGTTCAGCCCGGGTAGCCCCCCGCCACCTTCAGCCCGGTCCACTCCGGCAGTCCCAGGGCCAGGTTGAGGTTCTGCACGGCCTGGGCCGCCATGCCCTTGCCGAGGTTGTCCAGGGCCACCATCACGGCGCCGTGGCCGCCCCTGGCCGCCACGGCGATGTCCGCGAAGGCGCTCCCCGTGGTGGCCGCCACCCGGGGCGAGCCGTCCACCACCCGCACGAAGAAGCGGTCCCGGTAGAAGGCCTCGTAGTGGGCCCTGAGCGCGGCGGCATCCACGCCTGCCGGAAGCGGGAACTGGGCCGTGGCGAAGATCCCCCGCACCATGGGCGCGCTCTGGGGCACGAAGCTGAGGGGCGCCTCCCAGCCTTCCGCCGCCAGGGTGCGCAGCACCTCGGCCTCGTGCTGGTGGCTGAGCATTTTGTAGGCGCGGAAGTCCGCGGCGCGCGTCGGATGGTGGGTGGTCTCGCTGGGCGCGGCGCCCGATCCCGAGGAGCCCGTGGCCGCGGTGACGGCCACGAAGGCGGGCTTCCACGCGGCGAGCGGCAGCAGGGCCAGCTGCAGGGCCGTGGCGAAGCAGCCTGGGTTGGCGATGCGCCGGGCGCCCTTCATGCGCTCGGGCTTCCAGTCCACCAGGCCGTAGACCCAGGCGGGATCCAGGCGGAAGTCCGTGGAGAGGTCGATGACGAGGAGGCGCTTCAGGAGGTCGTGATCCTTCCCCGCCGCCTCGATCTCCGGCCAGAGCTTCCCCAGCTCGCCGTGAGGCAGGGCCGAGAAGAGGACCGGGTTCGCACTCTTCGCGAGCGCCGCCCAATCGGGTGTGGCTTCGAAGCTGCCCTCCACCAGCCCCCGCAGGTTGGGGTGCTGGGCGTGGAAGGGCTTGCCCGCGTGGCTGCGGGCCGTGCCGCGCAGGGAGGCCACCGCCGGATGGTTCGAGAGCCACCGCAGCAGCTCCCCCCCGCCGTAGCCCGACGCGCCGAGGATGAGGACATCGACTGAGGTCATGGGAGGTCCTGGGACAAGAAATCTAACCGCAGAGAACGCAGAGGGCGCAGAGAACTGCAACGAATGGCCTGTTCTTTCCCTCTGCGATCTCTGCGCTCTCTGCGGTTAATGGTTATTAGACCTTCGCCGAGATCTTGGGCTCGACGAGGCCGAGGACGAACTTGCCGAGGGCGTCGGCGTCGGCGCGGGCGTTGCGGGCGGGGAGGCCGAGGGTGGCCACGAAGCGCTCGCCCACGCGGTTGTCCGTGGCGGGGCCGGCCACCAGGTCCGTCTGGATGCCGAAGGCGGACTTCAGGTACTGCACGCCGCCCGCCGCGCCCACGGGGTCATTGGCGCAGAGGAGGAAGGCGCCGCCCAGGGCCTTCAGGTCGGGGTCCGACAGGATGGACTGGACGCCGTACTCGCCCATGATGCCGTCCCCGGTCTCCGCCACGATGACGTCCACGCCGTGGGTCGCCAGCTCCGAGAAGATGATGCGCGACATGGCGGCGGCGGAGCCGGCGTCCGTGCAGACGCTGCCGGCGTCCGTGAAGTCCAGGGCGACTTCGGCGCCATAGTCGCGCATGGCCAGGGCGTCGCGCATGAGCGAGACGCCCGTGAGCTTGCAGCCGCCCACGCGGTAGCCCGCCCGGCTGAGCACGCGGATGGCGGCGCAGGCGGCGGCGGTCTTGCCCGCGTTCATGCAGGTGCCCGCCACGTAGACCACGGGGCAGTGGGGCGAGAGGCTGGTGCCCTTGAGGGCGCCCATGCGGATGTGGGCGGGCTGGCCGGCCCGGGACTGGAACTCGGGGAAGACGAGCACCTGGCCCAGCACCTCCAGCTCGAAGGGCTTGCCCACGTCGGGATTGTGGGAGAGGCACGTGCCGAGCACGCCGCCCATGTTGAGCAGATTCACTGTGTCGCCGGGCTTCAGGGACTCGGGCATGACGCCCTCGTAGCCCTGCAGCGCGTTGCGGTGGCCCAGCGCCCCCACGACGATGTCCCCGTCATGCAGGGTGCTCATGCGCCCGTGGGGATCCTCCAGCTGGTTGTAGGTGGTCTTCTCGCCGCGGATGCGGCAGGCGATGACCGAACCCTCCTCCAGGAGGATCTCCGGCCCGAGGGTGAGGGTCCGGCCCAGCCGCAGGTTGCGGGTGACCGAGGCGAGCTTGTCCACATGGATTCTCATGGGGCCTTCCTAAGAAAGATTCACCACCAAGGCACCAAGTAAAGACAAAGGCTTTTGCAGTTCTTGGTGCCTTGGTGTCTTGGTGGTGATCAGTTGCTTTTGGCGTTCAACGTCAGGACCTGCTGGACGCCGAAGAGCTTCGCGAAGCCCGCCGCTTCCGCGCCGGTCCAGAGCTTGTTGGCCTCGCCG
This sequence comes from Geothrix alkalitolerans, assembly GCF_022808885.1. Classification (NCBI taxonomy): domain Bacteria; kingdom Pseudomonadati; phylum Acidobacteriota; class Holophagae; order Holophagales; family Holophagaceae; genus Geothrix; species Geothrix alkalitolerans. The sequence continues at coordinate 140,666 of NZ_JAKZLE010000007.1, read as the reverse complement.
TAGGTGGCGATGCGGGGGTCCATCAGGGAGTAGGGGGACTGCACGCCCTCCACCACGAAGGCGCGGGGGTGCAAGGTGAGGCGCACCTCGCCACTCACGCGGTCCTGGCTGGAGGCGAGGAAGGCCTCGAGATCGCGGGCCAGGGGGTCGAAGAAGTGGCCTTCGTGCAGGAGGCTTCCGTAGAGGTTGCCGAGGCTCTCCTTCCAGAAGAGCTGCTTGCCGCTGAGCACCAGCTTCTCCAGCTCCCGGTGGGCGCCGATGAGCAGGTGCGCGGCCGGGGCCTCGAAGCCCACGCGACCCTTGATGCCCAGGATGGTGTCGCCCAGGTGCACGCCCCGGCCGATGCCGTAGGGCCGGCCCACGGCGTTGAGCTGGGCAATGAGGGTGACGGGGTCCATGCTGTTGCCGTCCAGGGAGACGGGCACGCCCTGCTCGAAGCCGATGACGAGCGGCTTGGGCGGCAGGCTGCCGATGACGCCGCCGGGGAAGGCCGCCTCGGGCAGGGAGGTCCATGGGTCGAGGGTCTCCCGTCCGCCCACGCTGGTGCCCCACATGCCCTCGTTGATGGAGTAGTCCTTCGTCTTCGGGGGGAAGATCACGCCCCGGTCGGCGCAGTAGGCCATCTCCTCGGTCCGGGAGAGGGCCAGGTCGCGGATGGGGGTGAGCAGGCCCAGCTCGGGCGCCAGAGCCCGGAAGGCCACGTCGAAGCGCACCTGGTCGTTGCCGGCGCCGGTGGAGCCGTGGGCGATGGCGGCGGCGCCCATGTCCTTGGCCAGCTCCGCCACGGCCTTGGCCTGGCAGACCCGCTCGGCCGACACGGACAGCGGGTACATCTGGCCCCGCAGCACATTGCCGTAGACCAGGTAGCGCAGGTAGCCGTCGAAGAGCCCGGCCCGGGCGTCCACCGTGGTGTGGCTCACGGCGCCCAGCTTCGGCGAGGCGGCCTCGATGCGGGCCAGCTCCTCCGGAGAAAAGCCGCCCGTGTTCACGGTGACCGTGGCCACGTCATAGCCCTGCTCCTTGAGGTAGAGCACGCAGAAGGAGGTGTCGAGACCGCCGGAGAACGCGAGGACCGCGAGCTTGCTCATGGGAGACCTTTCAGGGTGGGAAAGAAACACGCCAACCGCGGAGAACGCAGAGAACGCAGAGAAAGACAGGTTTTCCTCTGCGCTCTCCGCGTTCTCTGCGGTGAATCAACAGAAGCGATGGTGTCTAGCCTGCCCATAGCGAAGCCTCCGCCTGGGCATGGAGGTTCTGCTTGGCCTCGATCCACCCTCGGGCGGTGGTGAGGTCGGCTTGGAGGGCGTCCAGGGCCAGGTTGCCGGCGCCGCCCAGGTGGGTGGCGGTGAGGGCCGTGCGGTCCGGGGCGAAGGTGCCGTCCTGGATCTGCTGGGCCACCTTGCGGTAGGCCTCGCGGAAGGGCAGGCCGCCCTGCACGAGGACGTAGGCCTGGTGGGCGGCGTAGAGCTCGTCGCTGGAGGCGTCTGCGGCGGCCTCGGCCTTCACCTGGAGGGCGGGCAGCAGGGGCGTCAGCACCGTGAAGAGGTCCTCGGCGTGCCGCAGGGTGGTGATCAGCGGCTGCTTCAGCAGCTGGAAGTCCCGGTGGTAGCTGGAAGGCAGGCCCGAGGCCAGCTGCTCCACCAGGCCCGCGGCGCCCCGCAGTTCCCGGCAGCGGCCGCGCGCCAGCTCGACGACATCGGGGTTCTTCTTCTGGGGCATGATGCTCGAGCCGGTGGTGAAGGCGTCCGGCAGCTTGAGGAAGCCGAACTCCTCGGTGCTGTAGAGGGAGACGTCCCACAGGAACTTCTCCAGCACGCCGCCCACGGAGGCGGCCCACTGCAGCACGGCAGCCTCGTGGCGGCCCCGGCTGTTCTGCACATCGATGGGGCTGCGCTGCACCTTCGAGAAGCCCAGCAGCTTCGCCGTGAGCGACCGGTCGATGGGCAGGGGCACGCCAAATCCCGCGGCCGATCCCAGGGGGCAGCGGTCCAGGCGGCCGTACACGCCCTGCAGCGCCTCCAGCTCTTCCAGCAGCCCCTCGGCGAAGGCCGTGGCCCAGAGGCCGAAGGTGCTGGGCATGGCCCGGCGCAGGTGGGTGTAGCCCGGCAGGGGCGTGTCCTGGTGGGCCTTCGCGAAGGCCAGGAAGCCCTCCGCCAGGTCCGCCACCCGGAGTCCCAGGCGCACCAGCTTGTCCCGCAGGTAGAGGCGCAGGGCCAGGATCACCTGGTCGTTGCGGGAGCGGGCCAGGTGGATGCGCCCGCCCGCGGGGCCCAGGTGCCGGGTGAGGTCCGCCTCGATGGCCGTGTGGCCGTCCTCCATGTGGGGCGGGATGGGGAAGGCCCCTTGCTTGGCCAGGTTGGCGATGCGGCGCAGGCCGCGGACCAGCGAGACGGCATCGGCTTCGGGGATGAGGCCCGTGGCGGCCAGCATCTTCGCGTGGGCGGCGCTGCCCAGGGCGTCCCAGGCCAGGAGGGCCAGGTCTGTCTCGGGATCCTCGCCCACGGTGAAGCGGTGGATGGCCGCGTCAAGGGGAATGTCCTTCGCCCAGAGGGTGGTGGCTTCCCCAGATGGCGCATGCGCCATCCGGGATCTAGGGTCCGGCCTCATGGCTGCACCTGCATCTTGAAGAACGCGGGGACGAGCTTGGCATAGAAGTCCGCGCCGGCCTCGAGTTCCTGGATGGTCAGGTACTCGTTGGGGCTGTGGCTGCGGAAGGTGTCGCCGGGGCCGGCCTTCACCGCCGGGATGCCGCCAAGGAAGGCCCAGTCGGACGTGGTGCCGGAGCCCACGGGACCTGCCTTCTTCGCGGCCTGGAGGGCGGCGCGGACGATGGCGTGGCCCGGATCTGTGCCCTTGGGCAGGTAGCGCTTGGAGTGGATGGCGACCTCGCTCTCCAGCTGCCGCTGGAAGTCGGCGCACAAGGCGTCGTGGTCCTGGTCCGGGCCCGTGCGGAGGTCGATGAAGAACTCGCAGGCGTCGGGCACCTGATTGCGGCGCAGGCCGCCGCTGATCTGGGTGACCTGGGCCTTCTGGCTGCCCAGCAGCGGATGGGCCGGGAAGTCCATGGCGGCCACCTTGGCGATGTCCCGGGCGGCCTTGTGGATGGCGTTCTCGGCGCCCAGCATCTGGGCGTTGGCCACGTGTCCGCTCTGGCCCCGGGCCGTGCACTTGAGCAGCAGCATGCCCCGCTGGGCGGCGCAGATCCGCAGTCCCGTGGGCTCGCCCACCACCGCACCCTCGAAGAGACCGAGCGGGTCGAGGATGGTGGCGATGCCCTGGCCCCCGGTCTCCTCCTCGGCCGTGAGGGCCACCACCACCTCGCCGCCGAGATCCTGCTTCGACAGCTCGAAGGCCGAGAGCAGGATGGCGGCCACGCAGCCCTTGGCGTCGTTGGCGCCCAGGCCCTGGAGGCGGGAGCCATGCCAGACGGGCGTGAAGGGGTCGCCTTCCCAGCCGGCGCTGGGGGGCACGGTGTCCAGGTGCGAATTGAGCAGGAGCCGGGCCCCGCCCTTCTTCCCGAAGGAGAACCAGAGGTTGTTCCCCTGGCGCCGGACTTCGAAGCCCTGCGTGGAGACGAGGTTCTGCACCAGGTCCGCGAGGGGACCTTCCTCGCCGGACACGCTGGGCGTGCCCACCAGGAGCGTGAGCAGCTCCGCGGGGCTCATGGCTTGGTCCCGGCCGGGGCGGCGCCGGAGGCGATCCCCGCCACGATCATCGTCCCGCTGCCCTCGTTGGTGAAGATCTCCGCCAGCAGGGCGTCCGGCGCGACGCCGCTCACCAGGTGAGCGCTGGAGACGCCGCCCTGGAGGGCGGACTTCACCGCGGCCAGCTTGGGCCGCATGCCCCCGCTGATGATGCCCTTGGCCTCGAAGGTCGACAGCTCTTCCAGGGTGGCGTGGGGGATGAGGGACGAGGCCTTTTTGACGTCCTTCAGCAGGCCCGGCACGGAGAGCAGGAAGAACAGCTTCTCGGCGCCCAGGGCCGTGGCCAGGCTGGCGGCAATGGTGTCCGCGTTGGTGTTGTAAATGGCGCCGTCTTCCCCCCCGGAAAGCGGCGCCACCACCGGCACGAAGCCTCCTTCGAGCAGGTGGCTGAGCACATGGGGATCCACGGCGTCGATATCGCCCACCAGGCCGTAGTCCACCAGCTGGGGCTCGGTGGCGCCGTCGGGCACCACGGGCACGGGGGGGCGCCTGGTGGCCTTCAGCAGGCCGGCATCGAGGCCCGTGAGGCCCACGGCAGGGACACCCGCGGCCTGCAGCTCCGCCAGCAGGTCCATGTGCACCTGGCCTGCGAAGACCATCTTGGCGGCGTCCAGCACCTCGGGGCTCGTCACCCGCCGGCCCGCCACCTTCTGCACCGGGATGTCCATGGCCTCGCAGACGGCGTCCAGTTCCGCGCCGCCGCCATGCACCACCACCACCCGGATGGAGAAGGACCACAGCAGGGCGATCTGCTCGCAGAAGGCCTTGCGGATCTTGGGCTCGGCGAGGACCTCGCCGCCCACCTTCACCACGAAGGTCTTGCCGCGGAACAGGCGGACATAGCGGGAGGCTTCCTTGAGGGCGGCGTAGGGATTGGGGGAGAGCGGCATGGGAACTCCGGAGGCATCAGCGTGAAGAAGAGAGCAATGAAAACCACCAAGGCACCAGATGTCTTTTGGCCTTGTGTATCGGCAGCGCCGATACCGAGAAGACACCAAGAAAAATGGGGGAGCCAAGGCTGTTGCAGTTCTTGGTGTCTTGGTTGTGATTCTTTGGGAGCGCCAGACAGGTGCTGGCCTCAACGATTCAGCAAGTGGTCGATGGCGGCCCGCTGCACGTGGAAGCGATTCTCGGCCTCGTCCACGACACGGCTCCAGGGGCCGTCGAGGACGCTGTCGTGGACTTCCAGGTTCCGGCGCACGGGCAGGCAGTGGGTGAAGATGGCCTCCTTCGCGGCCTTCTGCATGTGGGCGGCGGTGGGCATCCAGGTCGAGAGGTCGGCCATGGGCGCGGCCTCCAGGCCCGAGGTGGTGGAGGGGCCCCAGGCCTTGGCGTAGACGGCGGCGCTGCCCTCCAGGGCGGCGTCCTGGTCGGTCGTGTAGATGACCTTGCCGCCGGTGGCCGCCGCGTACTTCTCCGCCTCGGCGCGCACTTCCGGCGCCAGCTCGTAGCCCTTGGGGTGGGCCACGCGGATCTCCGCCCCGCAGGCCGCGGCCGTCAGCAGGAAGGAGTTGGGCACGGCCTTGGGCAGGGGCTTCATGTGGGGCGCCCAGGTGAGGGTCACGGGCACCTTCGTGGTGCCGTGGGCCTCCTGGATGGTGAGGAGGTCGGCAAGGCCCTGGTGCGGGTGCTCCCGGGCGCTCTCCATGCTCAGCACGGGCACGGTGGAGAAGCGCCGGAAGGCGTTGATGACGGGGTCCAGCTCATCGACGTCGTCGCCGTCGCCGTGGCTGAAGGTCCGCACGGCCAGGGCGTCGGCGTACCGGCCCAGCACGGGCACGCCCTCGCGCACGTGCTCGGCCCGGTCCTGGTCCATCACCGCGCCGTCCCGGTCCTCCAGCTTCCAGGTGCCGGCGCCCACTTCGAGCACGATGGCGTGGCCGCCGTGGCGCAGCATGGCCGCCTCGAAGCTGGCCCGGGTCCGCAGGCTGGGGTTGAAGAAGACCATGCCCAGGATGCGGTCCGCGAAGATGGCGCCGGGGCGCTCCTTCTTCCAGGCCGCGGCGGTCTTGAGGATCTCCGCCACTCCGGCGGGACCCAGGTCGGCGATGCGGGTGAAGTGCTTCATGTCGGCTCCCGGATTCAGGGCTTGGCGAAGGACTGGATGGCGGCGACGAGGGCCTCGAGGGCCTCGCCGCTGACGTTGAGGGGCGGCATGAGGCGCAGCACCTGGGGATCGCCGGAGCCGCCCAGGAGGATGTGCTGGGCCATCAGGTGCTTCTTGAGGGCCGCGGCGTGGGGCGTGCGGAGGCCGAGGAGCAGCCCCTCGCCCTGGATGGCCTCGACCACAGATCCCTTCAGCTCCTTCCGAAGCTGCTCGGCGGCTTCGGAAGCCCGCGCCATCAGCCCTTCTGTCTCGATGACGTCCACCGTGGCCAGCAGGGCCGCGCAGGCCAGGGGGCCGCCGCCGAAGGTGCTGCCCAGGTCGCCGCCCTTGAGCTTGGAGGCCACGGCGGCGGTCATGAGGAGCGCCCCCATGGGCACCCCGGAGGCGAGGCCCTTGGCGGAGGTCATGAGGTCGGGCCGCACACCGTAGAACTGGGCGGCGAAGGGGGTGCCCATGCGGCCCATGCCGGTCTGGATCTCGTCAAAGATGAGCAGGGTGCCCGAAGCGTCGCACTTGGCGCGGAGCGCACGGAACCACTCGCGGGAGGCGGTCTTGATGCCGGCCATGCTCTGGATGGGCTCGAGGATGACACCGGCCACGTCCGAGAAGTCCGCCGTGTCGAGGGCCGCCAGATCGCCGAAGGGCAGGCGCAGGCAGGGGGTGAGGCTGTCCGCGAAGGGCTGGGTGATCTTGGGGTCGTCGGTCACCGAGAGGGCCAGGGTGGTCCGCCCGTGCCACCCGCCGTCGAAGGCGCCGAGCGTCTTGCGGCCCGTGAGCAGCAGCGCGACCTTGAGCGCGTTCTCGTTGGCCTCGGCGCCGCTGTTGCAGAAGAAGACCGAGTCCATGCCCGAGAAGGCGGTGATCTTCGCGGCGGCGGCGTCCCGCACAGGCAGGGCCGCGGCGGCGGAATAGAAGAGCAGCGAGGCGGCCTGGTCGGCCACGGCCTTCACCACCTTGGGGTGGCTGTGGCCCGTGGCGCACACGCAGTGGCCGCCGTAGAAGTCCCACCAGGCCTGGCCCCGGTCGTCGAAGACCCGGTCGCCCTCGCCCTTCACCAGCGGGAAGGGGTAGGGGGCGTAGGTGGGCAGGAGGGCGGGGACGGCGGGGCTGGGCAGCATGCGGAGATCCTGTGCATATGCGCGCATGGGGATGCATAACCATGCAATCAATTGCATAATATGCACAGAATGAATTCCGTGAAGCAAGAACTATTTCAGGACTTTTGAGGATAGGCTCGGTAAATTTCTTGCTATTCCATGCAATTTCATGCAACATCCGTGCATGGATTTGGATCAGCTCATCCTCCGGCTGCTGGAGGCCCACCCCATCGCGGACCAGACGGACCTGCTGGAGAAGCTGTCCGCCGAGGGCCACGAGCTCACCCAGTCCACCCTGTCCCGGCGCCTCAAGCGCCTGGGAGTTCAGAAGGTCCAGGGCCGCTACCGCCGGGTGGAGGCCGCCACCCAGGTTCTTCCGGACGTCACCCTGACCGAGGTTCCGCCCAACCTGCTGGTGCTGCGCACCGCGCCCGGATTCGCCCAGGCCCTGGGCCTCAGCCTCGACGCCGATCCCGTTCCCGGCCAGATGGGCACGCTGGCCGGTGACGACACGGTCTTCGTGGCCGTGCTGCCGGAGCGCCTGGCTGAGGTGAAGGCCCACCTCGCGCGGGTGGTAGCGGCGCGGTAGGGGCTTCAGCCGCTAGACTGACCTCCTGACCGTCTGGGAGTTCGCATGGACCGTTTCGGAAGTTCGAAGCTGCGCATTGGCTGGACGCTGGTCTGCCTGTTCCTCGCGGGGCTGGTGTTCATGGCGATCCGGGGCCAGCAGGGACCGGACGGGTCGCAGGTGGTGGTCTTCGGCACGGCGGTCCCCCTGGGGGCGGACTCGCTGAAGGACTACGCGCTGGGCGGCCTGCAGGGCGTCATGTACTGGCTGGTGTCCCTGGTGGTGCTGCTGGGCGCCTTCGGTCCCGTGAGCCAGTGGACTGCGGCGGCCTCCCGCGGCGAACGGCTCAAGGGCTTCTTCGCGGGCACGGGCCTGGGCTTTGCCCACGGGCTGTTCCTCTCCCAGGTGGCGCTGCTCCCCGTGTGGGCCTTGAGCTGGCGGCTCATCGGCCAGGCCTGGCCGCCGGAGCTGCTGCGGGCGGACCTCCACGGCCTCCTGCTGGGCCTCCAGATGCTGCTGTGGGCGGTGCTCCTGTCGCGGCTCCTGAAGTCCAGCGCCGGCCTGGCCCTGCTGCTCACGCTGCTGCTCCGCGAGCTGGGTCCGCGCCTGAGCTTCTTCCTGGACTTCGGCCAGGACCTGGGCTGGAGCGCGGGCCAGGTGAAGGTGCTGGAGATCTTCGTGCGGCTGCTGCCCATGGCTCAGCTCCCCTCGGACCCCTTCTCGCCGCTGGCGCTGCCCCTGTCCATCGGCGGCCCGCTGGTGCTGGGCACGCTGGCCATGCTGCTGCCGGCCGGGGGGCGGAAGTAAGCGGATGCGCCCCGCCGTCGGATTGCTGCTCCTGCCGCCGGTGCTGGCGGCCCAGGGGACCCAGAATCCGGCGGAGCTGCGCCAGAAACTGGCGGCCATCCAGGGGCGCCTGGGCCAGGTGGACCAGCAGCTGGAGGCCTTGAAGAAGCGGCGCAAGGGCGTGCTGGTGGAGATGCAGGGCATCGCGCTCCAGCGCGACCGGGCCAAGGCCCAGGTGGACGGCGCGCGGCTGCGCCGGGACCAGGCCCAGAGCGAAGTCCAGATCATCGGCCGCGAGCAGGCCCGCATCCAGGGCGAGGTGCTGAAGCTCCAGGGCGACCTCCGCAAGCAGGTGCGCTGGATGCAGGCGCTGGGGCCCCTGGGCGACCTGGGGGTCTACACCACCTTCAAGGACCCCGACGCCTGGCTGGAGCGCGGCCGCCTCCTGGCCTGGGCGCGGCTGCAGGAGCGCAAGCGCCTGGACCAGATCCACCGCCTGCAGGGCGACCTCGCCGCCAAGGAGAAGTCCCTCAGGGAGGTGCTCGCGCGGCTGGCCCGGGAGGAGCAGGAGGCCGCCCAGCTCCAGGCGGCGCTGCGCCTGCAGGAGGACAAGCTCAACAGCTTCCTCGACGGCCTGCAGAGGGACGAGACGGCCCAGCGGCAGGTCCAGGCGGAGCTCGCGGAAGAGGCCATCCAGCTGGAGCGCCTGCTGGCGGGTCTGCTGGCCAAGCCCAAGGGCGAGGTCTTCGAATCCGCCGTGGCCTTCGCCTCCCTGCACGGCAGCCTGCCCCAGCCCGTGGAGGGCTCCCTGGCCCAGAGCTTCGGTGAGCACCTGCATCCCCGCTTCCACACCAAGACCGTGCAGAGCGGCCTGCTCATCGCGGCGGCCAGCGGCGCTCCGGTGGCGGCGGTGGCCGACGGCAAGGTGGTCTACGCGGACTACTACCAGAGCTACGGCCCCATGGTCATCCTCGAGCACGGCGGCGGCTGGTTCACCCTCTACACCCACCTCCAGGGCCTGCAGGTGGCCAAGGACCAGGTGCTCAAGGCCGGCGAGCGGGTGGGCGCCGTGGGCGACACCGTGGACGGCCCCCGCCTGGGCTTCGAGATCCGCCACCAGGCGCAGCCGCAGGACCCGCAGAAGTGGCTGAAGTCGAAGTATCGGTGAGGATCCGGGGGTTCCACGCTCCGCTCCGCTGCGCGAACACCCCCGGGCCCCCGCGCGGATCCTCGGCTGAGCCGGGGATCCGCTTTCTCATCCTGTCGTGCGGTAGGTTCGGCCGGGCGTGGAAGATCTAAAGCGAGGCAGGGCCTTGCCGTGCCGAGCGCGGGGGTCCGGGGGTGTGCGCGCAGCGCGGAACCCCCGGAGGATACTTAGCGCACCACGTTGCTGGCGTTGAAGAGCGGCACGTAGATGGCCAGCAGGAGGGCGAGGACGACGACGCCCATGAAGAGGATGAGCACGGGGCCGATGAGGCTGGTGACGGCGGTGGTGGCCTTCTCCACTTCCTGGTCGAAGAAGTCGGCCACGTGGTCCAGCATCTCGGGCAGGGCGCTGCTCTGCTCGCCCACGCGCACCATCTCCACGGCCAGGGGGTCCAGGATCTTCGCCTGCTCCAGGGCCAGGTGCAGGCTGCTGCCGGCGCGCACCTTCTCGGTGACCACGGCCAGGCCCCCCTTCAGGCGCTCGCTGGGGCTGGTGCGCTGCACGACCTCCAGGGCCTGCACCACCGGCAGGCCGCCGGAGAGCAGCACGCCCAGGGTGCGCGAGAACACGCTGGAGTGGTACATGCGGTAGAGGGTGCCGACCTTGGGCAGCAGGAGCAGGAGGCGCTCCGCCAGCTTGCGCCCGGCTTCCGAGGCCGCCATCCAGCGGATGAGCACCGCGAGCCCCGCGAGGAGGATGCCCTGGAGCCAGAGGGTGGAGCTGACCACCTTGCCCATGCCCAGCAGGATCCGGGTGACGAGGGGCATCTCGATGTCGCCGCCGGCGTAGAACTCCGCGAAGCGCGGCAGCACCACGTTGAAGATCACGCCCAGGGCCAGGATGAGCACCAGCACCAGGAAGGCGGGATAGAAGAGGGCCTCGATGATGCGCCGGCGGCTGCTCTGCGCGAACTTCTGGAAGGACAGCCAGCGGGCCAGAACCTCCGGCAGGGTGCCGCTGCGCTCGCCCGCCACCACGTTGCTTCGGTAGACCGGCGGGAAGGCCCCGGCCTGCTCCAGGGCGTCGGAGAAGGACATGCCCTCCCGCACCAGCTCCACCACGTGGGCCAGGGCGCGGCGCAGCTGGGGATCCTTGCCGTGGCCCACCAGCAGCTCCAGCGACTGCAGCAGGGGGATGCCGGCCTTCAGCAGGGCCAGCAGCTCCTGGTTGAAGAGCACCAGGGATTCGGTCTTGAGCTGGGTGCGGCTGCGGAAGGCGGTGTCCGTGCGGGTGATCTCGAGGGGGAAGCCGCCCTCGGCCAGCACGCGGGCCCGCAGCGCATCGACGCTCTCCGCCTCGAAGTCCCGCACGAGGACGTCGCCATTGGAGTGCGTGAGCCGGACCGTGAATCGCATGGGCACCTGGGAGCTTTGAGGATAGCGGGAAAGGAAGTCCGGAGTCTGGAGGCTCCGCCCCCGACCGGATAGCCTCATGGAATCCTCCGGAGGCCTCGTGCCGTTTCGCCCGCTTCTTGCGCTGCCTATCCTGACCTTCACCCTGGCAGCCCAGGCGCCGGCCTCGGCGCCCCTGCGCACGGGTGTGGCGGAACCGGCGATCCTGGATCTGCGCGCCGTGGACGGGTCGCTCCTGGTGCCCCGGGACAACCGGGACGCGACCCAGGTGGAGGCGGCCCGGCAGCGCTGGACCGCCCTGGTGGCGGGCCTGAAGGAGGCCTCCGCCGTGCGGCTGCGCCTGCCCTCCGGTGAAGGGCGGCTTCCCCTCCTGCTGGCGGCGGCCCAGGCCCTCAAGGCCCAGTCGCCGACCCAGCGCCTTTACGTGGCCTTCGATCCCGAGGCCGCGCCCCTTCTGGACGAGACCGCCTGGGGGGCCGTCGATGGCGGCGCCCTGGTGCCCGCGGACCTGAACCTGGACCCGGCGAAGTGGCGGGCGCAGCTCACCCGGGCCCAGGACAGCTTCCCGGGCCGGCCCTGGACCCTCTGGCTGCCCTCGGACCCCGGCGCCCTGGTCTCCGTCCTCATGGGCGACGGGGGGCGGGTGGTGGTGCCCGCCGGCGGCCCCGGGGCCCGGCTGGCGGAGACTCTGCCCGCGGGCTTCACGGACGTGGAGGGCGGGCTCGGGGACCTCACCCTGCGGAACCGCGCCGGGGCCATGCGCCGCTGGACCTTCGCGGGCGGCGCCTGGTCGTCGGTGCCCCTGCCCAAGGACCGCACGGAGGTGGCCGTCAGCGCCGCCGAGGCCTACGACGTGGGGGCCCTGCTGGCCAAGGTGCGGGCGGCCCAGCTCCGGTCCCGCGCCATGGCGCGGACCGTCCAGGCCAAGGCGGAGCTGGATCTGCACCTCCAGACGCCCTCCGGGCGGGGCGGAGACCTGGGCTTCAGCTTCGGCTACTTCGAGCAGGCCGGAGAATGGCCGGAGCTGCTCCAGAAGGCCGTCCGCTTCAACGGCGTCACCGCCAAGCTCGACGGTGAGGTGCAGCTGCCCCTCATCGAAAGCCGCCAGTCCATGTCCCTGCCCGTGGCCCTCGGCATGACCGAGCGTTACCGCTACCGGGACGCCGGCGCCGCGGGCCCTGGTCGGCGGCGGCTGCGCTTCGAGCCGGTGGACGCGGATCCCCTGCTGTATGCCGGGGACCTGGAGGTGGAGGAGGCCACCGGGCGGATTCTCGTGGAGCGGCGGGAGCGTACGGACCTGCCGGGCACCGTGAAGAGCGAGCGGGAGATCCTCACCTACGGCGAGGCGGCGCCGGGCCTGTGGCGGCCCGTCTCGGTGCAGACCTTCGAGCGCTGGGTGAGCGCCGGCGGCGTGGTGCAGGTGCAGCGCCGCTTCACCTACCGCGACTTCCAGGTGAACGGCGAGGGCTTCGAGGCGGCGCGCGCCGCGGCTCGGGCCTCGGGAGCCACCATGCTCAAGGTGACGCCCGAGGGGGCCCGCTACTTCACCAGGCAGGGCGACGGCACGCGGAAGATCGAGGAGAAGCCCAAGAGCAGCGGCCGCGCCCTGGCCGCGGTGGTGCTGGCGGACCCCGGCCTCACGCCGCCGGTGGCGCCCCTGGGCGGCCTCCTCTACTTCGACTACAACGCCTTCGGGAAGGGCGTGCAGCTCAACGCCCTCACGGCGATCCTCTTCAACACCGCCAGCCTGGCCATCCCCCGGGGCCTGGGCAGCTTCGACGTGAGCGCCGATGCCACGGCCCTGCTCCTCAAGGGCACGGAGCGTCCCGTGGTGAACGGGCGGCTCTCGGACCGGGACGGCGTGGGCCGCCGCTTCGGGAAGATGGGCCTGGAGCTGGGGCGGGACCTGGGCCTGGGCTTCCGCCTGGAGGGCCGCGGCGACTTCGAGTACGACGACTTCAGCGAGGGGGACAGCAAGTACCGCACGCCGGGCTACCAGCTGCCGCCCTCGGGCCTGACCCGCCTCGGCACCCTCCAGGGCTCCTGGCTCTTCCGGGGCTTCCAGGTGCGGGCCTACCACGGCTGGGGCCGCCGTCCCGAGGGTACCTACGGCCTGGCCGCGGATCTCCAGGAGGTTCCCGACGGGGGCGATTTCCGCCGCTGGGGCGGCAGCCTGGGCCTGGATCGCGAGCTGTCGCCCGGGCTCTGGTTCCACGGCGAGGCCGGGTGGGCCTCGGGTCGCGCCTTCGATCGCTTCAAGGCGCTGGATGTGGGCGGTCTGGGCGGCGTGGTTCGCATCGCGGGCATCCGGGCCAACGCCATCACGGCGGACCGGCTCTCCTACGCCAAGACGGCCCTCGCCATCCCCACGGGGCCCAACCTGCGCCTGTCCCTCAGCCTCGAGTACGCCCGGGCCCGCAGCCTCGACGACCAGAAGACCTACGGCATGGGCGGCGTCGGCGTCACAGGGGACCTGCCGGGCTTCTGGCTCTTCACCGCCGTGCGCGTGGATCTGGGCGTGGGCGTGCAGAGCGACATCGCGGGCGTCCGCACCGTGAACGGGTACGTCGCTCTGCTCAGGGTGTTCTAAGAAAGTTAGACCCAAAGATCTATATCTTTATTTGATTGGCCTTAAAACTCGTTTTTTAAATTGCGGGCCGCCCCCTCCGGGACCATGATGGCTGTCCTGATGTCCTTATCCGGGGCATGAGATCGGAGGTGACCATGCTGAAATGGCGCGCAACCTTCCTGACGCTGGCCGGTCTGGGCCTCGCCTTCCTGCTGGCGTGCAGCAGCTCTGGCTCGGGCAGCGGCGGCAATGTCGCCAGCGGAAGCATGAACGTGCATCTGGTGGACGGACCCATCTCCGGCTACCAGGAGATCAACGTCAACATCCAGTCCGTGGAGATCAACAGCAACGGCACCTGGATCACCCTGGGCACGCCCAACAAGACCATCAACCTGCTGGGCCTCGTGGGCGGCGTGGAGGAGACGCTGGTCACCGGCGCGACCCTGCCCGCGGGCCACTACAGCCAGATGCGGCTGGTGCTTGGCTCCGGCAACACCGTCAAGCTGGCCGACGGATCCGTCCAGCCCCTGAAGGTGCCTTCGGGCATGCAGAGCGGCATCAAGCTGATCGTGAACTTCGATGTGGCGGCCGGGACCACGAAGGATGTCTGGATCGATTTCGACGCCGCCCACTCCATCCAGGTGGTGCAGGCCGGGATGTCCGGCCAGTACATCCTGCGTCCCACCATCTGGGCCTTCGACAAGATCGCCACGGGCTCCATCCAGGGCACCTTGACGGACGCCGCCACCTCCACGGGCCTGCCCGGCGTGACGGTCTATGCCGAGACCCTGGACGGCTCCGGGAACGCCCGGATCGCCCGCAGCACCGTGACGGACGCCAATGGCGCCTACACCCTGGACCTGCTGCCGGTGGGCACGACCTACTACGTGGTGAGCCACCCGCTGGTGGGGACCACGACCCCGCAGGCCTATGACGCCAAGGCCAGCGAGGCCTTCGCCCTGACGGCCTCGACCCCCGTGTTCACCTACAGCGCGGCCTTCACCGCGAACGCCTCCACGGGCACCGTGTCCGGCGGCCTCACGCCGCTGGCCACCAGCAGCCAGAGCGACCAGGTGAACCTGCTCCAGTCGCTGGTGACGTCCTCGGGCAGCTTCAGCTTCATCGTGCGCACCACCATGGCCGTCGTGGGCACCTCCACGGAGACCTACGACTTCACCACCGTTCCGGTCGGGGCCTACAGTGTCCAGGCCGTGCGGAACACCTTGAACCTGGATGGCACCACCACCACGACCACCTCGACCGTGCAGCCGGCCACCGTGACCGCGAGCACGACGACGACGGTGAACCTGGGGCTCTGATCCCCCCGCCTCAAGGCCCGGAGGCCCGCGGACACGGGGTCTCCGGGCCTTGCCTTGCCCGCGGGTGGGAGGCAGGGGCCGCATCGGTTTTGAAGACACGCCCGGCTTGGGAGTAGCATGGGCCCAACCGACCCCGGCCCATCTGATGACGAGCCCCCATCCGGGTGCCCCAGCCAAAACCTGAGCCGCCGGGCTCGTTTCCTGAACCCGGAGCGTGCAGATGCTGGATGTGGCCTTGGTCCTCGCGTCCACCGGGTGCTGGTTCGCGGGGGCCCTGATCTCGGCCGTGCCGCGCGCGCCGGAACGCCTGGCCACGGGCCTCGGCCTCGCGGGCAGCCTCCTGGCCCTGGGCGCGGCGCTCCACCTCCTGCTCGGGGGGGCGGTCTCGGGTCTGGACTTCCGGGTCTGGGGCTTCCCGGCCCGCCTGGAGCTGGATGCCCTGTCCGCGGCCTTCCTGCTGCCCCTCCACCTGGTGGGTGGGCTGGGCCTGATCTATGGGCAGCGCTACTGGCCGTTGCAGCTGGCCTGGGGCTCGGGCCGCTCCCTGCGCTTCTTCTACGGCCTGCTGGTGGCGGCCATGACCCTGCTCTTCCTGGCCCGCCACGGCCTGGTGTTCCTGGTGGCCTGGGAGCTGATGGCCGTGTCCGCCTTCTTCCTGGTGGGCACCGAGCACGAGAAGCCGGAGGTCCGCCGCGCCAGCTGGGTCTACCTGGCCTGCACCCACACGGGCACCCTGCTCCTGACCGCGATGGTGATCCTGCTGGCCCAGCGTTCCGGCGGGCTGCTGTGGACGGTGCTCCCCACCGCCACCTCGCCCTGGTTCGAAGGCGGCATCCTCCTGCTGGCGGTGGCGGGCTTCGGGTTCAAGATGGGCGTGCTCCCCCTGCATTTCTGGCTGCCTTCGGCCCATGCCAGCGCCCCCAGCCACGTCTCCGCGATCCTTTCGGCGGTGATGCTCAAGACAGGCATCTACGGCATTCTCCGCGTGTCGAGCCTGCTGCCGGACATCCCCCGGGGCGTGGGCGGGATGCTCTTGGCCCTGGGCGCCCTCACCGCCCTCTACGGGGTGGGGAACGCGCTGGCCCAGCGCGACTACAAGCGGCTGCTGGCCTACTCCAGCATTGAGAATCTCGGGATCATCGCCATGGGCGTGGGCCTGGGCTGGACGGGCCGGGCCACCCACGATCCCTGGCTCATGGCCCTGGGTTTCGGCGGGGCGGTCTTCCACGTGTGGAACCATGCGGTGTTCAAGAGCCTCCTCTTCTACGGAGCCGGGGCCCTGCTGCACGCCACGGGCACCCGGGACATGGAGGCGCTGGGCGGCCTGGCGCGGCGGATGCCCCGCACGGCCCTGGCCGTCTTCCCGGCCGTGCTGGCGGTGGCGGCCCTGCCGCCCTTCAATGCCTTCCTCAGCGAGTGGTTCCTCTACCGGGGCCTCTTCGCCTCCCTGGGCCGGGGCTATCCCTGGTCCTCAGCCCTGGGCCTGGTGGCCCTGGCCCTGGTGGGAGGGATGGCGGCCGTGGCCTTCGCCCGGTTCTTCGGCACCCTGTTCCTGGGCTCGCCCCGGAGTGGGCTTGCGGATCACGCCCACGACCCCGCCGCCTCCATGCTGCTGCCCATGGCCGTCCTGGCGGGGCTCTGCCTGGCAGTGGGCCTGGGGGCCTTCCTGCTGCTGCCCCTGCTGGACCGGGTGATCGCCGCGGTGGTGCCTGGGACACCCTGGCCGCCGGCGCCGCTGGCTGTGGGCCTCCGCGTGGACCTCCGCCTGCTGGCCGGGGTGGAGCTGGGGCTTCTGGCCCTCGTCGGGGTGGGCCTCGCCTGGCTCCACCGACAGGCCGACGCGCCGGAGGCGGACCTTCCCACGTGGGACTGCGGCTATGCCGCGCCCGTGGCAAGGGCCCAGTACACCGGCAGTTCCTTCGCGGATGCCTGGGCCCCGGTCCAGCCGGGCCTGCGCGCACGGAGGCCGCGCTTCCGGGGGCTGTTCCCCGCCGGGGCCTCTTTCCGCCAGGCCTTCCGGGACCCGGTGGGCGAGGTGTTCCTGGAACCGCGGGTGGTCCGGGTGGCGGAGCGCCTGCTCCGGTTTCGACGCTTCCAGCAGGGTCACCTCCCGGTCTACCTCCTCTACGTGCTGCTGACCCTCCTGGGAACCTTCCTCTGGATGCTGCTGAGGGGGAGGCTGCTGGGATGAGCCTCTGCCTCCTCGCCCTGCTGGTCGCGGCGGTCTCCGGCGTGCCGGGGCTGTTCCTGCGGCGGCGGGGCGGGGAGGCGGCCGCGGGCCTGCTGGGCCTGGCGGCGGTCCTGGGCCTGACGGCCGCCCTGCCCGTGCTCGCCGGCGGGACCGGCGGGACCCTCCTGCTCCGCACGGCGGCGCTGGGATCGCCGGGGCTCCTGGTGCTGGATCCGCTCGCGGCCTTCTTCTCCATTCCGGTGCTGCTGCTCTCGTTCTGCGGAGGGCTCTACAGCCTGGGCTACTGGGAGGGCCACCGGGGCCACACGCCGATCCTGCGCCTGGTCTACGGGCTCCTGACGGCCTCGCTGCTGATGCTGGTGATGGCGTCCCACGCCCTGACCTTCCTGCTGGCCTGGGAGGGCATGGCCATCGCCGCCTTCGTGCTGGTGATGGCCGAAGACCGCGAGCCCGAGACCCACCGGGCGGGCTGGATCTACCTGGCCGCCACCCATACGGGCACCCTGTTCCTGTTCGCGGCTTTCGCGCTGCTGGCCAAGGTCCAGGGTCATTCGACCTTCGCCGCGCTTCCGGCGGGACTGGCGGCCACCCGCGGGGGCACGGCCCTCTTCGCGCTGTTCCTGCTGGGTTTCGGCTTCAAGACGGGCGCCCTGCCGCTGCATTTCTGGCTGCCGCCGGCCCACGCCGCCGCTCCCAGCCATGTCTCCGCGCTGATGTCGGGCGTGCTGCTCAAGATGGGCATCCTGGGGATCGTGCGCTTCCTCTCCTGGGTGCCTGACCCGCCAGCCTGGTGGGGCGGGATGCTGGTGGGGCTGGGCGCCCTGTCCGGCATCCTCGGGGTGGCCTTCGCCCTTGGCCAGCACGACCTGAAGCGCCTGCTGGCCTACCACTCCATCGAGAACATCGGGATCATCCTGCTGGGCCTGGGGCTGGGCACCCTGGGCAAGGCCACGGGTCATCCCGCGATGCAGACCCTGGGCTATGCCGGGGCCCTGCTCCACGTGGTGAACCACAGCCTGTTCAAGGGTCTGCTGTTCCTGTCGGCGGGATCCGTGCTGCGCGCCACGGGTACCCGAGACCTGGAGCGCCTGGGCGGCCTGGGGCGGACGATGCCCTGGACGTCCGCCGCGTTCCTGGCCGGGTCCTGGGCCATCTGCGGGCTGCCGCCCCTCAACGGCTTCGTCAGCGAGTGGCTGATCTACCTGGGGGCGTTCCGGGGGCTCGGACTCCAGCTCGGGCTGGGACGGCAAACCTGGCCGCTGGTGACCCTCGTGTCCCTGGCCCTCATCGGGGCCCTGGCCCTGGCCTGCTTCGCCAAAGCCTTCGGGGCGGTCTTCCTGGGGCTGCCGCGGACCCGGTCGGTGGCACAGGCGGTGGAAGCGCCACGCACCATGCTCCTGCCCATGGGCCTGCTGGCCCTGGCCTGCCTGGCCATCGGCGTGGCCCCGGTCTTTTTGGCGCCCGCCCTGGGACGGGTGGCTGATGTCATGGGTGCAGCGCCAGGCGGCGAGGCGCTTGCTGTGCTGGCCCCTCTGCGCATGCTCACCTGGGCGGCCGTGATCCTGGGGCTCCTGGCCCTCCTGCTCGGGCGCTGGCTCCGTCTGGTGCCGCAGGGAAGGGACCTGCCCACCTGGGACTGCGGCTATGCGGCAGCGGACGCGCGGATGCAGTACACCGCCTCCTCCTTCGCGGACGGCCTGACCCGGGGTCTCCGCTGGGCCCTGCGCCCCGTGGCGCACCTGCCCCGCATCGCGGGCTGGTTCCCTCGGCTGGCGCGGTACGAAAGCCAGGTGCCGGATCCGGTCCTGGATCGCACGGCCTCGCCCGCGCTCCAGCTCATCGTGCGGGGCGCCGGCCTCCTCCGCGTGGCCCAGGGCGGGGCGCTGCCCGTCTACCTGCTCTACGTCCTGCTCACCCTGCTCGCGCTCCTGGTCTGGATGGTGGCCTGACATGCTCCGATCCCTTCTTCCGACGATGCTCCAGTTCTTGCTGCACGGGCTCACCGTGCTGCTGCTGCCGCCCCTGCTGCCCGGCCTCATCGCCAAGACCAAGGCCCTGATGGCCGGCCGGCAGGGGCCACCGGTGCTCCAGCTCTACTACGACCTGGCCAAGCTCGCCCGCAAGCGGGCTGTCTTCAGCCGCACCACCACGTGGGTGTTCCTCGCCGGTCCCGTGGGGGGCGTGGCCGCGGGCCTGGTGGCCTCCTGCCTCGTCCCCTTCGGCCACACACCCGCGCCGGTCTCCTTCGAGGGCGACGTCATCCTCTTCGCCTACCTCTTCGGGCTGGCCCGCTTTCTCACGATCCTCTCGGCCCTGGACACGGGCTCCAGCTTCGAGGGCATGGGCGCGGCGCGGGAGGCGACCTTCTCGGCCCTGGCGGAACCCGCCCTCTTCCTGGGCTTCGCCGCCCTGGCCAAGGCGACGTCCAGCCTCTCGCTGAGCACCATGCTGGCCTTCCCGGGCAGCCTCACGGCGCGGTTCACGGGGCCCCTGATCCTCATCCTCGCGGGCTGGGTGATCGTCTACCTGGCCGAGAATTCGCGCATCCCCGTGGACGATCCCAACACCCACCTGGAGCTCACCATGATCCACGAGGTGATGGTGCTCGACCACTCGGGTCGGCCCTTCGCCCTGGTGCTCTACGGCGCCAGCCTCAAGCTCCTGGTGCTGGGCACCCTCATCCTCACGCCGGCCCTTCCTCGGGCGCCCCACGCCTGGCAGAACTGGCTGGCGTTTTATGCGGCCCTGGCGGGCCTGGCCGTGGCCGTGGGCGTGGTGGAGAGCTCCATGGCCCGCTTCCGCATGACGAAGGTCCCCCAGTTCCTCGTGGCCGGCGTGCTGGCCACCGCCTTCGCCTTCCTCCTGATGCTGGTGTAGTCATGCTGCCCGACCTGCTCATCGCCCTCACCATGCTGTCCAACTTCAGCCTCGTGGCCACCAGCCGCGTGGCCAAGGCCATCCAGTTCGCCGTGCTCCAGGGCGTGCTGCTGGGCCTGATGCCGCTGGCCATGGGCCTGGGCCGCCACTTCCACATCGTCCTGCTCGCCGTCGCGGCGGTCACGGTGAAGGGCTGGCTCATTCCCTTCCTGTTCCGCCGCGCCCTGAAGCAGGTGCAGATCAAGCGCGAGGTGGATCCCACCATCGGCTACACCGTGTCGCTCCTGCTGTGCGCGCTGGGCACGGGCCTCAGCCTGCTCCTGGCCCACAACCTGCCGCTCAAGCCGGGCACGGAGTATGTGTTGATGGTGCCGGCCTCGCTGGCGACGCTGTTCACGGGCTTCCTGCTGCTGGTGTCGCGACGGAAGGCCCTCATGCAGGTGGTGGGCTACCTGGTGTTGGAGAACGGCATCTACCTCTTCGGCCTCCTGCTGGTGGAGGACATGCCGGTCCTGGTGGAGGCCGGGATCCTGCTCGACCTCTTCGTGGGCATCTTCGTGATGGGCATCGTCATCAACCACATCCGCGTGGCCTTCGACTCCACCGACACCCGGCACCTGGCCGAGCTGAAGGACTGACCCATGGCCTGGCTGCTCATCCTCGTCCCCCTCCTGGCCGCGGCCCTGGCCTTCGCCGTGTCGTCTCCCGCCCTCCGCGCCTGGATCCTTCCGGCCGTGGGCGTCCTCCATCTAGGCATCCTGCTCGTGGCGCTGGCGGGGTGGCGGGCCCTGCCGGCCACCGCCTGGTTCGGCCTCGACGCCCTGGGCGGCTGGGTGCTGCTGGTCATCAGCCTCCTCTTCTGCATCTGCGCCTTCTACGCCCCGGCCTACCTGGCCCTGCGCCCGGACCGCGACCACCGCGTGCTCTCCACCTGCCTCCTGGGGTTCCTGGGCCTGGCTTCGCTGCTGGCCCAGGCCCGCCACCCGGGCATCGCCTGGGTGGCCATGGAGACCACCACCCTGGTCACCGCGCCCCTCATCTACTTCAACCAGAACCGGCGCTCGCTGGAGGCCACCTGGAAGTACCTGGTCATCGGCTCCGTGGGCATCGCCCTGGCCCTGCTGGGCACCCTGTTCATCGCCTACGCGGCCCACATGGGCGGGCTGGAGGAGCCGCTGCGCTACACGCGGCTCGTGGAGAACGCCTCGCTCCTGTCGCGGCCCTGGCTGCGGGCGGGCTTCGTGCTGACGCTGGTGGGCTACGGCACCAAGATGGGCCTGGCGCCCCTGCACACCTGGAAGCCGGACGCCTACGGCGAGACCCCGGGCCTGGTGGGCGCGCTCCTGGCCGGCGGCGTCACCAGCTGCGCGTTCCTCGCGTTGCTTCGGATCTACGGCGTGGTGGCGGCGGCGGGGGAGGGGGCCTTCGCCCGTGAGCTGCTGGTGGCCTTCGGCATGCTCTCCATGGCCTGGGCCCTGGTGTTCATGATCCGGCAGACAGACATCAAGCGGATGCTCGCCTACTCCAGCGTCGAGCACATGGGCATCCTCGTCTTCGGCATCGGCATCGGGGGCCTGGCGGCGAAATTCGCCCTCTTCCATCTGGCGGCCAACGCGCTGGTGAAGAGCGTGCTCTTCCTGTCGGCGGGCAACATCCACCGCAGCTACGCCAGCAAGCAGCTGCCCTTCGTCACCGGCGCCCTCCGCCGCACGCCGGTGTCGGGCTGGCTCTTCCTCCTGGCCTTCCTGGCCATCACGGGCATGCCACCCTTCGCGCCCTTCCTCAGCGAGTTCAGCATCGCCGCGGGCGCGCTGGGTACGGGCCATGTGGTGGGCGGCGCGGCCTTCCTCATCCTGCTGGGCGGCATCTTCCTCGCCATGAGCGAGACGGTGGTGAAGGTGGTCTTCGGCACGCCCAGCGCCCAGCGCGTCCGCACACCCTACAAGGACGCGCCGGCCACCACGGCGCCCCTCATCGTGGCGCTCGGCCTGGCCCTGGTCCTGGGCATCTGGCTGCCCCGGCCCGTCCAGGCCATGCTCGACCAGGCGGGCGCTTCGGTCGATGGCGTTCCCTCCATCGGAAGGGAGGCGCGGCGATGAGCCTCGACTTGCCGATCCTTCGCAACGGTCAGCGCCTGCCCCTGCGGGAGGTGCCCGACCTGCCCATCCGCGACTTCCGCGAGGCCATCCTGCGGCGCGTGCAGGAGGGGGACCGCCTCGCCTGCCTGTGCGCCGGCTTCGATCTGCAGCTCATGGCGGTGCTCGCCGACGATGCGGGGCACGCGCTCCGCGTCCTCCGCACGAAGCTGGACGCGCCCCGCTATCCCGCCCTCACGCCGGACTGTCCCCAGGCCCACCTCTTCGAGCGGGAGATCGCCGAGCAGACCGGCATCGTCCCCGAAGGCCACCCCTGGCTGAAGCCCGTGCGCTTCCACCTCCCCTGGACCGGCGCGCCGGATCCGTGGAACCGGGGCGGGGCGCCCATTCCCGGCGTGGCGGACTTCTACCGCGTGGAGGGCGAGGAGGTCCACGAGGTGGCCGTGGGGCCCGTCCATGCGGGCGTCATCGAGCCCGGCCACTTCCGGTTCCAGTGCCACGGTGAGCGGGTCTTCCACCTGGAGATCGCCCTGGGCTACCAGCACCGGGGACTGGAGAAGGCCCTGATCGGCGGGCCCCATCCCCTCAGCCTCAAGCAGGCGGAGACCGCCGCCGGGGACAGCAGCATCGCCCACGCCTGGGCCTACTGCCGCCTGCTGGAGGGCCTGGCGGACGTCCAGGTACCCGAGCGCGTGGACCTGGTGCGGGGCGTGGCCCTGGAGCTGGAGCGCGCCGCCAACCACGTGGGCGACCTCGGCGCCCTGTCGGGCGATGTGGGCTTCCTGCCCACGGCCTCCTTCTGCGGGCGCATCCGCGGCGACTGGCTGAACCTGAGCGCCGAGGGCTGCGGCAGCCGCCTGGGCCGGGACTGGCTGCGCCCCGGAGGCCTGCGGCAGGACCTGGAGCCGGCGCGGGCCGCCGCCATGCGGCCGCGCCTGGAGCGAGCCTGGGCGGACACGGAGGACGCGGTGGAGCTGCTCTGGGGCGCCGCCTCCGTGATGATCCGCTTCGAGGCGGCGGGCCGCGTGGATCCGGACCAGGCCCGCGAGATCGGGCTGGTGGGCGTGGCGGCGCGAGCCAGCGGCCTGGATCGGGATGTGCGCCGCGACCATCCGTTCGGACCCTACGGGACTCGCCCCCTCTCCGTGGCACAGGCCGAGAGCGGCAACGTGCACTCCCGGGCCTGGGTGCGCTGGCTGGAGCTGGGCGAGAGCTCGCGCTTCCTCGCCGCGGCCCTGGCCTCGCTGGCGGAACGCGAAGCCGACCCCGGACCCCGGCCCCTGCCGCCGAGGGCCCCGGAGCACCTGTGCGTCTCGCTCACGGAGGGCTGGCGCGGCGAGGTGCTGCACCTGGCCTGGACCGATGCCCAGGGCCGCTTCGCCCGCTACAAGATCGTGGATCCCTCCTTCCACAACTGGTTCGGCCTGGCCCTGGCCCTCCGGGGCGAGCAGGTCTCCGACTTCCCCCTGTGCAACAAGAGCTTCAACCTCTCCTACTGCGGGCACGACCTATGATCCACATCCTGCTCTCCCGCTGGCGCCAGGGGTACCGCACCTTGCCCTATCCGAAGGCGTTGCCCGCCCTGCCTGATCGGTTTCGGGGGCGTCCGCAGATCCACCCAGAGCGCTGCCCAGACGGGTGCCGGGCCTGCGCGGAGGCCTGTCCCACCGAGGCCATCACGCTCAGCCCCACAGGTCCGCGCCTGGATCTCGGCCGCTGCCTCTTCTGCCCCGACTGTGCCGAGGCCTGCCCCGAGGGCGCCATCGAATTCACGCAGGAGCACCGCCTCGCCACCCGGCGCCGGGAGGAGCTGGTGGCGGATCCGGCGGAGGAATACCGCCTGGCGGCGGCCCTGGATGGGGAGCTGAAGCGGCTCTTCGGCCGTTCGCTCAAGCTCCGGGTGGTGAGCGCCGGCGGCTGCAACGGCTGCGAGGTGGACGTGAACGTGCTGGGCACCCTGGCCTGGGATCTGGGGCGCTTCGGCATCCAGTACGTGGCCTCGCCGCGCCATGCCGACGGCCTGCTCCTCTGCGGGCCCGTGACGAAGAACATGGCGCTGGCCGTCCGCAAGACCTACGACGCCATCCCGGGGCCCAAGCTCGTCATCGCCGTGGGGGCCTGCGCCATCGGCGGCGGGCCCTTCTTCCGCCAGGAGGAGCAGCTCGGCGGCGCCGCGAGCGTGGTGCCCGTGGACCTCTTCATCCCCGGCTGCCCGCCGCACCCGCTGACCATCCTGGATGGCCTGCTCCGCCTGCTGGGGCGGATCGGAACCAATGGTCGAGATGGAACTACGCCTTTGGATGGGGACGAAACGTCACAAAAATAGGCACTCGGCGGGCTCCGATTTTTATCGCCGTTCATGATTTTGTATAAACATTCATATTCTTGCCACTTGGCCATGGCGAAGGCGTTCCGCCCTTCAACCAAAGAATGGTTTCGGGACTCAATAACTCCCGAGGAGGCAACCATGAGCCGTTGGCGTGGACTCACCATCGTTGTTTTGGCAACCCTGGGATTGGCGTTCCTGATGGCCTGCGGGGGCTCGTCAGGCTCCAGCACCGGCACCATGAACGTCCACCTGGTGGATGGCCCCATCACGGGCTACCAGGAGGTGAACGTCCACATCCAGTCCGTGGAGATCAGCGGCAATGGAGGCTGGATCACCCTTGGAACCCCCGACAAGACCTACAACCTGCTGAGCCTCACCGGCGGCGTGAGCGAGATGTTGGCCTCGGGGACGACCCTGCCCGCGGGCCACTACCAGCAGATGCGGCTGGTCCTGGGCGCGGGGAACACCGTGAAGCTGGCGGATGGCAGCGTCCAGCCCCTCACCGTGCCTTCGGGCCTCCAGTCGGGCGTCAAGCTCATCGTGAGCTTCGACGTGGCGGCCGGCACCACGAAGGACGTGTGGATCGACTTCGACGCGGCCCATTCCATCCAGGTGGTGCAGGCCGGGATGTCGAACCAGTACCTCCTCCGTCCCACGGTCTGGGCCTACGACAAGATCGTGACGGGCTCCATCTCCGGGAAGCTGACGGATGCCGCGACGTCGACGGGCCTCGCCGGCGCCGTGGTCTATGCGGAGACCCTGGACACCGCGGGGAACGCCCGGATCGCCCGCAGCACCACCACGGACGCCACCGGCGCGTACACCTTGGACCTCCTGCCCGTGGGAGCCACCTACTACGTGGTGAGCCAGCCCGTGCTGGGGACCACCACGCCGAAGGCCTATGACGCCAAGGCCAGCGATGCCTTTGCGCTCAGCGCGGCCACGCCGGTCTTCACCTACAGCGCGGCTTTCACCGCGGACGCGGCCACCGGCGGTGTGTCCGGCGGACTGACGCCTGTGGCCACCAGCAGCCAGAGCGACGTGGTGAACCTCCTCCAGACCTTGTCCACGGGCTCGGGCAGCTTCGCCTTCATCGTGGACAGCGGCATGGCCACCGTGGGCACCTCCGGGGAGACCTACGGCTTCGCCTCGGTGCCCGCTGGGGCCTACAGCGTGCAGGCCGTGCGGACCACCCTCAATGCCGACGGCACCACCACCGTGACCACCTCCACCGTCCAGCCGGCCACCGTGACGGCGGGGCTGACGCTGACGGTGAACCTGGGGCTGTGAGGCCGACCTGAATAGGGGAAGGGGGGCCCCGGCGCCCCTTCCCGTAGCTCAGGCGTAGAATCCGCGGTACTTCATGGCCTGGGCCACGCGGTCCAGGGCCAGGATGTAGGCGCCGATGCGGGGGTTGGTCTTGTACTTGTCGGTGGTGGCGAAAGTGGCCTGGAAGGCGTGGGTCATGTAGTCCACCAGGCGCTCGTTGATCTCGCGCTCCCGCCAGTAGAACCCCTGGCGGTTCTGCACCCACTCGAAGTAGCTGACGGTGACACCGCCCACGTTGGCCAGGATGTCCGGCACCACGAGGACACCGTGCTCCAGCAGGATGGGGTCGGCCTCGGGGGTGGTGGGGCCGTTGGCGCCCTCCACGATGACCTTGGCGCGGACCTGGGCGGCGTTGGCCTCGGTGATCTGGTTCTCCGAGGCGGCGGGCACCAGGATGTCCACGGGATGGGCAAGGACGGCGTTGGGGTCCATGGGCTCGGCGCCCCGGAAGCCCACGACGGTGCGGGCCTCGGCCACATGCTTGAGGAGGGCGTGGATGTCCAGGCCGCGGTCATTCCGCACGGCGCCCTGGATGTCGCTGATGGCGACGATGCGCGCCCCGGCCTCGTGCAGCAGGCGGGCGGCCTGGCTGCCCACGTTGCCGAAGCCCTGCACGGCCACCGTGGCGCCGGCCAGAGGCTTGCCCAGCCGCTGCATGGCCTCACGGGCGGTGATGAGGATCCCGCGGCCCGTGGCCTCGTTGCGGCCCAGGCTGCCGCCCAGGCCCAGGGGCTTGCCCGTGACGATGGCGTTCTCGGTGCGGCGCACGTGCATGGAGTAGGTGTCCAGCACCCAGGCCATGGTCTGCGCGTCCGTGCCCATGTCGGGCGCGGGCACGTCGCGGTCGGGTCCGAGGATGTCCATGATCTCGGCGATGTAGCGGCGGGTGAGGCGCTCCTTCTCGCCCAGGCTCAGGCGCGAAGGGTCGCACACGATGCCGCCCTTGCCGCCGCCGAAGGGCACGTCCACCACGGCGCACTTCCAGGTCATCCAGGCGGCAAGGGCCTTCACCTCGTCGAGGGTGACGTTCAGGTCGTAGCGGATGCCGCCCTTGGCGGGGCCGCGGGCGATGTTGTGCTGCACGCGGTAGCCCGTGAAGACCTCCCACTGCCCGTTGTCCATGAGCACGGGGAGGCTCACGATCATCGACCGGCTGGGGGCCATGAAGACTTTGAACAGTGCGTCATCCAGGCCGTAGAGCTGGGAAGCGACGCGGAGGCGGGCCTGCATGGCCTCGAAGGCGTTGGTCTGGTTGGTCAGCATGGAGGGCATCTCCTACGGACGGGCTTCTTGGGCGGGATGGGTCTCGGCCGGCACTTCCAGCTCGCGGCCGGCGCTCCAGAGCCCCTCGATGTTGTAGTGGCGGCGGGTCTCTTCGTCCATGACGTGGACGACCAGGTTCCCGTAGTCCAGGAGCACCCAGTTGCCGTTGGCCTCGCCTTCGCGGGAGATGGGGCGCTCTCCGGTGAGCTTGAGGGCATCCTCCACCGCCTCGGCGATGGCGCGGTTCTGGCGGTCGCTGCCCCCGCTCATGAAGGCGAAGGTGTCGGTGAAGCTGGCGATGTCCCTCACGTCCAGGAGGCGGATGCGGAAGGCTTTCTTGGACCGGGCGGCTTCGACGACGGTCGCGAGCCGGGAATCAAGGGTCATGCGGGCTCCGAAACAGGGCTAACGATACAGGTTTTCCGCGCGGATGGCAGCGAGAACTTGGGGCGGGATGCCGCCCGGATCCTGGGCAGGATCCGCCGCCAGACGGTGCCGGAGCTCCGTGGAGGCGAGGTCCGTGTCCGTGGAGGGGAGCCAGACCAGCTCGCCGGTCCCGCCGGACCAGGCCGAGGCCGGTCGCAGCCCGGGAAAGGCCGGAACGTGCGCCGGGGCGCCGGGGCGCAGGGCCACGGCCAGGGAGGCCAGCTGGAGGATCCGCTCCGGGCGCCGCCAGGTGGCGAAGCCCGCCAGCTGGTCGCTGCCCATGACGAGGATCCAGGCCGTGCCGGGCTCCCGGGCGGACAGCGTCTCCAGGGTGTCCACGGTGTAGCTGGCGCCACCCCGCTCGAGCTCCGCGGTCTCGACGGCGCAGCGCGGATCGAAGGCGCGGAGTGCCTCGTCCAGGAGGTGCAGGCGGGTTCCGGGCGCGGGGCCGCCGGGGTCGGGCTTGTGGGGGCTGATGGCCGTGGGCACGAAGCGAAGTTCATCCAGCCCGAGGTGCTCCAGGGCCAGCCGCGCCAGCTTCAGGTGACCTTCATGGGGGGGATTGAACGCCCCACCGAGCAGGCCCACGCGCTTCACTGGGCCGCGTCCTTGTCCTTGAGGGCCGCATCGACCGCGAAGGCCAACTCGCGCAGTCCCTCGCCCGTGACGCCCGAGATGAAGATGGGCTTCTGGCCGCGGCCGGCGCAGAGGGTCTCGAAGGCGGTCCGCCGCTCGTCGTCCTGCAGGGCGTCGAGCTTGGTGCCCACCAGCCAGCGGGGCTTGGCGGCCAGCACGGAGCTGAAGGCCTCCACCTCGCCTTCGATGACGCGCACGGCCTCCGCGGGCTCCGTGATGGGATCGGACAGATCCACCAGGTGGAGAAGCATGCGGGTGCGTTCCACGTGGCGGAGGAACTGGATGCCGAGGCCTGCGCCGCCTGCCGCGCCTTCGATGAGGCCGGGGATGTCGGCGATGACCCAGCTGTCCAGCAGGTCGCCGCCGAAGCGGTCCAGGCTCACCACGCCGAGCTGGGGCTCCAGGGTGGTGAAGGGGTAGTCGGCGATCTTGGGCCGCGCCGCGCTCAGGCGGCTCACCAGGGTGCTCTTGCCGGCGTTGGGGAAGCCCACCAGGCCCACATCCGCGATGAGCTTCAGCTCCAGGTCGAGGGTGCGCTCCTCGCCCTCCTCGCCGGGCTGGTGATGGCGGGGCGTGCGGTTGGTGGAGCTCTTGAAGTGCGTGTTGCCCAGGCCGCCGCGCCCGCCGCGGGCCACGCAGACATCCTGGCCGTGGGCCAGCAGTTCCGCCAGCACCTCGCCGGTGTCGGCGTCCTTCACCTGAGTGCCGAGGGGCACGTCCAGGGTGATGTCGAGACCATCCTTGCCGTGGCGCATGCAGCCCTCTCCCTGGCGCCCGCGGTCGGCGGCGAAGTCGCGCTTCTGGCGGTAGGGATTGAGGGTGTTCAGGGCCCGGTTGGCCCGCAGGAAGATCGAGCCGCCCTTGCCGCCGTCGCCGCCGTCCGGCCCGCCCTCGGGGGCGAACTTCTCGCGGCGGAAGCTCATGGCGCCGGACCCGCCGTGGCCGGCGACGACGCGGAGCTGGACGTGGTCAAGGAACATGTGGGCCTTTGATTGCGGAAGATCGGGGAGGCATAAGCATAGGCCGGGCTACGCCCGGCCTATGCGCGGGGGTCTCGGGGGGAGGCTCCATCTCCACGAGCCCTGCGGGCGAGTGGGAGCCACGCGCCGCGTGGCGTCAGATGGAGGCGCGCAGCGCACACCCCCGGACAGCATTCATCCTTCGATCGGGTCGATGTGGATGAAGCGGCCGGACTGCCCCTTGTCCTGGAAGCGCACCTTGCCGTCGATCTTGGCAAAGAGGGTGTGGTCCTTGCCCATGCCGACGTTGATGCCGGCCTTGAACTTGGTGCCGCGCTGGCGGACGAGGATGGAGCCGCCGGTGACGACCTCGCCACCGAACTCCTTCACGCCCAGGCGCTGGGAATGGGAATCACGACCGTTGCGGCTGGAACCGACGCCTTTTTTGTGAGCCATGGAAGTACCTCTTCAATTTTGAAATCGGAAGAAATGGATGTCGTTCTCACCAGCTATTTCGCGAAGCGAAATGGCTCAGGCCTTAATAGCTTTGATCCGCACTTCCGTGTACCCCTGGCGGTGGCCCTGGGTGCGCTGGTAGGTGGTGGTGCGCTTCTTCTTGAAGATGATCACCTTCTTGGCGCGGTCGTGGGTGATGACCTCGGCCTCGACCTTGGCGCCCTTCACGGTGGGCTGGCCCACCTTCAGGTCGCCGTCCTTGTCGATGAGGAGCACGTCCTCGAAGGTCACGGCCTGCTTGGGATCCTTCTCCAGCAGCTCCACGCGGAGGATATCGCCCTCGGCGACGCGGTACTGCTTCCCGCCGGTCTTGATGATTGCGAACATGGAAACCTCATTCGGTTGGGGCGCGGGGGCGGCGGTCCATCGGACGCACTTGGGAGCCCACGGCCAGGGCAAGGCCCATCAGTATGCGGGAAAATCCCTGTCCCCTCAAGGGAAATTCCTGAATGACAGGGGATAGGGTTCCGGCGGCCGAGCCCGGATGGGATGATCGGGGTCCGGAGATTCCCATGGGCCGTGATTTCCAGACCTTCCTCAAGCAGCTCGAGGCCGCGGGCGAGCTGAGCCGCATCGCCGCCGAAGTCGACCCCTATCTGGAGATGGGCGCCATCGCCGACCGGGTCTCCAAGCAACCCGGGGGCGGCAGGGCCCTGGTCTTCGACCGGCCCAGGGGCAAGGCCATGCCCGTGGCCATGAACGCCTTCGGCAGCCTGAAGCGCATGGAGCTGGCCCTGGGCGTGGACAAGGACCCCCGGGGCCTGGACGCCGTCGCCGACCGCATCGAGAAGCTGGTGCAGGAGGCCATGCCCAAGCCCGGCACGGGCTTTTTCGAGAAGCTGGCCAAGCTGCCCGTGCTGGCCGAGGTCTCCAACTGGATGCCGAAGACCGTCCGCAAGGGCATCTGCCAGGAGGTGGTGCTGAAGGGCGACCAGGTGAAGCTCACCGACCTGCCGGTGCTCACCACCTGGCCCGAGGACGGCGGCCCCTTCATCACCCTCGGCATGAGCCACACCCGCAACAAGCAGACGGGGCACCGCAACACGGGCCTCTACCGCCTGCAGGTCTTCGACGACCGGACGCTCGGCTTCCACACCCAGCTCCACCACGACGGCGCCCGCAACCGCCACGGCTACGGGAAGGACGAGCGCATGCCCGTGGCCGTGAGCTTCGGCGGCGAGCCGGCCCTCACCTATGCCGCCACGGCGCCCCTGCCGCCCTTCCTCAGCGAGGTCATGTTCGCGGGCTTCCTGCGGGGCGAGGGCATCGAGATGGTGCCGTGCGTGACGAACGATCTCGAAGTCCCGGCCGATTCGGAGATCGTCATCGAGGGCTACGTGACCCCCGGCGAGCTGCGCCGCGAGGGCCCCTTCGGCGACCACACGGGCTACTACTCCCTGGCGGACGACTACCCCGTGCTGCATGTGGAAGCCATCACCATGCGGAAGAGTCCCGTCTTCCCCGCCACCATCGTGGGCCGTCCGCCCCAGGAGGACGCCTACCTGGGCCTGGCCACGGAGCGCATTTTCCTGCCCCTGCTCCGCATGGTGCTGCCCGAGATCCGGGACATGCACCTGCCCGCCGCCGGGGCCTTCCACAATCTGGTAATTCTGAGCATGAGGAAGGAATACCCCGGCCACGCCCAGAAGGTGATGAACGCCATCTGGGGCACGGGCCAGATCATGTTCACCAAGGGCATCGTGGTGGTGGACGAGGACATCGACCCCCACGACCTGACCGAGGTGCTCTTCCGCCTCACCAGCAATGTGGACCCCAAGCGCGACATGCTCTTCACCGAAGGCCCGCTCGACGTGCTGGACCACAGCGCCGACCGCTTCGCCTTCGGCAGCAAGGTGGGCATCGACGCCACCCGCAAGAACCGGCCCTGGGACGGCTTCCCCCGCGAGTGGCCCCGCGACCTGGTCTTCCCCGACGAGATCCTCGACCGCATCGGCCAGCGGTGGAAGGAATACGGGTTCTGATCGGAGTACAAAGCGAAGCCCGGCTATGCCGGGCTTCACGCGGGGGTCCGGGGAGGCTCCCCGGAGCGCATCAAAACCGGATGGTCACCCCGGCCTGCAGGGCGTCCGCCTGGAAGCCGCTGGTGATGCGGGAATGCACGAAACGCGCCTCGGTCCCAACGGTGGCGTTCCACTGGTACCCGGCGCCGATGGCCAGGCCCAGCTTGGTCGTGTGGGTGGAGACGTTGCCCAGGACGGGATCCTTCACTTCGAAGGACCAGCGCATGGCGGCCAGACCCGCCGTCAGGTAGAGGCCCTCGGGCTTGCCGGCGATGAAGTAGAGGTAGTCGCCGCCCAGGCTGAGGTTGTTGGCATCCTGCTTGAGGCTGCCGAAGCTGGACTCCGGATAGACCGAGTAGTCGAGGCGGGGGCGCAGCATGTGGCCATCGCCCAGGTCGAAGGTGCCGTGCACGCCGATGCCCGGGCCCGGCTTGCTGTCCACGTAGTCCTTCAGGTCGCCCAGGGGGATGTTGACGAGACCCTGCACACCGTATCGGGGTGCCTCAGCCTGGAGGGACAGGGCGGTGGCCAGGACGGCCAGGGTCAGCGGGGACAGGATCTTCATGGTTCCTCCGGAAGGCGCGGGCCCGGGGCGGGCCGACCGGCGCCGGGGCCATGTTCCCACAAATAACGGGAAGGCCGCCCTTCATTCAGGAAGGAAAAGATGGGACTAGAAATAAAGATCTAGCTTGAGTTGAGGTGAATCCGATTCCGGTTATTTCCAACGAAAAGGCGCCCTCGCGGGCGCCTTTTCAGGGAAGCGGTCAGACCTATTCGCCGTTCTCGGTGCGGCGCTCCTTGAGGCGACCGGCCTTGCCGAGCTTCTCGCGCAGGAAGTAGAGCTTGGCGCGGCGGACCTTGCCGTGGCGCACGACTTCCAGCTTGTCGATGGTGGGGCTGTTCAGGGGGAAGATGCGCTCCACGCCCACGCCGCTCGCGATCTTGCGGACGGTGAAGGAGGTGCGCATGCCACCGCCCTTGATGCCGATGACGATGCCCTGGAAGAGCTGGATGCGCTCTTTCTCGCCTTCCTTCACCTTCACGTGCACCTTGACGGTGTCGCCGGGCTGGATGCGGGGCAGGTCGGAACGAAGCAGGCTCGCTTCGAGCTGGTCAATGATGTGGCTCATGTGGGCTCCTGGGCCAGCGGTCCCGGGCCGGAATCGGCGGACATGGCTCGATGTCCCCGGAGTCGGGGAGTCCATCAGTGTATCGGAAAAGGCCGGAAAGGAAAGGGGGCATTCCCGGAGGAAGCCCCCCTTCCCTGAACCTCAACCTAGAAGCGGAAGGTGGCGCCCACCTGGATCATGTCGAGGTCGCCTTCCCAGGCGCTGCTCTTCAGGTAGCGGACGTCAGCTCCGACGGTCTTGTTGAACTGGTAGCCCACGCCGGCGGCCAGGCCCAGCTTGGTGGTGGTCTCACTGTTCGAGCCCGAGCCGAACCCGGGGATGGAGACATTGGCCTCCATCTTCCACTGCATGGCGGCAGCGCCGGCGGTGAAGTAGAAGCCCTGGGGCTTGCCGTCCACGAAGTACATGTAGTCGGCGCCGAGGGAGATGTTGGACATCTTGAGACTGGCGGACGCCCCGCCGCCGCTCACGGAGTACTCCGGGAACCAGGTGTAGTCCAGGCGGGGGCGGATCATGTGGCCGCCCCGGAGGTCGAAGGTGGCCTGGGCGCCGACGGTGAAGCCCACCTTGCTGTCCACCGCGTCCTTGAGGTCGCTCTGGGGGATGTTGAGGCCCGCCTGGAGCCCGAAGCGGGGGCCTTCCTGGGCGCTGAGGGCGGGGGCCACCAGCGCGGCGGCGGCCAGGATGAGTGCGCGGATCGTCATGAGATCTCCTTGAGGCCCATGGGGGGCCGGGGTTCATTGGGCGGATCCGGGGCCTCTGAGGCCGCGGTCGCCCGATGGGGCTAAATGGTACCTACGCATCTTGTATCTGGAGGTCTAGTCCGGATCCAAGAAAATCGACCTGGTTCTACTTCCAGCCCTTCCAGCCCTTGGGTTTGGCCCGGTTCCAGTCCTCCGGATGCTCCACCTGCCAGGCGCACCACTGGGCGGGGCGATCCAGGGCGGGCAGGCGGTCCCGCAGGAAGGCGGTCCAGAGGTCCGGCCGGAGACGCTGGGTCCGGGCCATGGCCTCCCGCAGGCGCCAGAGCCGGATGGCGCCGTGGTCGCCGCCCTGGAGCACAACCGGCACCTCCAGGCCGTCGAAGGTGGCCGGGCGCGTGTAGTGGGGGTGGTCCAGCAGGCCCGTGGCGAAGCTGTCCTCCTCGGCACTGGCCTCGTTGCCCAGCACGCCCGGAAGCCAGCGGCAGACCGCGTCGATGAGGAAGAGGGCCGGCAGCTCGCCGCCGCTGAGCACGGCCTCGCCCACGCTGAGCTCCTCGTCCACGTACTCGTCCACCGCCCGCTGGTCCAGGCCCTCGTAGCGCGTGCAGACGAGGATCAGCTGATCCAGGCGGGCCAGCTCCAGCACCTTGGCGTGGGTGAGGGGCGGCGCCGCGGGACTGAAGTGGATGACGCGGTTCGACGCCGCCCGGGGCACGGAGGCCAGGGTGTCGCGCAGCACCTCGGGGCGCAGCACCATGCCTGGCCCGCCGCCGAAGGGGGCGTCGTCCACGTGGCCGAAGGGGTTGCCCGCGAAGGGCCGGTAGCTGTGGGTGAGGAGGGCGTGCCCCAGCTCCCGGAAGGCGCGCCCGGTGATGCCGAGGCGGGCGGCCTCGAAGAATTCCGGGAAGAGGGTGAGGGCGTCGATGCGCATCACTTCATCATCGCGTGGAAGGCCTTCATGAAGGTGCGGGCGATGAGGTCGAAGCTGAAGGCGAAGTACAGCGTGTTGGCGAGGGCGGCGGCGGCGCCGATCCAGGCCCAGAGGGGGCGTTCCTCCAGGAGAGAGGCGCCCAGGAGGCAGAGGATCGCCGCGGGTAGCTGGTTGCCGAAGGGAAGGGGGACGGGGATGGCCAGCAGGAACCCCGTCCAGGCGATGCAGGCGCCCACCCAGCGGCGGTTGATGGGCCGCCGCCGGGCCCTGGGCCAGCGGAGGCGGTCGAGCTGGGTCTCGAGCTTCGCCAGGGCGTTCTTGATGCGGCCCTTGTGGATGGGCTGGGCCTGCACCCGCCCGGGCACCCAGGGATGGGGTGTGTCCCAGGCCAACTGGGTCCCCAGGACGATGAGCCCGATGCCGCCCACGGGGGCCAGCCCGAGGTTCAGGCCCGGCACCAGGCTTGGGAGGGACAGCAGCAGGGTCAGGAGGCCGTAGGTCTGCTCGCCCGCGGCGTCCAGCAGCTCCCCGAGCGTGACTTCGCCTTCCGCGTCCAGCAGGGCGTGGAGGGTCTCGAAGAAGGGCTTCGGGGCGGACGGCACCCCTCCAGGATGACGGGAAAAGGGTCCTCGGTCCCTGGTCTTCAGTTCTGAGGCCTCTGGCTCCGGGACCTCAAGCCCCGGCCTTCGGTTTCCGGGCCTGGCCTTCCCGCACCAGCTGGCCACAGGCGCCCGCCACGTCCTGGCCCCGGCTGCGGCGGACGCTCACGGGCAGGCCCGCTTCCGAGAGCAGGCGGCAGAGGGCGCCGACGCGGGCTTCCTCCGGGGGCTCGAAGCCGCTGCCCTCGTGGGGGTTGAAGGGGATCAGGTTCACCTTGGCGGGGAAGCGGCGCGCGAAGGCGGCGAGGCGCCGGCCGTCCTCCAGGCTGTCGGTGACCCCCTTCAGCAGCACGTACTCGAGGGTGATGCGCTCGCCGGACTGCAGGGGGAAAGCCGCCAGGGCCGCCGCCAGCGCCTCCAGGTTCCAGACCCGGTTCACGGGCATGATGGCCGAGCGGTGGACGTCCGTGGTGGCGTTGAGGCTCAGGGCCAGGCGCGGCCGCTTCGCGAAGCTGCCCAGCCGCTCGATGCCGCTCACCAGACCGGAGGTGGACACGGTGATGCGCCGGGGCGGGATGGCCAGGCCCTTGGGATCCGTGAGGATGGCGAAGGCCGCCATGAGGTGGTCCAGGTTGTGCAAGGGCTCGCCCATGCCCATGAACACCAGGTTCACGGGCCGGCCCTCCGGGTGGCCGTGATGGTTCAGCATGGCCACCACCTGGCCCACGATCTCCGCTGCCGAGAGGTTGCGGATGATGCCCATCTGCCCCGTGGCGCAGAACGTGCAGCCCATGGCGCAGCCCACCTGGCTGGAGAGGCAGAGGGTGGTGCGGTCCTCGTACGGCATGTGGACGCCCTCCACCTGCCGGCCGTCCGCGAGCTCGAAGGCGTGCTTGGTGGATCCGTCCTCCGAAGCCTGGCTCTGGACGATGGCGGGCCAGGCCAGGTCCACCTCGGCCTCCAGGCGCGTCCGCAGCGCCTTGGACAGGCTGGAGAACTGCTCCCAGCGGGTCCAACGCTGCCGGTAGAGGCCGTCGAAGAGCTG
The DNA here is from genome assembly GCF_022808885.1 of Geothrix alkalitolerans. Classification (NCBI taxonomy): domain Bacteria; kingdom Pseudomonadati; phylum Acidobacteriota; class Holophagae; order Holophagales; family Holophagaceae; genus Geothrix; species Geothrix alkalitolerans. The sequence continues at coordinate 104,905 of NZ_JAKZLE010000007.1, read as the reverse complement.
GCCTCCGCGCCAGGCCGGCTCCCCCAGGGCGGAGACCAGCGCCTTCAGGTCCGCGGCGTCCAGGCCCGCGGCGTTGGGACGCGCGGCGCGGCCGGCTTCAGGGGCCGGCAGGTCCCACAACTGGGTCATCGTCAGTCCATCCGGATCTTGAAGGACTTCATCAGGCGCTTGTCGTCCTCGGAGAAGGGCTGCTCGGGACCCTCCTGGGGCAGCCCTTCGCCGGGGCCCTCCCCGCGGAGCCGGATGGGCGCGGCCTCCAGGATGAGCATGAGTCCGTAGCCCTGGGCCTGGATCTGGAAGGTGAGGTCGCGGCAGTGGTCATCTTCGGCCAAGGCCTTCACCAGCGAATCGCCCAGTTCGCTGACCAGGTGATGCAGGTTCTCGGGCAGATCCATGGAGCCTCCGCTCCCAGAATACCAGCCGGCTCCAGATCCGCCGGCTAGGAGGACTCGCGGAAGGCTGCGACTGCGCGGCGCGGATCTCCGTCCCAGAAGGGCCGGATGGCCGCCACTCCCGCCAGGCGCGGATGCCTGAGCAGGGCCGCCTTCACGGGATCGATTCCGCCCAGGGCCAGGAGGCGCGGGCCCTCCGCGGGCAGGCCGTCGAGAAAGCGGCCCAGCCGTACCGGCCCCCAGGGCGCGCCCTTGCCGGGGCTGGCGAAGATCGGCGAGATGAGCAGCTGGTCCACGCGGCTGCGCGCCGCCCACTGACTTTCGTCGTGCAGGGGGCGGGACAGCGGCACCAGACCTGGTTCCACCTCCGGATGGGCTTCCGGGGCGTGCAGGCCGCAGCCCGCGGCGAAGGCCACATCCAGGCGATCGGCCACCCACAGCGCCACCTCCGGGGCGGCGTCCTGGCACCAGGTGGCGGCCTCCAGGAGCGCGCGCGCCTCCAGCTGCTTCTCGCGGATCAGAAAGCCATCCACCCCCGAACGCAGCACGGCCGCCCAGCGGTCGCGGTCGAAGCCGAAACCCGGCGTGATGGCGAGGAGGATCATCCGAAGAGGCCCTCCAGCACGGCTGGGTCCACCTTCGGGAGGGCCATTACCGCGGCGTTCTCGGTGGCGTGGTCCGCGCGGCCCATGCCGCAGAGGGCCACCGTGACCCCGGCGCAGGAACGGGTGAACTGGAGGGCCGCCTGGGCGGGGGTGGCCCCTCCCAGCGCTTCCACCAGGTCTGCGGGGAGCTGGGAAAGGATGCGGGCCTGCATGATCGACGCGGAGGTCTGCACCGACAGGCCGGCGGCGCAGGCGGCCTGGAGCGGCGTCAGGCGTTCGCCCCGGAATGGCTGGGTGGGGGCGATGAAGGCCTCGGGCAGGGCGAGGTTGAGGGGCAGCTGGATCCAGCGGAAGTGGTGATCCCGTCCTCCGGCGGCCTCGGCGGCGGCCATCAGGCGCTCCAGGCTGAGGTGGTCGGCCCGCCCCGGTGGCACGCGGAGCCCGTTCCAGGTGGCCACGCCGTACGCGCGGATCGCGCCGGAGGCCACGAAGCCCTCGCAGGCTTCGAAGGCCTTCTGGATGGCGGTGTAGAAGGCCTCCGGCCCCAGGTGCGGGAGCTGCTGCTCGGGGTTGTGCAGGTGGAAGAGGTCCACGGTCGCCATGCCCAGGGCGGCCCGGCTCACCTCCAGCTGGTGGGCCAGGTAGCGGGGTGTCATGGCGTGGCAACCGTCCACCACCTCTTCGGCGGACAGGATGCCCGGACCCTCCAGCGTGCGCCGGAACCAGGCCCCGGGGCTTTCGTCCGTGAGCCCGTCTCCCATGGGCAGGTAGCCGGCCTTGGTGGAGACGAAGAACGCCTCCCGGGGCATGCCCGCGAAGGCGCGGCCCAGGGCCCGCTCCGAGCGCCCTCCGCGGTAGTTCGCCGCGGTGTCGAAGACATTCCCCCCGGCCGCGAAGAAGGCGCGGGCCGCGGCGGCATAGCCCTCATCGGCGGCGGAGGTGGCCTCCCCGAGGTAGGTGCCGAGGCCGAGGCTGCTCAGGTCCATGGCGTGTCCCGAGGTTGATTTGAAGCGAGGACCGGCTCAGCCGGACCGAGCGCGGGGGCCCGGGGGTGTCCGCGTAGCGGGGAACCCCCGGACAACATCAACTATCCAGGTCTTCCTTCACACCGCCGGTGCCCATGGTCACCAGGCGGTCCGCCGCACGGCGGGCCCACTCGGAGCCCGGATAGCTCTCCACCAGCTTCTGGTAGTAGCTCCTGGCCTCGTCGCGGAAACCCTTGATGCGCTCGGTGGTGAAGGTGATGAAGTCCTTCTGGTACTGCATGCCCTGTTCCCGGGTGAGCTCCTTCAGATCCTCTTTCTGGAGCTTCTTGGCGTAGTCCTTCTCGAACTGGTTCAGCTCTTCGGGAAGCAGCAGCCGCTGGCGCAGGGCCTCGCCGAGGTAGAAATAGGCCCGCTCGCGATCCACGTAGTCGGGATAGGTCTCCAGCAGGGCCTTCAGGCGCCGCTCGGCCCCCGGGTAGTAGTAGACGTTCACATAGAAGATGCCCACGACCAGCTCGTGCTCGGCGATGCGCCTCCAGCACTGGACGACCTTGGACCTGGCCTCGGGGGCGTAGGGGCTGCCCGGAGATTCCGTCAGCAGCTGCTGGAACCCGTCGAGCGCCTTGCGGGTCTCGGTCTGGTCGCGCTCGGCGCTTTCGATGGACGAGAAGTGGCACAGGGCCCGGTGGTACAGGGCATAGTCCCGGAGCTCGTGGCGGGGGAAGTAGTTCAGGAAGCTCGTGTATTCCACTTCCGCTTCGGGAAAGCTGGGGTTCGACTGGAAGAAGAAGCTGTCCCCCAGCATGAGCTTGGCCTTGGGGAACTCGGGAGAGCCCGGAAGGTACTGCTCCAGCTGGCGGAGGGTCGTCCTGGCCTCGTTGAACTTGCCCTGCTTCATCTGCTTGTCCGCCTGAGCCATCAGGACGGTGGAGCTGAGGGTCACCTGGCTGGCGGTCTTCGGCTTGCGGCAGCCCAATCCCAGCCCCGCGAGGAGGAGGCTGACGGACAGGGTGGTGAGGATGCGCTTCATGCGGACTCCGGGGACAGCATTTCAGACATGGCGGGACAGAGCGAAGGGTTCCGGGGGCGCTGGGAGGGATTCCATGCCTGGTAGAGGTGGTCCAGCCAGGGCTCGGCCAGGGCATGGGCTTCCGCGCGCCGGCGGTCGTGGAAGACCTCATGATAGAAACCGGGCAGGCGGTGACGCTCCAGCAGGCCGGGCTTCACGGCGGACCACAGCGCCTCGGAGGCGTCCGGATCCACCACCGTGTCCTCGCCGGATTCCAGCAGCAACATGGGGCGATCCAGCTCCTGGCCGAGGGGAAGCAGCTCGGCCCGGCCCTCGTCCAGGGCGGCGCCGAAGGCGGCGGTGGCCCAGCGGTGGCAGAGGGGATCCGTCTGGTAACGCTGCACGAGGACAGGATCCGAGCAGACCCGGCTCTTGTCGCCATGGAGCTGGATGGGCCGGTGGGGCATGAGCCAGCTGAGGAGGCGGGAGAGCACGACCAGGGCCTTCGAATTGGACCGCACGGCCACGCTGGGGCTCGACAGGATCAGACCGTCCAGGGTGTCCGCGTGCCAGAGCAGGGTGAGCAGGGCAACCAGCCCGCCGAAGCTGTGGCCCAGCACCACCTGGGGACAGACCGGCAGCGGTGGCATGGGCACGCCGTCCACCACCCGGGCCTGGGCCCCTGTGCGTTCGGCGTCGTGGCGGCGCTCCTGGCGGAGGAAGAGGGCGAAGTCGTCCACGAAGACGCGGATGCCATCCGCGTCGCCCCGGATGCCCCCGGACCGCCCAAAGCCGCTGTGATCCATGGCGGACACGGACCAGCCCAGCCCGTGCAGCCAGCGGGCCGTGTGGCGGTAGCGCTCGCCGTGCTCGCCGTAGCCATGGGAGATGACCACCCGCCCCTTGGGCGCCGGGTGCTCCCAGCGCGCGTAGGCGAGGGTCACGCCCCCATGGCCCGACAGGACCCCACGGGCGGTGGGCTCCAGATCGGCGGGCAGCACGGGGGTGGGATCATGCATCTGATCAGAATACCGTGGGGACGGCCGATCCCCGATTGGCATAAACTTGAAGGTTCCCCGGAAGCTCGGGCTGGAGACGCGGACGATGGATTTCGAGACCCTGGTGCGGGCCAAGAACGAACTGGAGCCCCGGGTCCGGCAGCTGGTCGCCCACCTGGATCCCGAGCGGAAGGCCCTGGAACTGGAACAGATCGAAGAGCGGACCACCGCCCCGGGCTTCTGGGACGATCCCGAGGCCGCCAAGCCCCTGCTCCAGAAGCGGGGCTCCATCAGCGACGACATCGCCCTGGCCAAGCGCCTGTCCGGCGGGCTGGAGGACCTGGAGACGGGGCTGGAGCTGGCCCGCGAGGACGCCGAGATGCTGGTCGAGGCCGAGGCCGTGGAGATGGGGCTCCGCAAGGCGGTGGAGGATGCCGAGCTGAGGATGATGCTCAGCGGCGACCTGGACAACAACCACGCCATCGTCGCCATCGCACCCGGCGCCGGCGGCACCGAGAGCCAGGACTGGGCCGCCATGCTGCTGCGCATGTACCTGCGCTTTTGCGAAGCCAAGGGCTGGGCCACGGAGATGATCGACTACCAGGACGGGGAGGAGGCCGGCATCAAGGGCGCCACCTTCATCGTCGACGCGCCCTTCTCCTACGGCTACCTGCGGGCCGAGGCGGGCGTCCACCGGCTCGTGCGCATCAGCCCCTTCGATGCCGCCAAGCGGCGCCACACCAGCTTTGCCGCCGTGTACGTGAGCCCCGAGCTGGACGACACCATCAACGTCGAGATCCCCGAGAAGGACCTCAAGATCGATGTCTTCCGCGCCAGCGGCGCCGGCGGCCAGCACGTGAACCGCACCGAATCAGCCGTGCGCTTCACCCACCTGCCCACGGGCATCGTGGTGAGCTGCCAGAACGAGCGCAGCCAGATCAAGAACCGCGCGACAGCCATGAAGGTGCTCCAGGCCCGGCTCTACGAGCTGGAACAGCGCAAGTTCCAGGAGAAGGTGGCCGCCGCCAGCGGCGACAAGGCCGACGTGGCCTGGGGCAGCCAGATCCGCAGCTACGTCCTCCAGCCCTACCAGATGGTGAAGGACCACCGCACCGGCGAGGAGACCAGCCAGACCCAGAAGGTTCTCGACGGCGACATCGACGCCTTCATCCGCGCCCAGCTCCTGGCCAAGTCGCTCAAGACCGAAGGCTGAGGCTCACTCGCCCATGGCGAGCTTCTCCTGCTCGTCCTTGGGCAGGCGGAAGACCCAGCGACCCGTAATGCGGTCCCAGAGGTCGAAGCAGCAGAGCCAGTTGAGGAGGCCGGCGACCGGGGGCCCCGCTCCGCGAACGGGGCCGAAGGCCCCGTGAGTGGGAGGACGCGCCAGTGGCGCGTCCGATCGCGGGCAGCCAGGGCCGCGTGCGCGCTCGAAGGCGCGCCCAGCGGCCGCCCGGAGGGCGTGCTGGCTACTCGCCCTTGGCGATCTTTTCCTGCTCGTCCTTAGGCAGCCGGAAGACCCAGCGACCCGTAATGCGGTCCCAGAGGTCGAAGCAGCAGAGCCAGTTGAGGAGGCCGGCGACCATCACGTAGGTGGCTCCGTACTCCTGGGTGAGCGTGCGCACAGGCTCGGTGCCCGCGCCGCCGAAGGCCCAGGCGAAGAAGCCGTACGCGGGTCCGATGCCCGCGGTGGCGAAGGCCCCCAGGGTGGGCAGCCAGGCTCCGGCCTGGGGCACGAAGACGCCGCCCTTCACGCCGGCGACCGCGCCGTGCTGCATCTGCAGGGCGCCCAGGAGGCAGAAGAGTACCCAGACGCCGAAGAACGCCTTGGCCCGGCCCTTTTCGCCGATCATCCAGTAGCCCGCACCCGGCACCAGCCACTGGAACAGCAGCGGCTTCCACGCGGCCTGGACGGCCTTCTGGCGGCGGAGGGGCATGGGGAGCCGTGGAACGGACTTGTCGTCGGTCATGCCCCTAGGTTACCCCAGAACGGACGAGCCCCCGCGGGCCTCGCCTTTCCTCGTCCTTCCGCCCTAGGATGGTCCCTACCATGCCGCGGATGCGCCCGTTCCTCCAGCTCCGGACCCGGATCACCATCCTGGTCTCGCTGATCCTGGCCCTGGCCCTGACTGTCACGGGGGCCATGGTGGACTGGCGCATGGCTCGCCAGACCCGGGACACCCTGGGGCAGAAGGTGGTCCTGCTCTCTCGGATCACCGCCGAGGCGGAGGTGGTACGGGACGCCCTGGCGGGAGGCCGCCCCCAGGCGGACGTCCAGGACCTTGCAGAGCGCATGCGCACCGAATCCGGCGTGGACTACGTCGTGGTCATGGACATGAACGGGATTCGGCTCTCGCACCCCAACGCGTCCCTCATCGGTGCCCGCTTCGCCGGCGGCGACGATGCGGAGGTGTACCGGGGGCGGTCCTACCTTTCCATCGCCAAGGGCACCCTCGGCCTCTCGCTTCGCGCCTTCACGCCCGTGTGGAAGGGGGACCGGCAGGTGGGGGCGGTGGCGGTGGGCATCCTCCAGTCCGGGGTGGACCGCACGATCGTGAGCGTGCGCAAGCGCATCGTCATCGGGGGCGTCATCGGGTTTGCCGCGGGAATCCTGGGGGCCATGTACCTGGGTGGCCGCATCAAGAAGATCCTGCTGGGCATGGAACCGCAGGAAATCGCCACCATGCTCCAGCAGCGCAACGCCATGCTGCACTCGGTGCGGGAGGGCATCATCGGCGTGAACCGGGACCTGGTGGTCACCATCGTCAACGAGGAGGCCCTGCGCCTGTTCGCGCTGGCGGGAAGCCATGGCGAGCTGGTGGGCCACCCGGTGGAGGAGGTCCTCCCCAGCTCCAGGCTGGGCACGGTGATGGAGACCGGCCAGGCGGAGTACGACCAGGAGGGCGACATCCTGGGCCTGAAGATCCTCACCAACCGCGTCCCCGTGCTGGTGGGCGGCCGCATCACCGGGGCGCTGGCCACCTTCCGCGACATCACGGAGATGAACCGGCTGGCGGAGCAGCTGACGGGGGTCCGCCTGTACGCCAATGCCCTGCGGGCCCAGGCCCATGAGTTCATGAACAAGCTCCACGTGATCCTGGGGCTGGTCCGGCTGGAGGAGTACGAGCGCCTCAAATCCTTCATCGCCGGGGTGGTGGGCCGGCTGGACGACGAGGTGGGCTTCGTGGTCCAGCGGATCAAGGATCCCGTCATCGCGGGCTTCCTGCTGGCCCGGTTCGCCTCGGCGCGGGAGCAGAACATCCACATGGAGCTGGACCAGGACGCCTCGCTGCCTCCCTGCCCCGATGACGCGGCCTCCCACGACCTCGTCACCGTGCTCGGCAACCTGCTGGAGAACGCGGTCGAGGCCATCGGCGACGGCGCGCGCCGCGAGATCCAGGTGTCCCTCCGGCCCGAGGGCACCCTGCTACACCTGTCCGTCGCGGACAGCGGTCCGGGGATGCCCGAGGACATCCTGGCCGAGGCCTTCAACCTGGGGTTCTCCACCAAGGGGGAGAACCGCGGCTTCGGCCTCTGGCAGGCCGCCCGGGCCATCGAGGCCCGGGGCGGGCGCCTGGTGGCGCAGAACCGCGAAGAAGGCGGCGCCCTCTTCACGGCCACGTTTACCCTGTTCCTCCGGGAGGAACCATGATCCGGGTGCTGCTGGTCGAAGACGACCCCATGGTGGCCGAGCTCAACCGGATGTACCTGAGCCGCGTGCCGGGGTTCGAGGCCGTGGCCTCCGCCGGCAACGCCGCCGAGGCCCTGGACCTGCTCCGGCGCCACACCGTGGACCTGCTGCTCATGGACATCTTCATGCCCGGGCAGAGCGGCATCGAGCTCATGAGGGAGATCCGTCGCCAGGCCCTGGATGTGGACGTCATCTTCGTGACGGCCGCGAGGGACGCGGCAACCATCGATCGGGCCCTGAAGCTGGGCGCGGTGGACTACCTCATCAAGCCCTTCGAGTTCGAGCGGCTCAAGCAGGCCCTGGATCGCTACGGCGAGACCCGCCGCCTGATCCGGGGCGGGCAGGTCCTCGACCAGACCGAGCTCGACAAGCGCCTGGCCGGGCGGGCCACGGAAGGCCGGAAGGCGGAAGGACTCCCCAAGGGCCTGGACCGGAACACCCTGGAGAAGGTGGTGAAGGCGGTCGCGGCCTGGCAGGGACCGTCCCCCTGGTTCACCGCCGAGGAGATCGGCCACCAGGTGGGCATCTCCAGGGTCTCCGTGCGGAAGTACTTCGAGTTCCTCAGCGCGCTGAAGGTGCTCCGGATGGAACCCGGCTACGGCACCGGGGGGCGGCCGGTCCACCGGTTCCAGTTCCAGAAGGGGTACTTGCGCGAAGTCCAGACATTCCTCTGAGGCCCCCGGGCGTTCCCCCCGCCGCGCAAGCGTGGCAGGGATCTAAGGGCGCGCTGCGCGTCTCCACCTGACGCCACGCGGGGCGTGGCGCCCACCCGCCCTCTGGGCTCGCGGAGGGGAACCTCCCCCCGGACCTCGCTTCGGCGCGCCGGACATTGCGGGTTGCGTTGTTGGCCCCTCGATGAATCCGCTTTCAAAAGTTCCAAATCGGGGAATCAACTTCCAGAACGGCGCGTTCTGGGAAGGCTGACCGAGAATCAGGAAACCTACCCGCAGGTCGTGTGAGCAGTGCAGCTGTTCGGCACCCGGGACCCCTCCCGGGTTTCCGCCCAGACCTCCGGCATCTTTCCCACCACGTTTCCTTCCGGCCCCCTCGGGGCCGCCCGTTCCCCATGTCTGGATCTTCTGAAAGGACCATCCGCATGTTCAAGCGTGCCGCATCAAAACTGTACAACTGGGTCGCCGTCATGATCGTCCTCGGCGCGCTCCTGGGGCACTTCTATCCCGCCATCGCGGTGAAGATGCAGCCGGCGGCCGACGGCTTCATCAACCTGATCAAGATGCTGATCCCGCCGGTGATCATGTGCAGCGTGGTGCTGGGCATCGCCGGCTCCGGCAGCATCAAGAAGGCCGGCCGCGTGGGCGGGAAGGCCATCCTCTACTTCGAGATCGTCAGCACGCTGGCCCTGGTGATCGGCCTGGTCATGGCCAACGTGTTCGGGCCCGGCCGCGGCTTCCATGCCGACCCCTCGAAGCTTGATCCCAAGCTCGTGGCCAACTACGTCACCCAGGCCCAGCACCTGACGATCACCGACCACCTCCTGAAGATGATCCCGAAGACGCTGTTCAGCGCCTTCACGGAGGGCGACATCCTCCAGGTGCTGCTGATCTCCGTGCTGATGGGCTTCTCCCTCGCGGCCCTGCCCGACAAGGTCAAGGATCCCGTCATCGCCATGCTGGACAACCTCAGCAAGATGTTCTTCGGGGTCATGAAGCAGATCCTCTACCTCGCCCCCCTGGGCGCCGGTGCCGCCATCGCCTACACCATCGGGAAGTTCGGCCTCAAGTCGCTGATTCCCATGGCTCAGCTCATCTTCCTCTTCTACGCCACCTGTGCGGTCTTCATCTTCGTGGTGCTCGGCCTCATCGCGCGCCTGGCGGGCTTCAACATCTTCAAGGTGGTGAGCTACATCAAGAGCGAGCTGCTGCTCGTGATGGCCACCAGCTCCTCCGAGTCCGCCCTCATCCCCCTGATGGACAAGATGGAGAAGCTGGGCCTGTCGAAATCCATCGTCGGCCTGGTGATCCCCACGGGCTACTCGTTCAACCTGGACGGCACGAACATCTACATGACCCTGGCCTCGCTCTTCATCGCGCAGGCGCTCGGAATCGAGCTGACCCTGGGCCAGCAGCTGGGCATCCTCGTGGTGGCCATGATCACCAGCAAGGGCGCCGCCGGCGTCACGGGCTCGGGCTTCATCACCCTGGCCGCCACCCTGGCCGTGGTGCCCACCATCCCCGTGGCGGGCATGGCCCTCATCCTCGGCATCGACAAGTTCATGTCCGAGGCCCGCGCCATCACCAACCACATCGGCAACTGCATCGCCGCCGTCGTGATGGCCAGCTGGGAGAAGGAGCTGGACTGGGACAAGTTCCACGCCACCCTGGGCGGCAAGGCGGAAGCGGCGCTGCCTGTGGGCGAGGTTCCCGTCCTGGCCAACGAGATGGAATAGGGCCTCCGGGCCTGAAGGAGAAGCGGGGGCTCCGGCCTCCACTTTTTTTGTGGCCGACACCAAAATCTTCGCGACCAAGGCTTCGATGAACCCCTCCTTGAGTGAAGAGATCACGGCCTTTAAGTGAGGCGCACCTCCGCAGGGATGGGCTGGTGGTAGAACAAATGGTGTATATACATTGACTTGCGTGAATTAGGAGGTGGCACCACCCTTCAGGTCCAGCGTTTCCCCGTTCCCTGAGGAGGTGTGCATGACATTTCTGAAACCCTTCGCCCTCGGGGCCGCCCTCGCGGTCCTCCCGCTCGCTCTCGCGGTCGGGTGCAATCAGAAGTCGCAGTCCGAGTCCGCGGAATCCAAGGATTTCGCCAGCAAGGTGGCGGAGGCCCAGCAGGCTGAAGGCCAGGCCCAGGGCGTCACCAAGGCTCAGGCCGATGCCATGGCCAAGGCGGGGCTTCAGCCCAACGCCGCGGGCATCCAGCTGACGGAGGACCAGCGCGCCCTTCTGGAAGCGCGCATCAAGGCCGAGAAGAACAACGGCACCGCGGCCCTCCTGCAGGAGATCCTCGACCGCGACAAGCAGATCCGCGAGCTCAACACCAAGGTGGCCAGGCTCCAGTCCCAGCTGCCCAAGCCCCAGATCGCCACCGAGAAGGACAACCACTTCGCCATGGCCGTGCGCTTCCTGAAGGGCAAGGGCCTCTCGGAGGAGAAGGCCAAGACCCTCGCCGCCCGGGCGAACATCCTGGAAGAGCTCCAGCCCGGCTGGCAGGTCTACCAGCAGTACGCCGGCGGCGCCTACATCACGGCCGTCACTCAGGGCAAGGCCGAGATCGGCCCCACCGAGTATCTGCACAACCAGCGGGCGGCCTTGCAGAAGGATCGCGATGACCTCTCCACCCAGGTGCAGGACCTGAAGACCGAGCGCTCCAAGGTGCAGGAGGAGGTGGACGCCCTCCATTCCGAGAAGACCACCCTGACGGCCCAGGTCAGCGAACTGACCACCCTCAGCCAGGCTCAGAAGGCCAAGCTCAACTCGATGCACTACCTGGTCGGCCAGCGCAAACAGCTGGAGAACGAAGGCGTCATCGTGGTGCCGGTCTTCGCCAAGGACCGCATGGGCCCCAAGGCCGTGGCCTCCCGCTTCGTGAAGGATCTCCCCTTGGACGATCCGAATCCCCAGGTCCAGATCCAGGCCTCGGACGTGGGTCTCGCCAAGATCAGCAAGGTGAACGTGGTGCCCGGCTCCCTCCAGAAGGACAAGGACTACACCGTGATCCTCGCCGACGACCGGAAGAACGCCACCATCCGCATCCTGGACCCCGAGCGCCTGCGCAACGACCGCGTGGTGTTCGCGGTGACGGATTGAGTGATGGTCTTGTGCCATGCGAAAAAGCGGGGGCCCAGGCCCCCGCTTTTCGCAGGTTCAAGAACGAACCTCATCCTCGTGAACGGCGGAAGCGCGATGCGAGGGACGATGCGGGCCGCGGATGTGGCCCCTTTCGTTGATTGCCTGCCGACGCCTGGCTTCGTCCGGAACCCTTGGGATGGAACCACCCAGTCTGTCCTGAGCCCCAGTCCGACTCGTCCGACCCTCCCAGAGTGCCCTTGCGAATTCTCCGACTAAAGTCCGAAAGGCAGATCAATGTAGGCTTCCTGATTTTCTCCATTCGCAACACTTGTCCTCAGGGTGCCAGGTGTTCACAGTGAGCTCATCCGGAGCCACCCGTGGTCACGGAATCGAACCTGCCCAGACCTCTCATGTTGAGCCGACGAGCGCAGGTGCTGGTCGCGTGCGCGCTGCTGGTGGTGCTGTCGCTGTGGATGAATCCCCAGATCCCCCACCGGATGGCCACCTTGGGGCACCCGCTGAAACGGTTGATCTACCTGGTGGAAATCCTGGCCGCGGTCTTGGCGCTGGTGGGCTGCGGGTTCGCCCGTCGCCGGTGGGCGATCCTGGGGGGGCTTTTCTTCTCTCTCAATTTCCTGGTCGGCACCTCCTTCTTCAGGATCAGGGGGCGGCCCCTGACCCTGGTCGATGGGAAGACCCTCCTGGAATCGGTCGGGAGCACGGGCGATGCGCTGTCCCATTTCACGGCACCCATCCTCGTCGTGGTGCTGCAGATCCTGGGGGTGCTGGTCCTGCTTGTCTGGGTCCGAGTCGCCGCGCGGGCCAGGACCAGCGTCCCCATGGTCAGCGCCAGCCTGGCCGCGATCGTCATGTACCTGGCGATCCTGGCCATCGGTGGAGACACGGCTTTGAATGGGTTTCCCATGCAGTTCCAGGCGGGCCTGCACGCCGGGACGCTGGCCGTGGATGCCGCGGCCCGCCGATGGGTACAGGACGGGAAAGCCGCGGCGGCGTTCCAGCACGTTCCCCTTGATCCTGCGGTGCGGCACGTCGTTCTCGTCATCGACGAATCGGTGGAAGGGGGCGCGTTCCGCGACCTGGTCGATCGGGCCCACCTGCCGGACCTCCGCAATCTCGGTCTGGGGTACAGCTTCGCCAATTCCAGCGCCGCGTCGAACCTGATGCTCAGGCGGGGCGCTGATCCGAAAGATCCGGGAACATCCCTTCGCCACTTCCCCAGCCTGTTCCAGGTGGCGAAGGGGGCCGGGTTCCGGACCGCCTACATCGATTGCCAGGGCGTGTTGGACGACTTGGCCATCCAGGACTACTTCGATGACCTCGAGAAGTCCTTCATCGACGAAGTCCTGCCGTCCGGGGCCTTGGGTGCGCGACCGGAACGGGATCTCAAGGCCGTTCCCGCGCTGTTCGGCCAGCTGGGGAAGGCGGATCGGACGTTCACCCTCATCAACAAGGTCGGGACCCACTTCCCCTATGCGCATAGCCTTCCGCCTGAGTTGGCCGGGGCCCCGAACCCCTATTCCATCTCGATCTCCCGGGCCTCGCTGGCGTTCCTCCAGGGCCTGGCCGGGCGGCTTCCGGAGGGCACCCTGGTGTTCTACACCAGCGACCACGGGCAGAATTTCCAGGCCAAGGCCCCCCACGGGAATCTGCCCGGGGAATGCGGCATTTCCGAATGGACCGTCCCCGTGATCGTCCTTTCCAGCCCGGACCTGGCTGGCAGGCTCCAGGGCATCGATCCAGGCTGGCAGGACCATGCCTCGCACGCGCTGATAAGTGAATCCATCCGGAATCTCCTGGGCCAGCGGATGCCCGGGATGCCGTCGCTCTGGTCGGCGCCCAGCCCCGAAGATGCCTCCAGGCACCGCGCCTTCTACGGCTCGCCCATGGGACTGTTCGGTAAGCCCATTTCCTATCTGATCATCGACAAGGATAGACGAGTGTTCGTGCCCCAGCCGGGGGTGCCAGACCCCCCTTGAACTGGCCAGGCGGCTGACATCCGCGCCGCCGCTGGCATGGAAGCCGGATGCGACGAAGCGGAGGCACCCACCCCCGCTTTGTCGACAGCTACGATCAGGACCAGCCCCCGGTCCCCGGCGAACGGCGGCAGCGCGATGCGTGGGACGATGCGGGTCGCGGAGTAGGCTCCAAGGGAGCCTTCGGAGGGGGGCCCCGCCGACCCGAGTGCGCGCTTGATGGCTTCGACGGAGGCTCTATCTCCGCGAGTGGAGCGAGCGGGAGGGCACGCCGGGGGCGTGCCCGTCAGATGGAGGCGCGCTGGTGGACGGCAGAAGACGACCGGCCCCGAAGGGGCGACAGGGCTCCGGGGGAGCCCTGTCGAGGGAGGCTTTCGTGCGGAAACGAAGAGGGGGCCGAATGGCCCCCTCTTCGTTGAAAGTCAGCCAGCGCCAGGACTAGTCCGTGGCGAATGGCAGCAGCGCGATGCGAGGGACGACGCGGGTCGCGGAGTAGGCTCCAAGGGAGCCTTCGGAGCGGGGCCCCGCCGACCCGAGTGCGCGCTTGCTGGCTTCGACGGAGGCTCCATCTCCGCGAGTGGAGCGAGCGGGAGGGCACGCCGGGGGCGTGCCCGTCAGATGGAGGCGCGCTGGTGGACGGCAGAAGCTGACCGGCCCCGAAGGGGCGACAGGGCTCCGGGGGAGCCCTGTCGAGGAAGGCTTTCGTGCGGAAACGAAGAGGGGGCCGAATGGCCCCCTCTTCGTTGAAAGTCAGCCAGCGCCAGGACTAGTCCGTGGCGAATGGCAGCAGCGCGATGTTGCGAGCGCGCTTGATGGCTTCGACGAGGGCGCGCTGGTGGACGGCGCACACGCCGCTGGTGCGGCGGGGCAGCACCTTGCCGCGCTCGGGGGTGAAGGCCTGGAGGGTCTTCACGTCCTTGTAGTCGATGAGGGTGCTCTTCTCGACGCAGAACTTGCAGAACTTGGCGCGTCGGCCCCCAAAGGCCTTCTTCTTCTTGGGCTTGCCCTTCTTGGCGTCGCTGCGGCGCTTCATCCCATCACCTCTTCAGCGGAACGTTCCTTGATGCCGGCCTGGGCCTTGCGCTTGGCCTCGCGCTCGATGCGCTGCTTGGCGCGGCCTGCGGCCTTCTCGGCTTCGTCCATGCGGACGCTCAGGTACTTGATGACCGAATCGTGGTTGCGGAAGCGGCGCTCCAGCTCGGCGATGAGGTCGGGGCCCGCGTTCATCTCGAACAGCGTGTAGTAGCCCTCGCTGAACTTCTGGACTTCGTAGGCCAGCTTCTTGCGGCCCCACTTGTCGGTCTTGAGCAGCTCGCCACCCTGCTCGGCAATGATCCCCTCGAACTGCTTGACGAGCTCATCGCTCTGCTCGTCCGTCAGCGTGGGGGAGGCGATGAAGATGGTCTCGTAATGACGCATCTGTCCTCCTTGTGGATGTGAAGCCCCCCTCTGGGTTCCGGGGAGCAAGAGAGGTCCCATCTCTCGCCGGCAGCGCCGGTGAGGAGCACGGTCCGGGGGACCGTGCGTTCGATGGATACGCCTCCAGCGGAGGCGCGAACGGATAGTTTCGCGTGGAAGGTCAGGAAATTCAATGAAAAGTCGTGCGGCTCAGCCCTCGACCGGGGTCCAGAACGCCGTCGGATTCACCAGGTTCGCCAGGCCACCCAGATCCTCCGTCTGCGCGAGCAGATCCAGAAACCGGGCAAAGGGGGCGTCCAGCCGGTCGATGACCTCCCATTCGGGGTCGGTCCAACGCTGCAGCACGTAGTCCACCAGGGGGCGCTGGAAGGGGCCGATGCCCAGGCGGAGGCGGGCGATGTCCGTGGTTCCCAGGCACTCGAACACGGAGCGGAGGCCGTTGTGGCCGCCGCTGGAGCCGTCGAGCCGGAAGCGGCCCGTGCCCAGGGGCAGGTCCTTGTCGTCGTAGAGGAGCACCAGCTTGCGGGGGTAGATCCCCGCGGCCCCGGCCTGGAGGCAAGCCTCCCCGGAGAGGTTCATGTAGGTGGCGGGCACCAGGGCCTGGAGGCCCTCCGTCAGCGGATAGAGCGTGCCCGAGGGGAACCGCTTGGCCGGGGATGGCGCCAGCTCCCGGTCCGCCATCCAGCGCTGGAGCATGAGGCGGCCGAGGTTGTGCCGGGTGTCCTGGTACTCCGGGCCGGGGTTTCCGAGGGGAACGAGGGTCCACATGGGTTGAAGCTATCAGCTGCCGGCTGTCAGCTTTCGGAAAAGGCCGCGGGCGCCTTCGGGCGCCCGCCGGTGGAGTGAAGAGCCTTCAATGCTGGTGGTGGGGCTCGGGCTTGGCGGGGGCGGTGTGGGCTTCCACTTCGGCGCCCTCGGCGTGGGCACTGCCACCAGCGGCGGCCTGATAGACGCCGTCCACGTAGTGGAGGAAGTCCACATAGGCGGCCACGGCCTTCCGACCGGAGGCGGGATTCGTCGGCGCCTCGCTGCGGGTGGCGCGGGCCTCCTTGAAGCGGGCTTCGAGGCCGGGCTTGAGGACGCTGTGCATGAGCTCGAACACGGGCTTCATGTCGCCGGAGGCCAGGGCCTTGTCCGCCGCCGGGATGGCGGGGCCCAGGTCCAGGCCCGCAGGCTTGAGCCCCGTGTAGGGTGCGCCCTCGCCCGCGCGGTGAACGCGCACCAGGGTCTCGAAGAAGTAGGTCTCGGCCAGCTCCTTCGCCTCGGGGCCCAGCGCGCCGACCTTGAGGGTGCGGGCGAAGGCTGCGCGGATCTGCGCTTCGTCCTCGGCCTTCACCCATGCGAGCACGGGGTCGACGTCGCCCTTCGCCAGGGCCTTCCGGGCGGTGACGATCACGGGGCCGTCCAGGGCATCGCAATGGGCGCTCAGGGGCAGGGCGCCGAGGCCGGCCAGGAGGGCCGTGAGCAGGATGGGAAGCTTTCGCATGGGGAGCTCCGGGAAGCCGCCGGCTCAGGGGGCTGGCGGGGGTTGCAGTAACGCCAGAAGGGTGGCGCAGGTTTCATCGGTGTCCTGGGCTCGGCCCTGGCCGGCGGCCTGGGCGTGCACGAGTTGCATGAGCATTCCGAAGACCACGGCCAGCAGGGCCCCCGCCGTGAGATCGCCGCGAATGACACCTTCCCGCTGCCCCTCCTCGAGGGCGGCCTGAAGGAAGGCCCTGGTCCGCACGACCACGGAGCGGAGGCGCTCGGCGGCGGCGGCCGGCAGGGCCAGGGCGAACTGCTCGGAGAACATCAGCCGGCCGATGCCCCGATGGCCGCCCACCACCCTAGCCCGGGCCCGAAGCAGGGCCAGGAGGCGCTCCAGGGGCGGGTCCGTCTCCGGGGGGAAGGTGCCGAGGATCAGTTCCTCCACCCGCAGGACCACGGCCTCGAGGATGGCCTCCCGGTTCGCGAAGTGGCGGAAGGGGGCGCCGCTGCTCACGCCCAGCTCGGCCGCCAGGGCGCTGGTGGTCAGGGCCGCGATGCCCCGGCCCTCGATGATTCGGAGCGCCGCATCCGTAATTTCGGCACGCTTCGGGGTGAGTTCGAGGGCAGTCCGTTCCATGTCCTGAATGTAAGTAAGTACTTACTTTTGTCAATCCCCAAAAAACGGGCGCCACCAGGCGCCCGTTTTTCTGACAGCTGACAGCTGAAAACTGAAAGCTACTTCTTCTCTTCCTTCTTGCCCTTCTTGGCCACTTCGGGCTCGGCGGCGGCCGGCGCGGCGGCTTCCTCCTCCTCGGCGGCCTTGCCGCGGACGGAGCAGACCGTCTGGTGGGCGTCGCCCACGAAGGCCACGTTGGGCATGAGGGCGATCTGCTCGAAGCGGATGCTGTCACCCACGGCCAGGTTGGTCACGTCCACGTCGATGTGGGCGGGGATGATGCTGGGCAGGCACTCGAGCTCGATCTCGCGGTGGGCGAAGTCGAGGATGCCGCCCATGCTCTTCACGCCGATGGCGGTGCCGATGAGGCGCACGGGCACCTTCACGCGCACCTTGTGGGTCATGTCCACGCGCATGAAGTCGACATGGCGGAGGCGGCCGGTGACGGGGTCGCGCTGCAGGTCCTTGATGATGACGTGGCGCTTGATGTCCGTGCCCTCGCGCTGGAGGAACATCACGGAGTTCATGCCGGCGTCGCTGGCCAGCACGCGGGCCACGGCCTTGGGGCTGATGGCGATGGCGATGGGCGCCTCGTTCAGGCCATAGACCACAGCGGGGATCATGCCGTTCTTCTTGAGATCGCGGATGGCGGCCTTGCCGAAGGTCTCACGCTTGGGGACGATCAGGACTTCCTGGGACATGTCTTCCTCCTACCTGGCGGCTGGCTGCCGCCCTCTCGTTGGGATGGGTCCGGGCGGACCGGTCGGCGCCTCCCCATGGAGGGCCGAACCACCGATTCTGCCTGAAAAAGCCCCGAAAACAAAGGGGATATTCTCCGCGGCCCGGCACACGGCCGTCACAGGCCGGGATTATCCTGCTTCCATGTTCCACCCCATTCCCCGCCCCGAGGAGCTGCTCAACCGCGAGCTGAGCTGGCTGGACTTCAACGCCCGAGTCATGGAGGAGGCGGAGGACCCCTCGGTGCCGCTGCTGGAGCGGGTGAAGTTCCTCGGCATCGTATCGAACAACTGGGACGAGTTCTTCATGGTGCGGGTGGCGGGCATCTGGCGGCAGATCGACGCGGGGATCACCCAGCCCGGTCCGGATGGTCTCACGCCCCGCCAGCTGCTGGAGCGGGTGGCGGGGCGGATCCACGCCTACTCCGCCCGGCAGCACGAGCTCTTCCACGCCATCCTCGAGCCCCAGCTGGAGGCCGCGGGCATCCGCATCCTCGACCCGAAGGACCTGGATGGGGTGCAGGAGGCCTTTGTCCTCGACTACTTCGAGCGCAGCATCCTGCCGCTCATCACGCCTCTGGCCGTGGACACGGGCCACCCCTTCCCCCGCCTGGGCAACCGGGCCCTGGTGCTGGTGGTGGAGCTGGTGCCGGACGAGGATCTGCTGGATGGGGATCTGCCGGCCTCGGAGCTGTCCTTCATCCACGTGCCCACGGGCCTCGCCTCCCGCTTCCTCCGTGTGCCCTCGGCGGCGGACACCCACGCCTTCGTCATGCTCGAGGACGTGGTCCGCCATCACCTGGCCCGCCTCTTCCTGGGCTATGCGGTGAAGTGCTGCCACGCCATCCGCGTCACCCGCGACTCGGACCAGCCGGTGGAGGAGGATCCCTCCGAGGATCTGCTCAAGACCGTGGAGGAGAGCCTGCGGGACCGCCGCCGCGGCGCCGTCGTGCGCCTCCAGTACGAGCATGGCCTGTCCTCCAAGGTGCTCGACCTCCTCATCGAGGAGATGGAGCTGAGCCCCGAGGACCTCTATCCCAGCTCGGGCCTCACGGCCTTCTCGGACCTCATGCAGCTCTACATCCAGCTCGACCTGCCCCACCTCAAGGACTCGCCCCTGCCGCCCCTGCCGGTGCCCCAGCTGGATCAGGCGGGCAGCGTCTTCGACGCCATCGCCAAGAACGACATCCTCCTCCACCACCCCTACCAGAGCTTCGACGACAGCGTGGTGCGCTTCGTGCGCGAGGCCGCCGAGGATCCCAAGGTCCTCGCCATCAAGATGACCCTCTACCGGGTGACGGCCAACAGCCCCGTGGCCGCGGCCCTGGAGCGCGCCGCGGAGCGGGGCAAGCAGGTGGCCGCCATCGTGGAGCTTCGGGCCCGCTTCGACGAGGCGGCCAACATCGCCTGGGCCCGGCGCCTGGAGAAGACCGGCGTCCACGTGGTCTACGGCCTGCCCAACCACAAGATCCACTGCAAGGCCTGTCTCGTGGTGCGCCAGGAAGCCGCCGGGATCCAGCGCTACTGCCACCTGGGCACGGGCAACTACAACGAGCGGACCAGCCGCCTCTACTCGGACCTGGGCCTCTTCACCGCCCGGCCGGAGTTCGGCGAGGATCTCTCCAACCTCTTCAACATGCTCACGGGCTACACCCGCCCTCCGAAGTTCAACCAGATCCTCCTGGCGCCCCAGCACCTGAAGAAGGCCCTCAAGGAGCGCATCCAGCGGGAGATCGGCCATGCGCGGAAGGGGCGCCTGGCACGGATGGTGCTCAAGATGAACGCCCTCGTGGACCCGCAGCTCATCCAGCTGCTCTACGAGGCCAGCCGCGAAGGTGTGAAGGTCGACCTTATCGTCCGGGGCACCTGCTGCCTGCGGCCCGGCGTGCCGGGCCTGTCGGAGAACATCCGCGCCCTGTCCATCCTCGACCGCTTCCTGGAGCACGCCCGGGTCTACCACTTCGCCAACGACGGACAGCCCGAGACCCTCCTCGCCAGCGCCGACCTCATGCCCCGCAACCTGGATCGCCGCGTGGAGCTGGCCTTCCCCCTGGTGGACCCCCAGCTGGCCGCCCAGGTGGTGGAGATGCTGGACCTGCAGCTCCATGACACGCTCAAGGGGCGGGTACTGGGCCCCGACGGCGACGTGCTCCGCAGGGGCCTCGACGAGCAGGATCCTCCGCTGCGAAGCCAATTGCGGATCTACGAGCACTCCCTCCTGGCCAGCGGCGTGGGGGCCGTGACTCGGAAGCTGCCGCCCGAGGCCTGATGCCGATTTCCATTCGATGGTTAGGAGTACCTACTTCCCAAGGCCCTGGAGGCTGACGGTGGGAGGGGGCTGAAGTGGAGCCAGCGGGGTTCCGACCTGTTCGTCATACAGGACATTCAGAGAAACCACCTGCATTCCGATTGCGGCCTGGCTGACCTGGCAGAGCAGATGGAAGTGGCCGTAGGGATCAAAGGCCGGAAAGGCGTTGGAACCAGGGTTGGCATCCAGGAGGTGCGCCGTCCAATTCCCCTTGGTTCCGAGCACGACCCTGGTGCCTTCATTGCTGCCATTGAAAAAGGCCAGGCGATCCCCCGCCGGGCTCTTCGCCCAAGTGAAGGAAAGCGAGTCGTAGGCTGGGTGGAATACCGGATCCACGTTCTGCCATGTCCCGGAGATTCTGCTCAGGAGGACGAGTTCGTCGTCAAAGGTTCCCGCGGCGACCCTCAGCAGGAAGAGGGTGAAATCACCCGGACCGTCCCCAAAACCTGCATCATTGGGCAGCTTGAAAAACCGACCCTGCCCAAGGTCTCCGAGGTTGTCCCAGGCCCAGGTCCCCGCTCCTGTTCGGACCCCGTGATAGACGGTGAAGATGTCATCGACCAGGAGGTGGGGCGTGTCGGTCGCATCGAGGAAGAGCTGAAAGGATCTTCCACTGAAGCTCTGTGCAGTCTGGGGCAGGTTCACGGGCTCGATGGACCAGGTGCCGTCAGTCCCCCGGAAAGCAAACTCCAGGGCCTGTGGTTGGGTGTAGTCACCCACGGCCCAGATGAGGCGTGGAATTCCGGCGCTGTCCAGCCTCCAGGTTACGCCCGGGGTGAAAGAAGCATTGATGTCCCGCTGGGCGATGGCTTCTGTCTGCCAGGCGTTGCCGTCATGCCACCCGCGGAGGAGGCTCTGTGGATTGGTTCCTGGTGCGCCTGTGCGGAAGATTGTGTGGGGATGCTCCTTGGCATCGAGCGCCAGATAGGGGGCGATCAGCTGGTCAGCGCCGCTGGGCGTGGCGGTGTTCCAGGCGTTGGTCACGGGCAGGTAGATCGAGGGGTGTCCGTCATACATCTCCTGGGCGAAATACCATGCCCCCGAGTCTCCCCTCAGGGCTTGGCGGGCCACGGGCATTTGCTGGATGCTCGAGATCAGGGACAATCCGTTGGGGGGAGGCAGCGTGCCAGCCATGACCGGGATGGCCATGGCGCTTGCCCACAGGCTCGTCCGGGCCTCCAGGGAATAGGTGTAATAGCCCGGTGCGGGTACGGTGTCAGTCCAGGCCTGGGTCGATGGGGAGAGGGTCGCCACTTCGAGGCCGGCACCTGATGCATTCAGACCGGCACTGCGCAGGACCACGATCTTCGTGGCGGCGGCGCTATGGTTGGTCCAGGAAAGAGAGATGGACTGGTCCGCCACGGACGCCGCTAAGCCACTGGGCGGACGGTAGGCGGCGGAGCACTTGTTCGAGGCGTTGTTGGCACTCGCACTGCCCTTGCTGTAGGTGGCGGTGTAATACACGACCGATCCCTCTGGAGGTGCGTCATCTACGATGGATGTCGTTCCGACAGGAAAATCGCCCATCGACGTGGTATTCCAGATCAGCAGGTTGAGGTCGAACGAGTGCAGGCGTTCCACGTGGAGATGATCGGCGACCTTGCTGTGGTTGGTCAGCGTGAGCCGTTCCACCCCATCCTCGGAGGTCGCCAGGACCAGCTCGGGCCGGAGCAGGGGCGCACTGGTCGAGGCGACTGTGCTGATGCCTGGAGGCAGGGTGCCTTTATAGCCCAGGACTCGGAACTCGATCGTTGAAAGCTCCGGGACGTTCAGGGCATCGAGGGTCGCCGGGAAAGACAGGAATTTGCCGGTGGCGGCAATGGTGGTCGGATTCACCGTGCGGAAGTCAGCGGGAGCCACCCGTGCCTGAACGTCATACCCATCGGCTCCGCTGACGGGGGCT
The DNA here is from genome assembly GCF_022808885.1 of Geothrix alkalitolerans. Classification (NCBI taxonomy): domain Bacteria; kingdom Pseudomonadati; phylum Acidobacteriota; class Holophagae; order Holophagales; family Holophagaceae; genus Geothrix; species Geothrix alkalitolerans. Next base: position 82,968 of record NZ_JAKZLE010000007.1, on the reverse strand, counting down.
TCCCAGGTGACGAGGACCGATCCGGCGGGGTCCGCCGAGGCGCGCACATTCACTGGTGGTCCAGAGGTGGTGGAAGGCGCTGGAGAGGCCGTCCCGCCTCCTCCCCCGCCACCACAGGCCGCAGACAGCCCAAGGATCAGGAAGAGAAAAATGGCCTTGTGGTTGTCGAGCGAAAACATCATCTGCCTCGCGAATGGAAGGATGCTTGCACGTGTGACTGGGGTGAGGGATGTAGAAGGTCCCAAAGGAATGCCGGCGACAATTCTGACCCTGGGCTATTTTTTGATCCGAGAATAGCAGGGCCTTTAGAGGGGGGCTTCCGGATTTCGGTCAGGGGCTTTTCGGGGGTGGGACCCGATGCCGGGCCCCTCGAAGTCGATACGTGGCCTTCTTCCGAGTCCCCTTGGATCCCACCTGCTGCGGCACAATTCTCTCGTGGCACACTGTCGGGCTGGAGACACGCATGACGAAGATCAGCCGCGCCGCCCTGTTCGAAGCCCTGAATGCCTATGTGGTTCCCGGGACCACCGCCACGCTCACGAACCTCAAGGCCGTGAAGGGTATCGATGTCACCGAGGGCAAGGTGACGGTGCTGCTCCAGCTCATGGAGGCCTACCAGGACCGCGTGGCGGTCATCAAGCAGGCGCTGGAGGAGATCATCCTCAACCAGCCGGGCGTCGCGGCGGCGGACATCGAGATCGGCTGGGAGAAGACGGCCCAGGTGGAGTTCAAGAACCTCATCCCCGGCATCAAGCGCTGCGTGGTGGTGGGCTCCGGCAAGGGCGGCGTGGGCAAGAGCACGGTGACGGCCAACCTCGCCATCGCCCTGGCCCAGGAAGGCCTCAAGGTGGGCCTTCTGGATTCCGACATCTACGGCCCCTCCATCCCCATGATGCTGGGCCTGAAGGACTCGCCCCTGGGCACGCCGGACGGCCAGATCCTGCCCCTCGAGAAGTTCGGCATCAAGGTCATGTCCATGGGCCTGCTCATCGAGGAGGACCGGCCTGTCATCTGGCGCGGCGCCATGCTCAACAAGGCCCTCCAGCAGTTCCTGAAGGACGTGGCCTGGGGCGACCTGGACGTGCTGCTCATCGACCTGCCGCCCGGCACCGGCGACGTGCAGCTCACCCTCATCCAGAACGCCCAGGTGGACGGTGCCATCATCGTCAGCACGCCCCAGGACGTGGCTTTCCTTGACGCCAAGAAGGCCATCGGCATGTTCGGCACGGTGAAGGTGCCCGTGCTAGGCATCATCGAGAACATGAGCAGCTTCATCTGCCCCGGCTGCGGGAAGGAGACCCAGATCTTCGGCCACGGCGGCGTGAAGGCGGCGGCCATCCGCATGGAGCTGCCCTTCCTGGGCGAAGTGCCCATCGACCTGGCCATCCGCGAGGGCGGCGACAGCGGCAAACCCTTCGTGGCGGAGCATCCTCACAGTGTCCAGACGAAGGTCTTCCAGGACATGGCCGAGACCCTCAAGGGCGTGCTGAAGCTCTAGGCTCTCAAGGCTCTATGGTTTCCCGAAGGCCTCGACGCGGAGGGGCCGGGCCACGGTGAGCGTGGCCCGGCCGCCGTCATGGATGTCGAGCTGGGTTCCGGGGCCCAGGCGGAACCCTTCCTCCGGAGCCCCCAGGCTGCGGCCATCCGGGAGGGTCAGGGACTGGAAGGCCATGAACCGGTACTCGCCGCGCAGCAGGTGGACCAGGCCCACCAGTCGGGTGCCGGCCGGCAGCAGCAGGGCGCGGCGTCGCGCATCATAGACCGGCGCCTCCAGGCTGAAGTGGATCAGGGTGCGGCCGGGATCGGTCGGAGGCGCCGCGAGGTCCCCTTCGATCCGCAGGGGCACTTCGAGCCCCGCGGGCACCGGGTACGTCGAGCCGTTCTCCTGGAGGCGCAGGTCGGCGGTTCCCCGCGCCGCGGGCATGGCCGGCAGCTGCAGAACGGTGCGGTGGGGAGGCGGCGCGGAAAGGGGCTCCGGCCCGGCCTCGAGCAGGGCGCCGAGCATCACCGGCATCAGCAGGGGCATCATCAGTGGCCTCAGGAGTGGCATGGCTGCCTCAGTTGAGCTTGCCCACGCCCATGCCCGCCAGGTCCCCGGGGATGGACACGGCCCCGAAGCTGGCCACCGCCGCCTGGCCCTCCCGGGACAGGACGAAGTGGAGGAACTCCTTCACCGTGGGATCGAGCGCCCGGCCCGGGGCCTTGTTCACGTAGATGTAGAGGAAGCGGGTCAGGGGGTAGGTGGCCTTCTGGATGGTCTCCAGGGTGGGTTCCACGAAGGTGTCGCTGCCGAAGGAGGCCACAGGCACGCCCTTCACCATGCGGTTGGCGTACTGGAGGGGGCCGTAGCTGATGCCGCCGCCGTCCACCGCCGGCGCCTCCACCACGGCGAACTGGTCCATGAAGGCCTTCACGCCGGGCTTGAAGTCGCCCTTCTTCATCACGTGCTCGCGGAAGAAGGCCCGGGTGCCGGAGTTCTCGTCCCGGCCGTAGGCCTGGATGTCCCGCTGCTTCCAGTCGCCGCCGAGGCCCAGGTCGCCCCAGCGCAGGATGTCGCGCCGGGCGCCGCCCCTGCGGGTGGTGGAGAAGATGGCGTCGATCTCCTCCATGCGGAGCTGCTTGATGGGATTGTTGGCATTGACGTAGACCACCAGGGCGTCCACCGCCACGGGGATGCGCGTGGGCGCGTAGCCGTACTTGGCCTGGAAGGCTGCCAGTTCCGCGTCGGTCATCTCGCGGCTCATCTGGCCCATGATGGCGCTGCCATCCAGGAGCGCCTTGGGGGCCGTGGCGGAGCCCTTGCAGATGAACTGCGTGGCGACCCGGGGGTGGACCTTCTTGAAATCCTCGCCCCAGAGCACCATCAACGGTTCCATGGAATCCGAGCCCACGCTCTTCAGCTCGCCCGATACGGGCCGCTCCGCGGCGTAGGCGGGCAAGGCCACTTCCCGGGCCGGGGGGGCCGGGGCAGGCGCGGGCGCGGGGACCGTTCCGGGCGGTTGGCACGCCAGGCCGAAGGCGAGAAGGACGATGGGTGCGATCGCGCGAAAGGTCATGGGGATTCCTCCAAAACCATTGCCCCATGGCGCCGTGACGCGGCCGTGAAGCCCCGGCTCCATTGCCGTGACCTCGGCGAATGGAGCTATCCTGGACCATGGTCAAGCCGCACATACCCGAGACCCTCGCGCCGGATCTCCTGGAGCGATTGCGCGACCGCTTCCACCCCTGGCCGCTCATCAGCGGATGGGGGCTCACCATCGAGTCCGTCACGCCCGGTCAGGCGGTCATGGTGCTGGCGCCCACCAAGGCCGTCATCAACGGCACTCGCGGCACGGTGAACGGCGGGGTGCTGGCGACCATCGCCGACATGGTGAGCGCCCTCGCCCTCAGCACGGCCTTCGACGGCGCCATGCCCTTCGCTACCTCTGATCTGCACATCCGCTACCTGGAGCCCGCCCGGGGCGAGGTTCGTGCGGAAGCCCAGGTGGTGCGGATCTCCGGCCGCAGCGGCATTCTCGCCTGCCGCCTCACCTGCGGCCCGGACCTGGTGGCGCACAGCACCGCCAACTTCGCCATCAAGGCCGGTCTCGGAGGGTGATGTGAGGGCCGGGACGCCATTCCCCGAGAAGCGGAACGGGCGCCAGGCCGTTCCCCTGAGGCGCCTGCAGTACACCCTGGCCCTGCTGGTGGCGGTCATCGTGTGCGGGGGGCTCGGCTACCACCAGCTGGCGCACATCAACGCCCTCGACAGCCTCTACATGGCCGTCACCACCCTGTTCACCGTGGGCTTCCGGGAGCTGGGCGACGTGAACGCCCAGACCAAGCTCTTCACGATCTTCTACCTCATCATCGGCCTGGGCACGGCTTCCTACGCCGTATCGAACCTGACCGCCCTGCTCCTGGAGGGGGACCTCAAGGGCTACATCATGGAGCGCCGCATGCAGAAGCGCCTGGACGACCTCAAGGACCACATCATCGTCTGCGGCTTCGGGAAGATGGGATTCCAGGCCGCCTGGGAGCTGAAGAAGGCCGGCATCCCCTTCGTCATCATCGAGCAGGACGAGACCAAGGGCCGCAGCCCGCGTTTCGCCGGCGAGATGATCCTCTACGGCAACGCCATGGAGGAGATGGTGCTGGAGCGCGCGGGCGTCCGCCGGGCCCGTGGTCTCATCACGGCGCTTACCACGGACGCCGACAACGTGCTGGTCACCCTCACCGTCAAGCAGATGCGCCCGGACCTCCCCGTCGTGGCCCGCAGCGCCAAGCTGGGCACCGAGCGCCAGCTGAAGGCCGCCGGGGCGGACCACATCGTGAGCCCCTACGAGATCGGGGGCCGCCGCATGGCCGGCCTGCTGCTCAAGCCCGAGATGATGAGCTTCTTCGACATCGTGCTGCAGCAGGAGCAGCTGGAGCTTGGGCTGGAGCGCATCGCCATCGCCACCGGTTCGCCCCTGGTGGGCCAGACCCTGCGGGAGGCCCGGCTGCGCCACGCCACAGGCTCGCTCCTGGTGGGTCTCGTGCATCCCGGCTCCGGCTTGCGGTTCAATCCCTCCGGCGAAGAGCGGTTCCAGTCCGGAGACGAGCTGCTGGTGATGGGCCCGGCGGACGCCCTGGAGACGCTCACGCGGCTGGCCAAGGGCTGAGGCCATGGAGGGGCACGCGCGCCTCCTGCTGGACCTGGCCATGGTGCTGGGCGTCGCCGCCCTGACGTCGGTGCTCTTCCAGAAGCTGAAGCAGCCGGCGGTCCTGGGCTACCTCCTGGCGGGCATGATCGTCGGTCCCCACGTGCCCGTGCCGCTGGTCGCGGACCTGGGCAACGTGCGCCTCATGGGCGAGCTGGGCGTCATCCTGCTGATGTTCACCATCGGCCTGGAGTTCAGCCTGTCGAAGCTGCTCCAGGCCGGGCCCCAGGCCCTGCTCACGGGCACGCTGCAGGTGGGGACCCAGCTGGTGGTGGGCTTCCTCGCGGCGCGGCTGCTGGGATGGCCGCCCCTGGAGAGCGCCTTCTTCGGCGCCAGCCTCGCCATCGCCTCCACCATGATCCTGGCCAAGCTCTTCGACGAGCGGGGCATCCGGGGCCCGCTGAAGGAGACGATCCTGGGCGTCCTGCTGGTGGAGGACCTCCACGCCGTGCTCCTCCTGGCGGCGCTCACGGCGGCGGCCTCCCTGGGCGGGCCCAGCGCCAGGGCCATCGCGGGCACGCTGCTCAAGCTGGCCGCCTTCCTGGCCGTGCTCATCGGCCTGGGCCGCCTGGTGGTGCCCCGCGCCGTGCGCTGGGTAGCGGACCATGCGCGGGACGAGGTCCTGCTGGTGGCGGCCGCGGCCCTCTGCTTCGGCCTGGCCCAGCTAGCGGCCTGGGCGGGTTTCTCCGTGGCCATGGGCGCCTTCGTGGCGGGCATGCTGGTCTGCGAGTCGGGCCGGGGCCGCAAGGTGGAGCACCTGGTCCACCCCCTGCGGGACCTCTTCGCCGCCATGTTCTTCGTGGCCGTGGGCATGTTGATGGAACCGGCCATGGTGGCGCGCGACTGGCCGCTGGTGCTGCTCTTCACCGCCCTGGTCATCGTCGTGAACGCGCTGTCCGTCACGGTCGGGGCCACACTGGCAGGCCTGCCCCTGGCCCTGGGCGTGCGCGCGGGCCTCGCCCTGGGGCAGGTGGGGGAGTTCGGCTTCATCCTCCTCAGCGCGGGCATCGGCCTGGGCGTGGTGGACCCTTCCCGCTACGCCCTGCTGGCGGCCATCGGCGTGGCCACGGCCCTGGCCACGCCGGCGCTTCTCAGCGGGGGGGAACCCGCGGCCCGGTTCGTGGAGCGGCACCTGCCCGCGGCCCTGAAGACCTACCTGGGCCTCTACCAGTCCTGGGCCGCCGCCCTGCGGGCCCCGGCCCTCCGCAAGGCCCCGGGGGCCGCGGCGCGGCGGACCTTCCTGCGCCTGTTGCTGGATGCCGTGCTCATCGGCCTGGTGGGCGTCCTCGCCCCGCGGGTGATGCGGCTGGGGGCCACCTGGCTCGAGGGGCGGGGGGCGCTGGGCCACACCCTGGCCCAGGGCGCGGTCCTGCTGGCGGCGGTGGTCGTGGTGGGGTTCCTGGTGAGCCGCATGGTGCGCCGCACCCGGATCCTGGCCGAGCGCTTGCTGGACCTGCCGGGTCCCGGCGGCCTGGGCAGCCGCCCCGACATGCGCCGCGCCTTCCGCACGGGCCTGCGCCTCGGCGTGCTGCTGCTCACGGGCCTGCCCGTGCTGGCGGCGGTCTCGGCCCTCATCCCCCTGGCCTCTCTGGGGGCACTGGCCGCGGCCGCGGCCCTGGCGATTCCGCTGCTGCTCTGGCGGCGGGCCCGGGGCCTCCAGAGGGACCTGGATGCCGGCGCCGACTGGATGGGCGCGGAGGCCCGGGATCCCTGGGGCGATCCAGATGCGGCCTCCGCGGCTCCGGCCGGGGGCTGGCGCACGCTCCGCATCGGGCCCCGGTGCCCCTCGCTGGGCCGCAGCCTCGGGGACCTGGATCTGCCGGGCGGTTCGGGCGCGGCCCTTGTGGCCCTGCTGCGGGAGGGTCACCTGCTGGAGCCGCGGCCCGACGCGCGCCTCCAGGCCGGCGACCTGCTGGCTCTCAGCGGTCCGGCTCCGGCCCTGGATCGGGCCGAGGCCCTGCTGGGGCGGGAACCTGGTCGGGGCTAGTCAGCGCGCCGCGGACGGGTTCACCGCCCCCACGGGCGGCCGGAGGTTCACGCCGTGGGGCAGGCGGCCGGGCAGCTCCGCCAGCTCCCAGGCGGTGACGGCCATGGCCTGGGTGCCCTGGACGAGCTGGTCCGGGATCAGGTGGTCCGGGAAGTCCATCTGGCTGTGGTGGGTACCCAGGAAGTAGTCCGCCGGATCCTGGGTGGCGGGGAAGGCGGGGACGCCGGCCCGATCGAAGGGCGCGTGGTCCGTGCTGCCCATGACGCGTAGCGAAAGGTCCTTCACGCCCAGGTCGTTGAGCGGCGCGATGGCCTGGGCCATGGGGCCGCGGCAGTCCTCCCGGCCCTGCAGGGTGAAGCCCTTCACCATGCCCGTGCCCATGTCGTGGACCAGCACCGCCTGGATGGCGTCCAGCTCGGCCCGGTGGGCCTCCACGTAGGCGCGGGAGCCCAGCAGCCCCTGCTCCTCCCCGCTGAAGAGCACGAAGCGGATCGTGCGCTTCGGCCTCAGGCCCGTGGCCTGGAAGGCGCGCAGGGCCTCCAGGACGATGGCGCTGCCCGTGGCGTTGTCGGTCGCGCCGGTGCCCAGGTCCCAGCTGTCCAGGTGGGCGCCGAGGATCACCACCTCGTCGGGCTTCTCGGTGCCCTTGAGCTCGCCCACCACGTTGAAGGCCTGCACGGGGGCCTTGGAGAAGGCGCCGCCGAGGTTCAGCTCCAGCTTCACCGGCTCCTTCCGGGTCAGGAGGCGCAGCAGCATCTTGTAGGGCTCCTGGGGAACATAGGCCGCGGGAAGCCCGGCCTTCTGGGGGTCCCGGCCCGCGCCGCCGGAAGCGAAGCCCAGGCCGTTCTTCCGGGCGGACATGACCAGGGCGGCCAGGGCGCCCTCGTCCTGGAGGAACTGGGTCATGGCCGCCTGCTCGGCCTGGAAGGCCGCGAAGTCCACCCCTCGGCGTGCCAGCGGAGGCCGCTTGTCGTTGGGGTTGGTGCGCAGGAGGATCTTCCCCTTGAGCTGCCCCTTGAAGGCCTGCAGCTCCGCCAGGTTCCGAGCGTCCACCAGGATCAGCTCGCCCCGCACCGGGCCGCCGGTGGCCGGCGTCCAGGCCTGCTGGTCCACCCGGAAGCGCAGGCCGCTGTGGGTGAGCAGGCGGGCGGAGTCGGCGCCGCGGGTCCAGGCCAGGCCGAAGTCGTAGGCCTCCTCGTGGACGTTCGTGGCACCCAGCTTCTTCATGTCGGCCATGGCCCAGGCCTGGGCCTGGCGCAGCTTCTCGGAACCCGTGAGGCGGGGGCCGATGGTGTCGCAGAGCTGCTCCACCCGGGCCACCACCTCCGCGTGGTCGTGGATCTCCCGGAGCAGGCGGCCGGCCGGGGTGGCGGGGTATTCCTTCAGGACGGGCACCGGCGAAGGGGCGGGCGCCGGCGCGAAGGGGGCCTGGGCCTGGAGAGCGACGGCCAGGGCCAGCCAGGGCAGGGCGGAGGGACGCCGCATCATGGGAACTCCTGCAGGGGATCTCGGGATTCATCAAACATCAAAAAACGAGGCATTTCAAGACGCGCCCCGGGGGCTATCATGGGGATGTTTCGGGAAATAGCGAAATGACCTCCGACCCCCTCCGTCCCCTCGTGGACACCCTCAAAGTCCTGGCCCACCCCGTGCGCCTGCGCATCCTCGCGCTCCTTCACGGGGGCGAGCTGTGCGTCTGCGAGGTGGCCGAGGTGCTGGGCTTGGCGCCCTCCACCGTCTCCGAGCACCTCACGGGCCTGCGCCGCACGGGTCTGGTGCGGGAGCGGAAAGTGGGCCGATGGGTCCACGTGGCCCTCTCTGACGAGGCTGCCGCCCGCCCCCTGCTGGAGGCCCTCTGGCCTCTCATGGCCGGCGCCGAGGCCGAGCTCTCCCACGACCGGGCCCAGGCCCAGGCTCTCCGGTGCGATCCCTGCGATCCCGCCGACTGTCCCCCTTCACGCACCCTCCAGGAGCACGCATGACCTCCCAGCCTCAGACCGAGACCGAAACCACCGGCCTCAGCGAGACCACCCTCAACCTCATCGCCCTGGGCGCCGCCATCGGATCCAACGCCGAGCGCGCCTTCCGCGCCCACCATTCCCGCCTGGAAGAGCTGGGCGTCTCCAAGGACGACATGATCGAGGCCGTGAACATGGCCCTGCGGGTGAAGGGCGATCCCCACTCCCAGATCATGGCCCTGGCCCAGACCACCCTGGTGGGCGAGAGCGCCGGCGGCTGCTGCGGCGGCGCCTGCGCCTGCGAGGAGGCCGGCGGCCAGAAGGGCGACTGCGGCGACGACTGCGACTGCCACTAGGAGTTGACGATGTCCACGGGCCGGCTGTCCTTCTTCGATCGCTTCCTCACCCTGTGGATCTTCCTGGCCATGGGGCTCGGCGTGGCCCTGGGCTACGCCGTCCCCGGCTTCAACCACGCCATCAACGCCTGGAACGTGGGCACCACCAGCGTGCCCCTGGCCGCGGGCCTGATCCTGATGATGTATCCGCCCCTGGCCAAGGTGAAGTACGAGGAGCTGCACCTGGTCTTCCGGAACAAGAAGGTGCTGGGCCTGTCGCTCCTCCAGAACTGGATCATCGGGCCCCTGCTCATGTTCGGCCTGGCCATCCTGTTCCTGAGGGATCGGCCTGAGTACATGCTGGGCCTCATCCTCATCGGCCTGGCCCGCTGCATCGCCATGGTCATCGTGTGGAACGACCTGGCCAAGGGCGACACCGAATACTGCGCGGGCCTGGTGGCCTTCAACTCCATCTTCCAGGTGCTCTTCTTCAGCGTGTACGCCTGGTTCTTCGCCACGGTGCTGCCCGCGAAGCTGGGCCTCCAGGGCGCGGTCGTGGCCATCACCATCGGGCAGATCGCCGAGAGCGTCTTCATCTACCTGGGCATTCCCTTCATCGCCGGCTTCCTCACGCGGTTCGTCCTCGGGAAGCTCAAGGGCCTGGACTGGTACCACCGGGTCTTCGTGCCGAAGATCAGCCCGCTGACGCTCGTGGCGCTGCTCTTTACCATCGTGGTGATGTTCAGCCTCAAGGGCGACACCATCGTGAAGCTCCCCCTCGATGTCATCCGCATCGCCATCCCGCTGCTCATCTACTTCGTGGTGATGTTCCTGGTGAGCTTCTGGCTGTCGAAGAAGGCCGGCGCCACCTATCCCCAGAGCGCCACGCTGAGCTTCACGGCCGCGAGCAACAACTTCGAGCTCGCCATTGCCGTGGCCGTGGCCACCTTCGGCATCGCCCACGGCGCGGCCTTCGCCGCGGTCATCGGCCCCCTGGTGGAGGTGCCCGCCCTCATCGGCCTGGTGAACGTGGCCCTCTGGCTGAAGCGGAAGTGGTATCCAGAGGCCGCGGAGGACGTCGCCAGCGCCGGCTGCTGTCCCGCCGTGGACCCCGCCAAGAGGTAGGCCATGGGCATCTTCGAGGACAGGGGCATGGTCATCGCGGGGCTGCGGTTCCTGGCGCCGAAGGACGCGCTGGCCGCGCTGAACGAGGGCGCGGTCCTGGTGGACCTCCGCCTCGATGAGCTGGCGGAGATGAAGGCCTTCCAGGTGCCCGAGACCATCCGCATCCCTCATGAGGAACTGGCCAGCCTGCTGTCCGAGCTGCCCGCGGACCGTCCCCTGCTCCTGGCCGACAGCGCCGGTGTCTACACCAAGGAGGCCGCCCACCTGCTGCTCGACCACGGCTTCGCGAACGTGGCCTGCCTCAACGGCGGCATGCTCCTCTGGGACCAGGAGGGTTGGCCCGTGACGACCGACGCCGCCGCGCTCCTGCACGGCCAGTGCCCCTGCGTGCTGCGCCCCCGGAAGGGCCGCCGATGATCCGCCCCGTCCTGCCCACCGACGCCCCGGTCCTGGTCGAGATCTACAACCCCTACATCCGGGACACCCTCATCACCTTCGAGGAGCAGCCTGTGACCGTCGAGGAGATGGGCGCACGCATCGCCAAGGTGACGGCCGCCTACCCCTGGCTCGTGTGGGAGGAGGACGGCCGCGTGCTCGGCTACGCCTACGGCTCCACCTGGCGGACGCGGCACGCCTACCGCTTTGCCGTGGAGACCACCGTCTACCTGGACCGGGGGCACCAGGGGAAGGGCCGCGGCGCGGCGCTCTACCAGGCGCTGCTGGACGAGCTCAAGCAGCGGGGCTTCCACTCGGCCCTAGGCTGCCTAAGCCTGCCCAACGCGCCCAGCGTGCGATTGCACGAGAAGCTCGGCTTCAGGAAGGTGGGCCACATGACCGAGGCGGGCTGGAAGTTCGGCGCCTGGGTGGATGTGGGCTTTTGGGAGTTGCTTCTGTGAATGACATTCAGGCTGGAAAAGAAAATGAGCACCACCAAGACACCAAGGCACCAAGTAAAGACAAAAGCAGTTCTTGGTGTCTTGGTGGTGAGCCCTTTCCCTTGAGCTGAATGGAGCATTCGTGACCTCGATTCTCTTCCTCTGCGTGGCCAACAGCGCCCGGTCCCAGCTGGGCGAGGGCCTGGCGCGCCGGATGTTCCCAGGCTTCCGCATCCAGAGCGCCGGCAGCCGGCCCAGCCGCGTGAACCCCTACGCCCTCGAGGCCCTGGCGGAGCGGGGCATCGATGCCTCGACCCACGCCTCGAAGCCCGTGTCGGACATCGACCCGGCCTCCGTGGACCTGGTCATCACCCTCTGCGCCGAGGAGGTGTGCCCCGCCTTCCTGGGCAGGGCCGAGCGCCTGCACTGGCCCATCCCGGATCCTGCCAGTGAGGACCCTTCGCTCACGCCCGAGGATCTGCGGGCCCGCTTCCGCGCCGCCCGGGACGAAATCGCCCGCCGCCTGGAAGCCCTGGGTCGGGAGCGGGGCTGGCTTTCATGAATTTCGAAAAAAATCGAAATTAGGCCTTGCACGCTATTTCGACAAATCTAGAATTAGTTCAGGAGGAGACCATGACCGGGCGTGTGGAACAGGCGGCAGAGCGGCTGAAGGCCCTCGGGCACCCCGTGCGCCTGTCCATCCTGCGCCGCCTGGTGCAGGGCCCCGAGGCGGGGACGCCCGCTGGAGAGCTGCAGACGCGCCTGGACATCCCGGCCTCCACCCTCAGCCATCACCTGGCCACCCTCGCCGACGCCGGCCTGGTGCTGGTGGCCCGGGAAGGCACCACGCTCCGCTACCGCGCCGACTACGGCACCCTGCGGGCGCTGACCGAGTACCTCTGGCAGGACTGCTGCGCCGGCGGCGCGGCAGACGACCCCCAACCTTCGCCCTGCTGCCGCAGGGACTGACCTTCCATCGTCCTGGGACGTGGATGCCACCGGCGTCCCGGGAGATCTCCATCCGAAAGGCCCCACCATGGAACCCGAAATCCTCAAATCCGCCGTCCGCGACCGCTACGCCGATGTCCTCCGGGGGTTCCCCGCTGCGCGGACACCCCCGGACCCCCACGCCGAGTTGCGGCCAAGCCGCGAGGCGGCTTCCTCAGGTTGCTGCGGCTCTTCCTCCTGTTGCGGGAGCGCCCGCCCCGACGCCAGCTTGGAGGTGGGCTACGACCCGAAAGACCTCGCCGCCGTGCCCGAGGGCGCCAACCTGGGCCTGGGCTGCGGGAACCCCGTGGCCCTGGCGGACCTGAAGCCTGGCGAGACGGTGCTGGACCTGGGCTCCGGTGCGGGCTTCGACGCCTTCCTCGCCGCGCCGCGCGTGGGCCCCGAAGGCCGCGTCATCGGCGTGGACATGACGCCGGAGATGATCGAGCGCGCCACCGCCCTGGCCCGCAAGCACGGCTACGGGAACGTGGAATTCCGACGGGGCGACATCGAGGCGTTGCCCGTGGATGACGCCAGCGTGGACGTCATCCTCTCCAACTGCGTGGTGAACCTCGCCCCGGACAAGGCCAAGGTCTTCCGCGAGGCCTTCCGCGTGCTCAAGCCCGGCGGGCGCCTCCACGTCTCCGACCTGGTGCTGGCCCGGCCCCTGCCCGAGGCGCTGCTCCAGGACCTGGACGCCTACGCGGCCTGCGTGTCCGGCGCCATGCTCAAGGGCGACTACCTGGCCGCCATCCGCACTGCGGGCTTCGAGGGCGTGAGCGTGGCCTCCGAGCGGCACTTCGGCCTGGCGGAGCTGGCGCCGGAGCTGATGGCGCTGGCGAAGCAGCGCTACCCGGGCATGAGCCCGGAGGAGCTGGAGCAGCTGGCCGGGTCCGTGCTCAGCGTCCAGGTGGAAGCCACCAAGGCTGTGAAGGCCTGCTGCGCACCCAGCTGCTGTGGGTGAGGATGCCATGACGGATGCTTCGAAAAGCTGCGCCTGTCCGGCGCCGACGCCGGCTTCCAACGGCGGCTTCTGGAGATCGGGAGGGTGGCTGCTGGCCGCCCTCCCGGCCTGGATCGCGCTGTACCTGATCCTCCTTCCAGCCGCCGACTGGCTGGCCTTCCGGGTCTTCGGGCTGGCGCCCGGCAGCCGCCTGGGCGAGGCGGTGGCCTTCTTCGTCTATGACGCGCCGAAGGTCCTGATGCTCCTCGGGGCCGTGGTGCTGGGCGTGAGCTTCGTGCAGACCTTCCTGAGCCCCGAACGCACCCGCGACTTGCTGGCGAAGCGCACCGGGGCCTGGAGCAACCTGCTGGCCGCGCTCCTGGGCATCGCCACGCCCTTCTGCTCCTGCTCGGCGGTGCCGCTCTTCATCGGCTTCGTGCGGGTGGGCGTGCCCCTGGGCGCCACCTTCAGCTTCCTGGTGTCGGCGCCCATGGTGAACGAGGTGGCGCTCTTCCTGCTGCTGGGCCTCTTCGGCTGGAAGATCGCGCTCCTCTACACGGCGACCGGCGTGACCGTGGCCTTCCTCTCCGGCTGGATCCTCGGGAAGCTGCGCCTGGAGCGGCACCTGGAGCCCTGGGTCCTGACCGTTCCCTTCGAACCCTCCAGGGGCGCCGAGGTGTCTGCGGGCTTCCCGGGGCGCCTGGAGCTGGCGCTCCAGGCGACGAAGGAGATCGTCGGGAAGGTCTGGCCGTACATCCTCGTGGGCATCGCCGTGGGGGCCTTCCTGCACGGCTACGCACCCGCCGAGCTGCTGGCCCGGTTCATGGGCAAGTCCGCCTGGTGGAGCGTGCCCCTGGCCGTCCTCATCGGCGTGCCTCTCTACGCCAACGCCGCCGGCATCATCCCCATCGTGCAGGTGCTGCTGGCCAAGGGCGCGGCCCTGGGCACGGCCCTGGCCTTCATGATGGCGGTGACGGGGCTCTCCCTCCCCGAGACCGTCATCCTCCGCAAGGTGCTCAAGCCCCGCCTGCTGGCGGTCTTCCTGGGCATCGTGGCCGCCGGCATCGTGCTGGTGGGCTTCCTGTTCAACCTCGTGATGTAGGAGTTCCCATGAAGATCGAGATCCTGGGCAGCGGCTGCGCCAAATGCAAGCTGCTGGCCGAGCGGGCCGAGGAGGCCGCGAAGGGGCTGGGGCTGGACTTCACGCTGGTGAAGGTCACGGAATACCCGGACATCGTGGCCCGGGGCGTGATGAGCACACCGGGCCTGGTGGTGGACGGCGTGGTGAAGAGCCAGGGGCATGTGCCCACGGTGGCCGCCATCAAGGACCTCCTGCGGTAGGATCTCCCCACACCGCGAGGGGTTTCATGCGCATCGGCATCCTGGGTTATGGCCGCTTCGGGCGCGCTCTGGGCGAGCTGCTCCGCGAGGCCGGCCATGGCTATCGGGCCTGGGATCCTGCGGTGGAGATTCCCGCCGAGCGTCGGGCGGTCGGCCTTCAGGACCTGGTGGAGGCGGAGGCCCTGGTGCTGGCGGTGCCTGTCGCCACCCAGGCCGCGGCCCTGGCGAGCCTCCGGCCCCACCTCCGGCCGGATCAGCTGGTCTTCGATGTGGGCAGCGTGAAGTCGGGCCCCTGCGCCCTGATGGACGCCCAGCTCGGCGCCGCCATCCCCCACGCAGGGACGCATCCCCTCTTCGGCCCCGTGAGCCTGGCCCGAGCGGAGCGGCCCCTGCGCGTGGTGCTGTGTCCCTCGGCCCAGCATCCCGCCGCCGCCGACCGGGTGCAGGCGCTGTTCGAGAGCCTGGGCTGCGAAGTGCTGCGGCAGAGCCCCGAGGACCACGACCGGGTGATGGCCACCACCCACGCACTCACGTTCTTCATCGCCAAGGGCCTGCTGGCGGTGGGCGCCGGGGCCGAGCTGCCCTTCACGCCTCCCTCCTTCCACGCCATCGCCCGTACCCTGGAGTCCGTTCGGGAGGACGCCGGGCACCTCTTCGCGGCCCTGCAGAACCAGAACCCCTTCGCCAAGGGAGCCCGCAAAGGGCTGCTGGAGGCCCTCTCCGCCATCCACCAGACCCTGGCGGAGGCCGTGGCCGAGGGCGCGGACGAGCAGCAGCTGGCCATTCCCAGCCTGGGGGAGCGGTCCCCCATCCTCCAGGAGACCCGCGACCACATCGACGCCCTGGACCAGGAGCTGGTGGCCCTGCTGGCCCGCCGCACGGAGCTGGTGCTCCGCGCCGGCCGCGCCAAGGCCGAGCTGGGCCTCCCCGTGCACGATCCCGACCGGGAAGCCACGCAGCTCCAGGCCCGGCGGGCCTGGGCCCGGGAGGCAGGCCTGGACACCCAGGGCGTGGAGGACGTCTTCCGCGCGGTGCTGCGAGCCTCGCGTGCCGCCCAGGGGCGCTGAACCGCCTAGAACGGCAAGTCCAGGGCCTTGCACAGGAAGGCCACCAGGGGCGCCGCATCCCGGAGGGCCTCTGCCAGGCGGGCCGGGAAGTCCGGGGCCAGCACCTGGGCGTCGGTGAAGGCCGCGGAGGCGTAGAAGTCCTTGAGCTTGAGATCCTCGGCGTGGGCGTGCCCGGCGTCGAAGCCCTGGGGCACCCGCTTGAGGGCTTCGCCCTCGATCTCCAGGCCCGCGTCCTTGAGCTTCTTCCACGCGGCGGATCGGGCCACGATGGCTTGTCGCACCTTGAACAGCGCCTCGGGAGCCGGATGCCACAGACCGCCGCCCGCGAAGCAGCCGCCGGGCTCGAGGTGAAGGTAGAAGCCGGGCCCGTGGACGCCGCCGGCCGCGGCCGAGCGGTGGCGGAAGTTCACGCCCAGATGCGTCTTGTAGGGGCTCTTGTCCCGGCTGAAGCGGGTGTCGCGGTAGATGCGGAACAGCGACCCGCCCGACGGGCGGGGGTCGGCCTCCACCTGGCGGCTGATGCCGGCCAGCGGCCCGCCGAAGGCCGCGATGAGGCGAAGCACGGGATCCCGGGCCTCGGCCTCGTACCGGGCCTTGTTCGCCTGGAACCACTCGCGGTCGTTGTGCGCCTTGAGGTCCTTCAGGAACCGGAAGAGGCCCGGTCCCAGCGGGTTCTCGAGTCCAGTGGAAGCCGTCTTCGTCGCCACATCGCCTCCGGGTGGTGCTCCCAGGCTACGCCCAAAAACAAGGCGGGCCCCCGATTCGGGGGCCCAACCACGAGCACGCGTGGAGAGGCGCCGAGGCGCCCGCGCGCCCTCTTACTTGCCGAACCGCTTGGAGACTTCGCTCCACTTGATGTTCTCGACGAACGCCTCGAGGTACTTCGCGCGGGCGGTGCCGTAGTCGACCATGAAGGCGTGCTCCCAGCTGTCCAGCACCAGGAGCAGGTCCTGCTCGATGGGCAGGCCTAGGTGGTGCTCGGCGATGAAGTAGGTGTGCAGCTTGCCGTCGCGGCGGTTGCGGGTGAGCACGGCCCAGCCGGGACCGCAGAGGGCCGCGGCCTTGAGGTCGGCGACCACCTTGTCCTTGCCGCCTGCGGCGTCCAGGGCGGCCTTGAGGCCGGCGCTGATCTCGCTGTCGGCGCCCAGGTTCTCGAAGTAGAGTTCGTGGAGGAACGAGCCGTTGAAGGCCACGGCCTCGCGGCGCTTCAGTTCGCTGTACTCGTTGAAGGAGTAGTTGGCCTTGGTGTTGTCCGCCGTCGCCAGCTTCTCCTCGATCTCGTTCAGCTTGGTGATGTAGCCCTTGTAGAGGCCGAAGTGCTGGTCCAGCTGGGAATCGCCGAGCCCCTTCAGGGCGCCGCCCTTCAGGTGGTCGTAGTTCTTGGCGGTGTAGGCCATGGGTGTCTCCTTGGCTGCGCGACGCGCGGATGGGTAGTTTACTGAAGAAGTCGGAAATTGGATGAAACAGGCACAATGTTCAGGTGCGGGTCCGGTATCAGACGCGGTGCCGGGCTTGGCTCGGACCCCGCGTGGGGGTACGCGAGGAGGGATGCAGAGGACGCGAAGCGGCCGGGCGGTCCCCCCTCGTTCATCCTCAGCCCAGCATCTCGCGCAGGAACCAGGCTTCTTTCTGGTGGACCTGGACGAAGCGGGTGAGCAGGTCGGCGGTGCCTGGATCGCTGGCCTCGTTGGCGAGCTCGATGCCCTCGTGCATGAGGGACACGGTGGCCTCCTCATTGGCCAGGGCCTCCTTCAGCATGGCCTCGGGATCGAGACGGGCGGAGGGGTTGGAGATGGCGGCCTTGGTCTGGGCCTCGATCTGGGCCGGGGCGTGGATCGGCACGCCGCCCATCATGCGGATGCGCTCCGCCAGCTCGTCCACGGTGCCGTCCGCGGCGGTGTAGAGGTCCTCGAAGCGCAGGTGGTAGTCGCGGAAGTGGGGGCCGGTAACGGTCCAGTGGTAGCGCTTGGCATTGAGGGCCAACACGAAGGCGGTGGCCAGCTCGGCATTCAGGTGGTCGATGACGGAACGGTTCATGGCTTCTCCTCAGGAAGACCAGGACGTCCAGGCGGCCGGCGCGGGCCAGCGGCCGGGAAGCCCGGCGTGGGTGGAGACGAGGGCGGCGATGGGGCGGCCGTCCGGAATGAGGTAGCGCAGGGCCAGCACGGAGGGCAGGCGGTCCTCCGGTCCGGCGGCGCCGCGATCCACGGAAGGGGCGACGAGGGATCCATCCGCGAGCTCCAGCGCCAGCTGGTCCGGGAACGTGTGCAGGTCCGCCAGTCGGCGGTCCCGCACGTCGTCGGGGAAGCCCAGCATGAGCGTGGCGGCCACGCTGGCGCCTCCGGGCTCGCGACGGGGCGCCAGCACGGAGAAGGAGGCGCGGGCCTCGGCCAGGTCCTCCGCCGGGGCAGAGTCCAGGGTCATGCCTTCGGCCCAGAGGGTCTCGACCACCTGATCCTCCACGCTCTCCGCCGTCTCGGGCTGGAAGCTGATGCCTTCCGCCAGCTCCAGCCGCAAGGACGCCTGGCGGGCCAGGAAGGCCTGCCGTGCCTGGAAGCGTGCCCGTTCGGTGGCGGGGTCGAAGGAAGGGACCGCCAGGAACTCAGACATGCTGGGCGATGTCGGCGGAGGGTTGGGCGAAGGCGGGCTTGGTGCCGGCCTGCAGCTTGGTCAGGGCCTCCTGGAAGCGACCGGCGTGGAAGCGCTCGACCTTCGCCAGGGTCTCGAACCAGGCGGCGATCTCCGGGTAGCCCTCTTCCTTGGCCAGGCGGGCGAACTCGGGGTACATATCCGTGTATTCGTAGGTCTCGCCGGCCACGGCGGACTTCAGGTTGGTGAGCGTGTCGCCCAGGGGCAGGCCCGTGGCGGGGTCGCCGGCCTTCTCCGCCAGGAACATCAGGTGCCTCAGGGCGTGGCCCGTCTCGCCATCGGCGCTGTGCTTGAAGAGGTCGGCCACCTCCTTCAGGCCTTCCTTCTCGGCCACCTGGGCCATCCAGGTGTAGCGACGGTTCGCCTGGCTCTCGCCAGCGAAGGCGGCCTTGAGGTTCTGGTGGGTCTTGGAATCGGTGAAGGACATGGCATCTCCTCTTGGGCCGCGATCGGCGGCATCAAGGTAGAGCCATCCCCATGCCAAAGCAATAAGTCAAATCATTGAATAAATTCTGTAAATTCCAATCCGCGCTTTCCCAAGAGAATCCCGACCGATCGAGAGCCGGATCCTCGGCATGTCGCGAGTCGCGCCGGTCAGGGGATCGCGCGGAGGCTGCCTTGGATCTGAGCGGCGTCCAGGCTGAGCGCCCGGCCGAAGCCCAGCACCAGCCGTCCGGAGGCGGGACGGATGAGGAAGAAGGAGAAGTCCCCCAGGCCCAGGGTCGTCTCCGCCTCTGGGAACCGAGCCAGGTAGGCCGCGGCCGCCTGGTCGTGGCGACGGGAATCCCGGGGGATCTCCTCGGCAACGCCCTGCACGGTCACCCGGGGCAGGGCCAGCGGGTTCTGGCCCTCCTCCATGGGCACCACGAGCATCAGGCTGGCGCGGGCGTCCGCCCGCAGGTCGCGGGTGTGCTGGGCCAGGCCGCTCACGTGGATGAGGAAACCCGCACCATCCGGCGCCGGGACCACCGGCACCATGGACACGAAGGGGGCCCCTTCATGCAGCGTGCCCAGGGAGGCCACGGGGAGTCCCGTCAGCAGGGCGTGGAGTGTCGCTTCCGTGTTCGGATCCATGAGACCTCCTCGGCCGGGTCAGTTCGGGAAGGCGGCGGCCACGATGCGGCCCACTTCGGCCAGCACGGCGTTGCGGTCCTTCATGGGGGCCCGGGAGCCGGTATAGTAGGCGGCCACCAGGATCGGCGCCCGGCCAGGCGGACGCAGGACGGCCACATCGTTCACGGTGCCCCGCTCGCCTGAGCCGGTCTTGTCGCCCACGGCCCAGGTGACCGGGAGGCCCGCCCTCAGGCGATCTCCGCCGGTGTGGCAGCCCCGCATCCAGCCCTCCAGGCGCTGGCACGAGGCCGGTTCGAGGGCCCCGCCCAGCAGCATGGCCTTTAGGGAATCCACCATGGCCGTGGGGCTGGTGGTGTCCCGGGGGTCGCCGGGGATGGCGGTGTTCAGGGTGGGCTCTGTGCGGTCCAGCCGCGTGACGGCGTCACCCAGGCTTCGGGCGAATGCCGTCACCTCGGCTGGACCGCCGAGGGCCTGGAGCAGCAGGTTGGCGGCGGTGTTGTCGCTGGACTCCACGGCGGCGGCGCAGAGCGCCTCCACGGTCATGTGCCCCTCCGCCAAACGGGCCGCGGTGACGGGCGCGTAATCCAGCAGGTCTGCCGACGTGTAGGCGATGGGCCGATTCAGGTGCTCCTGGCCCCGCTCCACCCGCGCGAGCACCGCGCCCGCCAGCAGGACCTTGAAGGTGCTGCACAGGGGGAACCGCTCTTCGCCGCGGTGAGCGATCCGGCGGCCCGTGCCTGTGTCCAGCGCCGCCACGCCCAGGCGCCCGCCCGCGCGGGCTTCCAGGGCGGCAAGGCGGGACTGGGCCAGGGCCTGGGCCGGGGCCGGGGCCGGAGTGGGGGCGGGCGGCGCGGCCTGGAGGGTCTGGATCAGGAGAACGGCGGTGCACAGGATCCGGTTCATGGGGACTCCTGAAGGCCCTTCCTTCTACCACGGTGCGGGCCGCGGCGGCGGCTACTCGGGATCCTGGTCGGGTCCCTGGCCGCCCTCGGCGGTACCTTCCGGGCCTTCGACTTCCGGAATGTCGTTGCCCTGGGCGTCCTTCTTCATCGCCTTCTTCTGCAGTTTCTCTTCCTTCTTCTTCTGGCGGGCCAGGTCCTTTTGCCGCTTCTCGAAGTTGTAGTTGGGCTTTCTGGCCATGGCGCGTCCGATCTCGAAAAAGGTTGAAGCCTGTGAAGCCCTTTCCTAAGTCTACCGCCTCGTCCGCCGGAGCGCCTGGATGAGGTCGTCCAGCCGCTGCAGGAAGGTGGAGCGGTCCCTCGCGCTGAACGGCGCCGGGCCCGTGCCCAATTCGCCCATGGCGCGCAGATGGCTCATCAGCTCGCGGCTGGCCAGGGCGTCGCCGATGGAATCCGGCGTGTAGACGCGACCTCGCGCGTCCAGGGCCCGGGCGCCCTTTTCGAGGCAGCGGGCCGCCAGGGGGATGTCGGCGGTCACGGCGATGTCCGAGGCCGTGATGTTCGCCACGATCCAGTCGTCGGCGCCGTCGAACTGGCCCCGGGCCACCACCACGGACTCGAAGAGCGGATGGCGCGGTACCCGCAACGGCGTGTTCGAGACAAGGAAGACCTTCAGCCCGCAGCGCGAGGCCACCCGGAAGACCTCCTCCTTCACGGGGCAGGCGTCCGCGTCCACGAAGATGCGGATGGCGGGGGCCTCGACGCTGATTCCGGTCATGCGGCAGCCCCGGCGGCGATCAGGGTCCGGACCGCCGCCGCCACGCGGGCCGCCTGGGCGGGATCGATCAGCCGGCCTTCGGCATCCAGGCCCGAGGCGGCCAGGGTGAGGCAGAGCGAAGCCTCCGGCACCACCCGCGCCGACATCACCTCCAGGGTGTGGGCCAGCGAGGCCTGGGCCTTGGCGCCGCCCTCCGGCGAGGGCGAGGCGCTCCAGGCCGCCGCGGGCTTGCCCACACAGGCGCCCGACGAGACCACCCACTCCAGCAGGTTCTTCAGCACCGCGGGCATGGCGTGGATGTACTCGGGGGTGCAAATGAGCAGGGCATCCGCCGCCAGGATGCGGGCCCGCAGGTCCGCCACGGGCTCGGGCGGGGGCTCGGTGTCGCGCTCCGGGCTGAAGTGGGGCAGGTCGTCCAGGCGCTCCCAGAACTCGAACGTGGCCTCGGGCGCCAGGCGGGCCGCCTCCCGCAGCAGCCGGGCATTGAGGGAGCCGGCCCGCAGGCTGCCGGCCAGGGTGAGAATCCGCATCAGCCCTTCCGCCGCCACACAAGCACCGTGCCCGCGGCAATGGCCGCGAACCCGGCCCAGGCCGGGATGCGCAGGGTGTCCTTCTCCTTCAGGGTGAACTCCAGGGGGCCCAGCTTGGCGTCGTGGGAATCCTTCGTGTAGCTGAACTCCGGCCAGGCCAGGGCCGCGGCGCCCAGGGCGATGAGGGCCACGCCCGCGAGGGATCTGAGGGTGGCGGCCTTCATGCGGTCTTGTCCACGCACCACTTCACGCCGCCCCGGGCGGCGATGAAGAGGAAGAGGAAGCAGAACACCACCGCCAGCTCACCCTTGTTCACGGCGGGCCAGAAGGCGGCGCCGAACTGGAACTTCCAGTGGAACTGCATGTAGGCCACCGCCATCATGCCGCTGCACAGGAAGGCCGCCCGCTGAGTCTGGAAGCCCACCAGGATCGCCAGGCCGCCCACCAGCTCGATGAGGCCGCCGATCCAGAGCTGAGAACCCACTGGGGGCTGGAAGCCGCTCACCACCCCGAAGATCTTCTGGAGCCCGTGGAACGCCAGCAACAGGCC
Organism: Geothrix alkalitolerans; assembly: GCF_022808885.1. Taxonomy (NCBI): domain Bacteria; kingdom Pseudomonadati; phylum Acidobacteriota; class Holophagae; order Holophagales; family Holophagaceae; genus Geothrix; species Geothrix alkalitolerans. The sequence goes on along the minus strand of NZ_JAKZLE010000007.1, from coordinate 61,188 downwards.
CGACACGATGCGCAGCAGCGCGTAGGTGTGGTCCGAATACTTGCTGAGCCATGTCATGAAAGCCCCCTTCGATGGGTGTGAAAACATTCTGGACCTGGAGGCCGGATCCGGACAGGGAACTCTTCTCCCGGTTTGCGTACGGATCCAGGTTGTTATCCAACCCCGCGGAAACAATGCGCGGCGGTCAGGGGATCGGGTGCCCGCTGGTGTCCGTCTGGTAGGCCTGGGTCTTGAACTTGGTCAGGAATGCCACGATGGAATGATCCTTTTTCTCGATGATCACCCCTCCGTCCTGCCAGATCCCGTTTTCTGACCACCACTGCGAACCGGCAGGGTCCCCTTGGTTCTGATGGATGTTGTGGACGCCCAACCCGCCGTAGGTGAAGGGTTCCCCGAAGATGAAAAGCCGCGTGGAATCATCAAGAAGCGGCTCGAGCACTGCGAGGGCATCGATGCTGGTGCCAGCCTTCCAAGGGGGATTGATCCACAGGTTGAACCACCGCCTCAGCAATTCGAGAATAGGGTCGAAAATAATGAAAATGATGTTGCACCCTTTGCGATGGAACGCGGCAGTCCTGATGTTGTCCAAGGCTCCGGAAGTGTCATTGGAAATCAAGGTATGCCAACCGTTGGCCATGGCGAACACACCTTTCATGTCCGCTTCTCCCAGGGGAACCACGCGCCATTGGATGCCGTCGTTCGTCATCTTGGTGTCCACGTCGACGGCGCAGTGGTAGAGGCCGCCCGGCGTCGAGACATAGACGTTATCGTGGTAATACTGGCCATAGTTGTTGATAGGGTCGCGTTGGTAATGGTCCAAGGTTCCAATGACGACGCCGTAGCCGTTGGGAAGGGGCACGCGCACCTCCGAGAGGGTGGTTTGGCCAGGTTCGTGGGAGCGCTGGATGTGCGAATGAGCGTGGCAAAAGATCGTTGCCTGTCACCCGCGCATACCGAAAGGGGGGGCAAGGAGGCCATGAGGCAGATCGATGGCGAGCATGGAAGGCCTGGAGATAAGGCCTCGAAGGATGTGGATGCTCGATCGACAAGCTAGGCAGAAAGTGACCCAGAACAAGCCCGTGGGATTGCCGGATCCGAGCCTGTGGAATTGGCAGGAGTTGGTGGGCCCAGGGGCCTACGCGTGCACCGGCGTGGCCGCGTCCGCGCCCACCACGGTGATCCAGGGGCGCACCTGCCAGCGATGCACCAGGCCGTGGAGCACGTAGGGATCCGCCGCGGCGAAGCGCTGGGCCGCCGCTGGGGAGTCCCCCTGGAAGAGGAGGACGGACATGTCCACAGGATCCGCCACCGCCCCGCCCAGCACCAGCTCGCCCCGCTCATGGGCGGCCCAGGCCAGGGCCAGGTGCTCCTTCCGGAATTCCCCTCGGCGATCCACATATTCCGGACCGACCTCGTAGATCAGGAGGTAGTGCATAGATGCCCCTCATCGATGGGAGGCGGTCATCATGACGGCCGCATCCACCGGAAAAGATGGAGCAAGATGGCTGGCGGTTCCATCGTATTTTTCCATGATTGTCGCTGCCTGCAGAGGCTGCCGACCTTCGAATGGCGAGGCCTACTCGGCCCGATAAGCCCGGCCCTCAGCCCTTGGCGCCAGGCTCCTTCTTGACGGCCCGGCTCCGGCGGTCCGGCTTCTTCGCCTTGGCAGCCGGCTGGGTGGCGTGGTCGTACAGGTTTTCCAGACGCACCGCCTTGGCCGAGGTGTCCGCTGCCTGGTGGATCTCCTTCAGCACCGAGGCCACCAGGTCCAGGTCCGCGGCGTCCCCCTTCAGAAGCTCCTGGAAGGCGGCCGACTTCAGCGCCTCCAGGCGCTTCGACGACCGCTTCCCCGCCGCCCAGGTCAGCAGCTTGGAGAACAGCTCATAGCCGAGCTTGAGTTCGGGGGTGGGGAGGGACATGGCGGAAGGTTAGCTGAAGGTACGCGTCAGGGCTTGTCCACTCGGGTATGGAGCAGGCCAGGTGGGGCCGGTCTCCGTGGCCGCCGCAGTCAGCGGATGGGCTCGCGGGGCAGGAGGTCGATCCTTTGGAGGTCGGCGACGATCCAGCGGGCCAAGCCCCTGGCCTGCTCGCGGGCCCGGTTCGCGGCGACCAGCTTGGCGTCGCCGGAGAGCGGGTCCATGAAGGCCATGAGGTGGGCCTTCATGAAGATCGACGTGTAGGGGTGGGCCGCGGTGGCTCTGCCGTAGATCCGGATGTCCCCCTGCATGTCGTCCGCGTCGTAGCCGAGCCGGTCCCGCTGGATGGCCTCGGGGTTCCTGGTGGCTGGACGGGGCCTGTCGCGATCGAAGAGGGAGGCCAGCTCCATGGTGGCGTCGGCCTGCTTGGCGAATTCGCTCCGGCACGCGCAGCTGATGCGGATCCGCAGGGTGATGTCGCCTTCCTTCGCGGGCTCGGCCTCGGGCAGGATCTCCGCCCAGGACGAAAGCCCCTCGCGGATGGAGTCCACGTAGAGCTTCTGGACCTCGGGTGTGAGCTTGGCCTTGGGGTCGAACTGGGTCTGGATGCGGAGGGCGATGGGAGTGCTCGCGGCGTTCGGAGCGGTCCGCCAGGTGTAGTGGGGCCTTCCGCATCCGAGGAGGGCCAGCCCGAGGACGAGCAGGAATCGGTGTCGCATGGAGGTCCTTTGGGGAGGAGTCGATCGCTGGTTGCCATACAGGCACAGCAACTGGGCTTATTTCGGGTCGATCATCAGATCCAGCAGCAGCGGCGAGTGGTAGTTGAACTCGACGATCTTGTAGGCGTCGCCGCGCTTGACAAGGCGGAAGCGGATCGTGCCCTCTCCGTTCGTGAACTTGCCCGAGTACTGGATCCTCGACCATTTCCCCGCCTGGTCGAAGCCGGACTCGACGTTCTGCACCTGCTTGGATTCGAGCTTGCCCAGCTTCCCGTAGACGGCGCTCAGCAGGGCCCGGTGCTTCTCCCGGGTCACGACCTGCTTCAGGCTCTGGTCGAACTCGTCGTCATAGGCTTGGTCGTAGCGCCCCTCATTGGCATAGGCCAGGTAGGCATCGCAGGTGGGCCCGAGCTGGCGTTCGCCGAGGGTCATGACCCCCCTGGCCATGACATAGCAGCTGGCCAGCAGGAGCAGGCTGGCCCCGAGGCAGCCGCCGCAACCCCAGGCGACCCACTTCCAGACTTTGGATTTGGGGGCCGGCTGGTCCGGGGCCTGGGGGGATTGGTAGGGGTTTTCCATGGGGATTCCTGGGGGGCTACCTGCGCTTAACAGATGAAGCGAACCGCCCAACTGGGGCCGAGTGCAGTGCGAAGAATGGAAGGCAATTACGTTTGGGTCCGAGTTGGGTGGAGGGTTAGCTCGAGAACACAAAACAGGGGGCCAAGGTGGCCCCATGATATGCACATTTTAGGGTGAGCATTCAATTTATAAATGAAACAGTAAGGAAAGTTGAAGTGAAGGAGTTGTGGCTTCCGTCGGAGAATTGAATTTTAAATAGTTGTATCGGGTTTCTAATGAAAAATTTGAATTTATTGCATACCCAATACCAACGGCTAAATAGGGTGCATTGAATCGCTCTGAACGAGAGTAATTTGGAAGATATATTCCACCAGGTACCGGGTGTGCAGCATCGGTGATCTCAAAACTGTTGCGTGCGAATGTATAGCCGATTCCACCCGTTAGATAGAATTTTTCATTATATTTTGCACTAAAACGATGTTGAAAATCAAGACCTAAACTTAATGTGTTAAATTTATAGATTTGGCCCAAATTATCATGTTTATATTCCATGAAATCTACTCTAGGAATTAGTCTATTACCAGATTTCAATTCAATTTGTGAATGGAGCCCAAACCCATAGCCTATTTGTCCGTACCATGTAGGATCCAGGTCACCTAGCGGGCGTGAAAGGTTGGCCTGCAAACCATATTTTACATCTTGGGCATACAGGGGGATTTGCAGGAGTGCGAGGATTAAAAAAGACAAATATTTATGAAGTGATTTAATCATGGAACCTCCTGTCGGACTTATGCTGAAACAAGGTGAAATGTTACAGAATTAGCCGGCTTGAATTTAGAGGGACTAATTCTAAGCCTTCCGTACTGCGCACAAATCCCGGCCCGCCTGGGTCTGAAGGTCGAATTCGAGAACGCGAGGCATGAGCCTCCGGGGGATGCCGGGACAGCATATCCACTCCGAAGGTCATCTACCTCGAGATCCGCCGAACGGTCTGATTCGGCCCCTGAACGGTGCGGGTGGGTCGGCCCTCCAGCCACCACCTGATAGAAGGTCCGCACTGAATCGCCGGGAGGTTTCACGTTACGGTGGGCCGTGGGGGCGCGGACAGCCGCAGGCCGGACGCCCCGGACCCTCCGGGTGGCTGGCGGAGGTGGGTCCGGGGCACGTCGGCGATGGGCTGAGCCCTCATTCGTGGAAGTCCACCAGGTCCGTGGCGACGAAGGACGGCTTCACCAGGATGTGCAGGCGGTTCGCGCCATCGAAGGCGACCCTGTAGGTGGGGGTGTCGACGGAGGGGACCGGCAGGAGGCTCTCGGTCCAGACCTGGGCGGTCAGGGTGAAGAGGAACAGCCCGTTCTTCTGGGCGAAGACCGCCGCGACCCGCTTGCCGTCCGGGGAGAGGGCGGCCGAGGGCCAGTCGGAGATGCCGGTAGAGGGGAACGACTTCAGGAGGACCGGCGGCTGCCAGAGGCCGTTCACCTTTTGCATGGCCCAGAAGGAGTCGTTCACGGGGTTGCCCGCATCGGGGATCTTGTAGAAGACACAGGCCGTGTTCGAGGCGGTCCACAGGCCGCTCTCGAAGTGGAAGCCGACGAACGAGTTCAGCGTGTTCGGCAGGATCTGGCGGGTCCAGGTGCCGTCCGCATTCCGGCTGTATTCCCGGCTGTCGATCGAGGAGGTGAGCAGCACGTGGGGGACGTCGAAACGGTCAAGGAACAGGCGCCAGTTCCCGGGGAGGGTATTCGAAGGGTCGATGTCTTCCTGGATCCAGACCCCGCCCACCTTGCGGGTGTACCGGACGCCTGTCGCGGTGGAGAGGAGGGTCTGGGGGCTGCCGCTCTGATCCAGCCAGAGGGTGTCGGCGAAGGAGAGGGTGTCGGTTGAAGGGGCCTGGGCGACCACTTCGGAGACCCAGGCGCTGCCGTCGAACCAGGCATGGCTCAGGACCGTCATGGAGGAGGTCGAGTCGGTGTAGAGGGTGTGGGGCCGGGATTGGGCATCCAGCACCAGGGGGTCCCTCGGACCGCCATAGCCATACGAGGTGGGCTGCGTCCAGGCAGGCCAGGTGCCCCAGGGGGCGGGAAGGATCGTGAAGGGGGAACTCGTGCCGAAAGCCCAGAGCCCGCCGGGGGAGAGGGCGAAGACCCCCACTGAGGGGTCGATCGTCTGGGAGGTCGCCGTCAAGCTGGGCGCACCGGGAGGATTGGCGGGGGCGGCATAGATCGCCGGGCCGGTGGTGGTGCTCTGGCCGTCTGAGACGCTGAGAGCGTACTGGTAGTAGCCGAGGGGTACGTCGGCATCCTGGAACGAGGTGGCCGTGCCGGGGAGGACCGCCAGGGGGACCGTGGGCCCATAGCCACCGGAGGCCACCCGCGTGATCTGGATCTGGGTGGCGGTCCGGCTCTGGTTCACCCAGGTGAGGCCCACCGCGCCGGAAAGGGGCTGGGCCGCGAAGGCGGTCGGCGCCAGGGGCGGGGTGACCGCCCGCTGGCTCGGCCCCCGCGTCGTGCTGGCGGTGGTTCCCGACCAGGCGGTGACCCGGTACAGGTAACCCTGGGTTTCGGCCACGGCCTTGTCCACGAAGATGGTGGCGGCGGGATTCGGCAGAGGGAGGCTGGCCCAGGTTCCGGTCGGAGCGCCAGCGGCGTCGCAGGGGGCGCGCTCCAGGACATAGCGGTCCGTGAGCAGGGAGAGCGTCTCCCAGGTGACGAGGATCCCTCCATCCGGTACAGAGTACGAGGCCGCCACATAGGTCGGAGGGAGCAGGGGGGTCTTGATTCCCGCGACATTGGAGTACGGCCCGTTGACGCCCTTCGTGACGGTGCAGATCCGGAAGTCGAAGGTCGCCAGCTCCGGGGGTGTCGCTGTGAAGGTCAGGATCGCCGACGTGACGCCGCTGAAGATGGGGCTCGGGTTGATCAGGGTATAGGACCCCGAGTTGACCCTGGCCTCCAGGTTGTAGCCGTCGATGTTGCCCGAGGCCTGGGTCCAGGTGAGCTTGACCTGGGTTTGTGCGGGGTCGTAGGCGGCCTGGAGCTGGATGGGGGCGGGGGGCGCCGAGCTGCCTCCGCCCCCGCCGCAGCCGAGCAGCATCAGACAGAAAGCCAAGCCGAGGCCGAGGGCGCGCGCCATGGGAATCTCCGTGGGTCCGGGAACAGCGGACCCAGCATACCCAGGCCCCGGATCATCTCCGCTGGCTTCCGCCGAACGGTGGCGGATCAGCCCCTGAACGGTCGGGGGGGATCGGTTTCCCAGGCGCCGCCCAGGAGGGTGGTGCGGACGGGGACGCCGGGGGTCTTCACGCCGCGGTGGGCCATGCAGGTGTGGACGGCCACCAGGTCCACGCCCCAGGCGGCAGGGCGGAGGTGGGTCTCCAGGGCGTCGGCGATCTGCCGGGCCATGCGCTCCTGCACCTGCAGGCGCCCGGCGTAGGCCTGCACCACGCGCACGAGCTTACTGAGGCCCACGGTGCCTCCCTCCCCCGGCAGGTAGCCGATGGTGGCGTGGCCCTCGAAGGGGGCCAGGTGGTGCTCGCAGGTGCTCACGAAGGGGATGTGCTCCAGGATGACGGGCACGGGGGCGAGGTCGCCGGGCAGGGGCCTCAGTTCCGCGGCCAGGTCCACACCGTAGCCCGACAGCCGCTCGGCCCAGAACTCCGCCACCCGGGCCGGGGTGTCCCGCAGCTCCGGCGCGTCTGGATCCTGCCCCAGGCCCTTCAGCAGGGCGCGGACGGCGGCCTCGGAGGCGGCGCGGTCGAAGGAGGAGAAGGGGGCGTCGGCCATGGTGCGGCCAGTCTACGCCGGTTGCCGGGTGGTTTCCGGCGCGGTTGATGCATCCAAGGGGATGGAGGGCTGCCATGCTCCGCGCCCACGCACTCGATCCGCACCGCGCGCCACGCATCCTGGCCGCCTGGATCGTGGCGGGCCTCCTGGCCTGGCTGCTGCTGAGCTGAGGCCTTTCGCCTCGCGGGGTGCGTTCCACCGCACCCCGCGAGGCCGGCCGGTGGCAGGCCGCCCGCCTTGTGGGACAATGGCGGATTCGGGAGAGGTCATGAGCGAAGCCAAGGTCAGCTACGCGTCCAGCGGCGTGGACATCAACCGCCAGGACGAGGCCCTGAAGCGCATCAAGCCCCTGGTGAAGGCCACCAAGACCCCCGGCGTCCGCAGCGACATCGGCCTGTTCGGCGGTCTGTACGACGCCCGGTTCTCCGAGGCCAAGCCCATCCTCGTCAGCAGCATGGATGGCGTGGGCACCAAGATGAAGGTGGCCCGCCGGGCCGGCATCTGGGACACGGTGGGCCAGGATCTGGTGAACCACTGCATCAACGACATCCTGGTGCAGGGCGCGCGGCCCCTCTTCTTCCTGGACTACATCGCCGCCCAGCAGCTGGAGCCCGTGGTCATCGAGCAGATCGTCAAGGGCATGGCCACGGCCTGCAAGGAGGCGGGTTCGGCGCTGATCGGCGGCGAGTTGGCGGAGATGCCCGGCGTCTACGCCGAAGGCGAGGTGGATGTGGCCGGCACCATCGTGGGCGTGGTTGATGAGGCCGACCTGCTGCCGCGCCTCGACGCCATGGCTGAAGGCGACGTGCTCATCGGCCTGCCCTCCAGCGGCCTCCACACCAACGGCTATTCACTCGCCCGCAAGGTCTGCTTCGAGCTGGAGAAGCTCGATGTGAACGACAAGGTGCCCGGGACGGACCGCACCGTGGCCGACGCTCTCCTGGCCATCCACCGCAGCTACCTGACGCCGGTCATGCCCCTGGTGAAGGCCCGCCAGCTGGTGGCCATGGCGCACATCACCGGCGGCGGGCTCACCGACAACATCCCCCGCGTGCTGCCCAAGACCCTGGATGCGGAGATCGACACCGCCACCTGGGAGATCCCGGCCCTGTTCCGCTTCCTCATGGAGAAGGGAGGCCTGGGCATCGACGACGCCCGCCAGGCCCTGAACCTGGGCGTGGGCATGGTGCTGGTGGTGAAGCCCGAGCTGGCCGGCGACGTGCTGGCCCGCCTGCACGAGGCTGAGGAGCCCGCCTGGGTGCTGGGGCGGCTGGTGAAGGGCGCGGGGACCGTTCGCTACCGCTAGATCATCAATTGCTGGCCGGGCCGGAATCGGGAACGCATATTGGGGCGTTGCCCGGGTTTCCGGCCGCCTCCCCCTGCCCGCGGGAAGGCTCTCCGAGGGGGCGGACCGCCTTCATGGCCCCTGCCATGGAGGAGTCCCTGCCCCGGCGGAGGAGGTCCCATGGAACGCTTCGGTGTGGAATGCGAACCCAGCGGCAAGCAGCGCCTGGCCGTGCCTTTCCGGGGCGTCCGACTCCTGCGCAACCCCATGTACACCAAGGGGACGGCCTTCACCCAGGAAGAGCGGCTGGTCCTGGGCCTGGATGGCCTGCTGCCCCACGCGGTGACCAGCATGGAGCAGCAGGCCCGGCGGGTGTACGCCAGCATCCAGCGCAAACAGGACCCGCTGGAGAAGTACATCGGCCTGGCGGCCCTCCAGGACCGCAATGAGCACCTGTTCTACCGGGTGCTCATCGATCACATCGAGGAGTTCCTCCCCATCGTCTACACCCCCACCGTGGGACGGGCCTGCCAGGAGTTCAGCCACATCTTCCGCCGGGCCCGCGGCCTGTGGATCACCCCGGAGCACCGGGGCCACATCGCGCGGGTGCTGGAAAACGCCCTCTTCGACGACATCCGCCTCATCGTGGTGACGGACAACGAGCGCATCCTGGGCCTGGGGGACCAGGGCGCCGGCGGCATGGGCATCCCCATCGGCAAGCTGGCCCTCTACACCGCCGCCGCGGGCATCCCGCCCTGGCAGACCCTGCCCGTGAGCCTGGACGTGGGCACGGACAACCTGGACCTGCTGGAGGACGAGTTCTACCTCGGCTGGCGCTCCCGCCGCCTGCGGGGCCCCGAGTACGACGCCCTGGTGGAGGAGTTCGTTCAGGCGGTCCGCCGGGTCTTTCCCAAGGCCCTGCTGCAGTGGGAGGACTTCAAGAAGTTCAACGCCTTCCATCTGCTGGACCGCTACCGGAAGGCGCTCACCAGCTTCAACGACGACATCCAGGGCACAGCGGCGGTGGGCGTCGCGGCCCTGCTGGCGGGGGCCCGGGCCACGGGCACGCCCCTTCGGCGGCAGCGGATCGTCTTCCTGGGATCGGGCGCGGCGGGCATCGGCATCTCCCGCCTGGTGCGCTCCACGCTGAGGCGGGAGGGCCTGGAAGGGGAGGATCTCGTCCTGGCCATGGCCAACCTCGACGTGCAGGGGCTCCTGGTGGAGGACGATCCCAGCCTGGACCCGCTGCAGCGGGACTTCGCCTGGCCGGTGGCCCTGGCCGAGCGCATGGGCCTGGGGCGCGGGCAGAAGCGCGACCTCCTCTCCGTGGTGAAGGCCTTCAAGCCCACCATGCTCATCGGCACCTCCGGCACTGCCGGGGCCTTCACGGAGGAGGCCATCCGCGCCATGGCGGCCCAGGTGGAGCGGCCCGTGGTGCTGCCCATGTCCAACCCCACCAGCAAGGCGGAGGCCAAGCCCAGGGATGTCCTCGCCTGGACCGAGGGCCGGGCCCTGGTGGCCACGGGCAGCCCCTTCGATCCGGTGGCCTACGAGGGCCGGGAATACCGCATCGGGCAGAGCAACAACGTCTTCATCTTCCCGGGCGTGGGCCTGGGCGTGCTGGTGGCCGAGGCCTGCGAGGTCACGGACGGGATGTTCGCCGCCGCCGCCCGGCAGCTGGCCGACGAGGTCCGGCCCGAGGACCTGTCTGTGGGGAGCCTCTTCCCCTCCGCCGGGCGGATCCGCGAGGTCACGGCCCGAGTGGCCGCGGCCGTGGCGCGGGAGGCCCGGGAGATGGGCGTGGCGGCCCGTCCCCTGGCGGATGAGGACATCCCCGGCGCCGTCGCGGCGGCCATGTGGAACCCCTGCTACCTGCCGGCCGACCCTGCGCCGGAACCTGCCTACGAGCGGCACCAGGAGGCCACCCCGGCCTGAGGGCAAGCCGATCGGTCCAACCGGACGGTGGCCAAGGCGGGCCATCGGTGGTCCACTGGCCCCTGACCCGGGAGGACGGTTCTGACCAGCGCATCCGTGGAAGCCCGTCCCGCCCGCCCCGCCCGACTGGGCCTGCTGGACCCTCTGCGGGGCATCCTGGCCCTGTGCGTCGCCGTCTACCACCTGGGCGTGTGGTTCGACATCTCGCAGTCGGGCGGCGGCGCGAACATCGCCATGGCGCGCCTGGGGAACTACAGCGTGTCGGCCTTCTTCGTGCTGAGCGGCTTCGTGCTGTTCCGCACCACGCCCTGGCGGCGCGTCCGGAAGGAGGGCCCGGGGCGCTTCTACCTCCGGCGCTTCCTGCGGCTGGCGCCGGTGTTCTACCTGGCCTGCGCCCTGAACGTGGCCTTCCGCCTGGGCATGGGGCCCGAGGTCTCCGGGCGCTTCCTCCTCGAGAACCTGACGCTGACCTTCGGCGCCATCCACCCCAACCATGCGCTGGTGACCGGCGGTTGGTACGTGGGGCTGGTGGCGCTGCTCTACTTCGCCTTCCCGGCCCTGGCCTGGCTGCGGGAGAAGGGGGGACTCTGGTTCCTGGCAGTCCTGGCCCTCGGCCTCTGGGCCTGGAGCCTGCCCTCGACCCTGCACGGCGTGATGGAACAGCCCCAGTGGAACCGCTTCCACACCTACGTGCTGGCCCCGAACCAGCTCTTCCTCCTGGCCTGGGGCGCCCTGCTGGCGGGGCTCCACGAGACCACGGAGCGGCGGCTGGATCCGCGCTGGGCCCTCCTGCTGGCCATCCCGCTGGTGTGGATCCTGGTGAAGCCCACGCCCCAGTTCTTCGACCACCTGGTGGCCCTCACGGGCTGGCTCCGCTACCGCTACCTGCTGGTGGTGACGGGCCTGGTGGCCCTGGCGGCCTTCACCCGGGATGGCGAACCCGGCTGGTTCGGGAACCAGCTCGGGCGCCTGGGCGCCTGGAGCTACGGCCTCTACCTCCTGCACCCCTTCGCCATGAAGCTGGTGGCGCCGCACCTGGCCGGACGGGCCGGCTTTGGCCTGTCCCTGGGCCTGGCGCTCGTGGCCGCCTGGGCTGTGCATCGGTGGATCGAAGAGCCGATGGGCAAGCTGGGGCGGGGCGCGAAGGCCTGATCAGTTCCCGCCGATCCGCGCGTAGAAGCTGGTGCGGCGCAGGTTCTCCTCCACCTTGAAGGCCTGCTGCAGGGGCGGGAAGGCGCGCTGCTCGCAGTCGGTGCGCTCGCAGAGGCGGCAGGTGACGCCGATGGGCACCGGGGGCTGGTCCAGGCGCAGGCCGTCGGCGTAGATCAGCTCCTTGGCGTGGCCCATCTCGCAGCCCAGGCCCAGGGCCTGCATGGCGTGCTGGCCCCGGTACCCGCCGGTGTCCTTCTGGATGGTGCGGGCGATGCAGAAGTACTTCCGGCCATCCGGCATCTCGCTGAGCTGGGTGCGGATGAGGCCCGGGGTGAGGAAGGCGGCGTGGGCATTCCAGCGGGGGCAGGCGCCGGAGAACCGCGCGAAGCGGATGCCCGAGGCCGAGAAGCTCTTGGAGATGTTCCCGGCGATGTCGATGCGCAGGAAGTGGAAGGGCACGCCTTCGGCGCCGGGCCGACGCAGCGTCGTGAGGCGGTGGCAGACCTGCTCGAAGCTGGCCTGGAAGCGCCGGGCGAGGATGTCGATGTCGTACCGCTCGGCCTTGGCCGCCCGCAGGAACCGCTCATAAGGCATGAGCACGGCCCCGGCGAAGTAGTTGGCCAGGGCCACCCGGGCCAGGGCCCTGGAGGCGTTCGTGCGCAGCAGGGGATGGTCCGCCAGGCGGTCCAGCAGGTCGCCATGGTCCAGCAGGGCCAGCTGGTGGGCGAGCTGGAAGGTGCGGCTCCGCTGGGGCAGCAGTTCCGAGAGGCTGAGGATGCGGCGCTCGGGGTCGAAGCGGCGCAGCAGGCCCGGTCCCTCGGACACACGGTGGATGCGGATCTGGACGTTCCGGGCCTCGAAGGCCGCCGCCAGGGCGGGGTAGGGCTGGTCCGCGTCCAGGCCGGCGCTGGCACAGAGCTCCTCCGCCGCCGACTCCAGCTCGGGAAAGTGGTTCATGGCCTGCTGGAGGAAGTCGCCCACCTCCTCGGAGGGCAGGCGCGTGGCCTCGGGGTCGAAGCCCTGGCCGTCGCTGAGCTTGTCCGCCAGCGTGTCCAGGCTGTCCTGGCTGTGCTGGTAGGCCCGGTACAGCTCGAAGACCCCCCGGGCCAGGGTGGGGCTGTTCTGCACCAGCTCCCGCACGTCCTGGGCCTGGAGCCCCAGCGATTCGAACAGGGGATCGCCGAAAGCCTCCATGAGGTCGTCCGACAGGCGCTGGTCCTCGTCCGGCGCCAGGGCGCGGAGGTCCAGATGGAACTGTTGGGCCAGCCGGATGAGCAGGGGAGCCGTGAGGGGCCGCTTGTTGCCCTCGATGAGGTTCAGGTAGCTCGGGCTGATCCCCAGGGCCTCGGCGAGCTGGACCTGGCTCAGGCCCTCCTGGCGGCGGAGGAGACGGATCTTGGCGCCGAGGCGCGCGGCGGGCTTGGTGGGGGCGGCGGAGGGCATGGGGACCTCGTTTACATCAATTTACAAAATCAATGGAAAGAATTGACTGAAATTTTCAATTCAACCCCTGTCAAATCAGCCGTTGGTTGACTCACGAAAGAATAGGTCAATCTTTGACACTACGCCACCCCCAACTCCCATCCGAGGTGCCCCATGACCCCCAAGTTCCCCATCCCCCCCATCGAGGACGACCTCCAGGCCCATCGTTGGGAAGGCATCACCCGGCCCTACAGCGCCGAGACGGTGAAGAAGCTCCGCGGCAGCCTCCGCATCGAGCACACCCTGGCCAAGCTCGGGGCCCGCAAGCTCTGGAAGCTGCTCCAGAACGAGGAGCCCACCCGGGCCCTGGGCGCCCTCAGCGGCGGCCAGGCGGTCCAGATGGCCAAGGCCGGCCTCAAGGCCATCTACTGCTCCGGCTGGCAGGTGGCGGCGGACGCCAACCTCTCCGGCCAGACCTACCCGGACCAGAGCCTCTACCCCGCCAACTCGGTGCCTGCCCTGGTGAAGCGCCTCAACGGGGCCCTCCAGCGGGCCGACCAGGTCGAGCATGGCGAGGGCGGCGTGAGCCGCGACTGGTTCCTGCCCATCGTGGCGGACGCCGAGGCCGGCTTCGGCGGCCCCCTCAACGCCTACGAGCTGATGAAGGGCATGATCGAGGCCGGCGCCTCCGGCGTCCACTTCGAGGACCAGCTCTCCAGCGAGAAGAAGTGCGGCCACCTCGGCGGCAAGGTGCTCATCCCCACGGGCCACTTCATCCGCACCCTGGTGGCGGCCCGCCTGGCGGCGGATGTCATGGACGTGCCCACCCTCATCATCGCCCGCACGGACGCGGACTCGGCCCGCCTCATCACCTCCGACATCGACGAGCGCGACCGGCCCTTCCTCACGGGGGAGCGCACGCCTGAGGGCTTCCACCGCATCACCGGCGGCGTCCAGATGGCCATCGCCCGCGCCAAGGCCTACGCCCCCTACGCCGACCTCATCTGGTGCGAGACCTCCACGCCGGACCTCAAGGAGGCCCGTGAGTTCGCCGAGGGCGTCCACGCCGCGTTCCCCGGCAAGCTGCTGGCCTACAACTGCTCCCCCTCCTTCAACTGGAAGAAGAAGCTCTCGGACGAGGAGATCGCCACCTTCCAGCGCGAACTGAACGCCATGGGCTACAAGTTCCAGTTCATCACCCTGGCGGGCTTCCACAGCCTCAACCACGGGATGTTCGAGCTGGCCAGCGCCTACCGCACCGAGCACATGACCGCCTACGCGCGGCTGCAGGAGGCCGAGTTCGCCGCCGAGGAGCGCGGCTACACGGCCACCAAGCACCAGCGCGAGGTGGGCACCGGCTACTTCGACGAGGTGGCCCAGGCCGTCAGCGGCGGCCTGGCCTCCACCCTGGCCCTGGTGGGTTCCACCGAGGCCCAGCAGTTCCACTAGACTCCGGAAGGAACGGGAGCGGACGTCCTACTTCGGGGCGTCCGCTTTCTTTTCCTCGGCGGTCGGGCCGCCGGTCATGCCCTCGGGCGACGCGGGAGCTGGGGCCTCGGCCCGGGCCGGGGCGGAGACGGCCGCGTACCTCTTCCCCGTGTGGTGGTAGGTGAGGTATTCGCCGAAGTAGACGGCCATGAGGTCCGAGCAGTCCTTGAAATAGGCGAACCCGTGGTCCTTGCCCTCCTTCAGGTCCACGGCCACGCCGGGCAGGTCCTTCACGACCTGGGCGTTCTCGGCGGCGTCCTTGTCCTCCATCGAGGCCAGCACGAGGACGGAGGGCCGGCTGCGGAGCACGGCGCCCTTCAGGCGGTCCCGGGCGCTGTCCCCGAAGGCGGCGGTGCCGGCGGGGCTGAGGCTGAGGACGGCCAGGGGCTTCACTTCCGGGGCGGCCAGGAGCACCGCGAAGGCGCCCACGCTGGAGCCGGCCAGACCGATGCGGCGGCCATCCACGCCCGGCTGCTTGCGGAGCCAGGCGGCGGCCTGGGCCAGGTCGGCGGGGATCTTGTCAAAGCCCACGGCCTTGGCCGAGGCCGTGAAGTCCGGGCTGACCCGGGTCTCGGTGCCGTCCTTCATGGCGCTCTCGCCGTGGCCGCGGAGGTCCAGGGCCAGCACGCCGATGCCCCGCGCCAGGAGCTTCTCGGTGAGGGGCGCCCAGCCCGCCCGGTCCGAGTGGAACTGGTGGGCGAGGATCACCACGGGGACCTTGGCCTTGGGCTTGGCGTCGGGCAGGGTCAGCGTGCCCTTGAGGGCGAAGCCGTCCGAGCTGGTGAGGGCCATCTCGGTGGAGGCGGCGGCCAACGGGGAAGCCAGCGGGGCGGCCAGGATCAGGGCCGCGAGAGGAGCCAGCAGGCGGGGTGTGCGCATGGGGACCTCGTGAAAGTGCCCCACTCTAGCACGCCAAGTTCCTGGGTCTCTGAGGTATAAAAGAAAGCTTCCGCTCTTTCGAGGTGCCCATGTCCCAGACCCCCGATGCGATCCTGCAGGAAACCAAGCGCCGCATGCATGCGTCCGTGGAGGCCCTGAAGAAGGAGATGGCCACCATCCGCACCGGCCGGGCCAACGCCAGCCTGCTGGACAACGTGCATGTGGAGTACTACGGGTCCATGGTGCCCCTGAACCAGATGGGCAGCGTGTCCGTGCCCGAGTCCGGCTTGCTGGTGGTGACCCCCTTCGACAAGAGCGCCATCAAGGCCGTGGAGACGGCCATTCTCAAGTCCGACCTGGGGATCAACCCCTCCAACGACGGCCAGGTGATCCGCCTCCCCATTCCCATGCTCACGGAAGAGCGGCGCAAGGAGCTGGTGAAGGTCCTCCACCGCCTGGGCGAAGAGATCAAGACCGGCGTGCGCAACATCCGCCGCGACGCCAACGAGGACGTGAAGAAGCTCGAGAAGGCCAAGGAGGGCCACATCTCCGAGGACGCCGCCAAGAAGGCCCTGGACGACATCCAGAAGCTCACCGACCTCCACACCAAGGAGATCGAGGAGGCCCTGAAGCACAAGGAAGCCGAGATTCTCAAAGTTTGAGGCGATAGGCTGTCTGTAGGCGCCGCGGCCCTTCGGGGCCGCGGCCTTTTGTGGATTCGTCGACGATGCCGAACCTCCCCACCCTCGCCCTCCTCATGCTCGCCGCCCTGCTGGCGGGCTTCATCGACGCGGTGGTGGGCGGCGGCGGGCTCATCACCGTGCCGGCCCTCATGCTCGGCCTGCCCGCGGGCACGCCGCTGCCCACGCTGCTGGGCACCAACAAGGTGGTGGCGGTGACGGGCACGACCATGGCGGCAGGCAAGTTCCTGCGCTCCGGGGCCCTGGCCTGGCGCGAGATGGTGGTGCCGGTGCTGGCCTCGGCGCTGGGCGCCTCCGGGGGCGTGTGGCTCACCTACCGGGTGCATGCGGACTTCCTGAAGCCCGTGATGCTGGGCCTGCTGGTGGCCATGCTGGCCTTCACCCTGCTGAAGCCGGACCTGGGCCACCTGCACGCGCCCCGGTACGGCCTACGCCACCAGCGAGGTCTGGCGGCCCTCATCGCCCTGGGGCTGGGCTTCTACGACGGATTCTTCGGGCCGGGCACGGGTTCGGTGCTGATCTTCCTCTTCGTGGCGGTCCTGGGGTTCGACTTCCTGCGATCCTCGGCCCTGGCCAAGGCCGTGAACTGGGCCTCGAACATCACTTCCATGGGCCTCTTCGTCTGGCAGGGGAGCTGGATCCCCTCGGTGGCCCTGGGCATGGCGGCGGCGAACGGCGTGGGCGGCTACCTGGGCGCCCACGTGGCCCTCAACAAGGGCAGCGGCTGGGTGCGGGGCGTCTTCATCGGCGTGGTGGGCGCCCTCATTCTGCGCTTGGGTTGGCAGGTGTTCCGCGGGTAGATTAGGCCGATGCCCTCCCGCCCCCGTCCCTTCCCCTGGGACGTCCTCATCCGAACCTTGAGATTCTTCTACCTGCTGTGGGGCGGGATGCTGCTTTCCTCGCTGGCCTTCTACGGGCGCCTGAAGGTGCCTCCGTCCCTGTGGCACTGGCCGGACCTCTGCCGGGCCCTCGTGGGACCCTGGGGACGGGCCGTGGCCCTGGGCCTCGGCCTGGTGATGTGTCTGGCGGCCCTCCTGGAAGTCTGGGAGCTGGTGGACCGGCTCCTGGTGCGCTTCATGGGCGAGTCCGAGCACTGAGCCCCCAAGCGTGTGCTCGGGAATGCGCTTGGTGAATCGGGCCCTTTTGGCGATCCTGGAGCCTTGGGCTTGAACCCTTTCCGGGTTCGGGCCATTCAAGAAGCGTGTCCCGGAGGCAGGTCGATATGGCGCAGGCGGTTCGTGGAGTGGTCAAGGCAGGACTGATGCTGGGCGCGGCCGCCCTGCCGGCGGCGGCCCAGAGCCTGGCCCTTCCGGCCGCGGATCCCGTGGGCATCGCCCGCAGCGGGGCCCAGGTGGCCTACGGCTACAGCCTGGAGGCGGCCTCCACCAATCCGGCTCTCCTGGCTTCGCTGAAGGAGAAGACAGGTTTCTACGTGGCGGGCGGAATGGAGCTGGCCTCCAGCCAGGAGAGCCTCGAATCGAACCAGAAGACCTGGTACACCTCCGACCGCAACCGCGCCATCGGGGCCTTCGGGCTGTCCATGCGCCTCTCGCCCAAGCTCACCCTCGGGCTCAAGCTCGATGAGCCCTACCTGCGCCACGGCAAGTTCGGCGACGATGCGCCCAGCCGCTTCCTCGGCGATGGCATCGACCTGTCCGCCCACCGACTGGAAGGCCAGGCCGCCTGGACCCTCAATCCGAACATGTCCATCGGCCTGGGCCTCGGCGTGGCTCGGCTTGGCTACGAATCCAGCAGTGTCATGCGCTTCGGCGTGCCCCTCGATCCCTCCTTGCCCGTCTCAGGCACGAACACGGTCCAGGGCGTGGTGGAGCAGCGGGTGGGACAGAGCGGGAACAAGGTGGTTCCGAGCTACTCGCTGGGGTTCCGCTGGGCCATCAATCCGCGCTGGACCCTGGCCGCCACCCACCAGTCCGGGCTGAAGGGCGACCTCGACATGAGCGCGGGCTACCGGGGCCCCAGCCAGGGACTCTACGCCAACGACGGGCTGAGCGCTCCGCCCCTGGGCACGGGACTGCGTTCCCCCGGCATCCTGTCGGCTTCGACGCCCGTGGCCAGCGGTTCCGGGAGGATGGAACTGCCCTCCCAGACGGCGGTGGGCTTCCGGCACCGTGCCCACCCGATGGTGACCTGGGAGGCGGATCTGCGCTGGACCGCCGCCGGCCTGAGGGTGCCCGATTTCGCCCAGGTGTCCACCCCCTCGGGGATGGTGGCGGCCCCGGCGGAACTGCCCCGCGGCAAGGGCCACTTCGGCCTCAGCGCCTCGGTCGAGGTCGAGCTGGGCAAGTTCTGGACCTTGCGGGGCGGCCTCGCGCTCGACCAGCGCGCCGTGGAGGAATCCATGATCGAGCCCTTGCTGGGCGGAGGCCGGACCGCCGCCTTCTCCGTGGGGGCGGGCTACAAGGCCTGGGGCGGCGAGCTCAGCATCGGCTACCAGTTCCGCCAGAGCGAGGACCTGAGCACGCGGCGCCTGGACGGCGTCTGGAGCTCCTCCGGCTTCCGCTCCACGGGCACCCTCGAGCGGATCGAAGGCATGGGACATCTCATGGCCATCGGGTACCGGAAGACGTTCTGACCATGCCCCGGGTGGAGCCCTAGATGCGTTTCCTCGGCCCGCACGCCTGCGAAGAGGCCCTGGCCCGCGGGGAGCTGCACACGGCCTGGATCGCCCCGGCGGCCTTCGGGCGGCTGGCCAGGTTCATCGCGGAGGCCCGGTCGGCGGGCGTGGTCATCCACCGCGAACCCATGGAGAGCCTGGATCGGCGCAGCCAGGGCCAGCGCCACCAGGGGGTGCTGGGCGAAGGCGGTCCCTTCGCCTACGCCGACTTCGACGAGATCGCCTCCCGTGTCCGGGCCAAGGGCGCGGCCGCGCTGGTGCTGGCGCTGGATGGCGTCACCGACCCCCACAACCTGGGGGCCATCCTGCGTTCCGCCGCCGCGGCCGCCGTGGACGGCGTGATCCTGCCCGAACGGCGCTCCGCGGCCGTGAACGAGACGGTGGTGCGCGCCAGCGCGGGAACGGCGGGCCGCGTGCCCGTGTGCCGCGTGGTGAACCTGGGCCGCGCTCTGGACGGCCTGAAGGAGGCCGGGGCGTGGATCTACGGACTGGCGGCGGGGCCCGGCAGCCGCGACTACCTGCAGGAGCCCTTCGATCGCGCCGCGGTGCTGGTGATGGGCGCCGAGGGCGAGGGGCTGCACCTCAAGATCCGCGAGCGCTGCGACATCCTCCTCCACATCCCCATGCCGGGAGGCATCGAGAGCCTCAACGTCTCCGCCGCCGCGGCGGTGACGCTGTTCCGCGTGCTGGCGCGCCGTGGATAGCCGCGCTCCGAAGTTTTCGCTTGAGGCCCCCATGGGCGCGTGATAGCGTTGGGGTTCCCTGTCAGGAAAGCCCTGCCTCGCAGCGACCCTGACACGGAGCCCCGGTAGGGGTTCCGAGGGGAGGCTTCCCGGGCTTCCCGGAAGCATTGACAAGCCCCGGGAGGGGCGCTGGACACAATGCCGAGATGGCCGAGTGGTTAATGGCAGCAGACTGTAAATCTGCCACGCATCGCGTTACGGAGGTTCGAATCCTTCTCTCGGCACCAGTCCTCTGGATCCCATCCAGATCGCTGGATCCCGCTTTCGGGATTCCACCGCGGGAATAGCTCAGTTGGTAGAGCGTCAGCCTTCCAAGCTGAATGTCGCGGGTTCGAGCCCCGTTTCCCGCTCCACCTCCCCGTCCCGCCGGCCCCGCCCGGCCCGACGGCAAGGCCCCCCGCTCCGGCGGGAAGGTTCAAAGCCCACATAGCTCAGCGGTAGAGCACTTCCTTGGTAAGGAAGAGGTCACCGGTTCAAGCCCGGTTGTGGGCTCCACCCTTTGCACATGTTCCCTTCATCATCTTCTCTCCCACCTTCCAGGAGGCATCCGTGGCCAAAGAGAAATTCGATCGTTCCAAGCCCCACGTCAACATCGGCACCATCGGCCACGTGGACCACGGCAAGACGACGCTGACCGCCGCCATCACGTTCGTGCTGGCCAAGAAGTTCGGTGGCGAGACCAAGTCCTACGACCAGATCGACTCCGCGCCCGAAGAGAAGGCCCGCGGGATCACGATCAACACTGCCCACGTCGAGTACCAGACCGAGAAGCGCCACTATGCCCACGTGGACTGCCCCGGTCACGCCGACTACGTGAAGAACATGATCACCGGCGCGGCCCAGATGGACGGCGCCATCCTCGTGGTCGCCGCCACCGACGGCCCCATGCCCCAGACCCGCGAGCACATCCTGCTGGCCCGTCAGGTGGGCGTGCCCTACATCGTGGTCTTCATGAACAAGATCGACATCGCCGACCCCGAGCTCGCCGAGCTGGTGGAGATGGAGATCCGCGACCTGCTGTCCTCCTACCAGTTCCCCGGCGACGAGATCCCCATCATCAAGGGTTCCGCCCGTCTGGCCCTGGATCACGCCGACACCCCCGAGCACCCCGACTGCGCCTGCATCCATGAGCTCATGGCCGCCGTCGATGCCTACATTCCCGATCCCGTCCGCGCCATCGACAAGCCCTTCATCATGCCCGTCGAGGACGTGTTCACCATCACCGGCCGCGGCACCGTGGTGACCGGCCGCATCGAGCAGGGCATCGTGCGGGTGGGCGAGGAAGTCGAGATCGTCGGCCTCAAGGACACCGTCAAGAAGGTCGTCACCGGCGTCGAGATGTTCCGCAAGTCCCTGGATCAGGGCCAGGCTGGCGATAACGCCGGCATCCTGCTCCGCGGCGTGGAGCGCAAGGATGTGGAGCGCGGCCAGGTGCTCGCCAAGCCCGGCAGCATCACCCCCCACACCAAGTTCAACGCCCAGGTGTACGTGCTGACCAAGGAAGAGGGCGGCCGCCACACCCCCTTCTTCAACAAGTACCGCCCCCAGTTCTACTTCCGCACCACCGACGTGACCGGCTCCATCGAGCTCGAGGCCGGCCGCGAAATGGTGATGCCCGGCGACAACGTCACCCTGACGGTCGAGCTGATCCAGCCCATCGCCATGGACAAGGGCCTGAAGTTCGCCATCCGTGAGGGTGGTCGTACGGTGGGCGCCGGCAACGTGGGCGAGATCCTGGCCTAAGGCCAGTCCGCCCTCCGACTCAGGAGGTCACCATGCGCGACATCGTTCACCTGCAGTGCCAGGACTGCAAGCGCAAGAACTACAGCACCACCAAGAACAAGAAGACCACCACGGGCAAGCTTGAATTCAACAAGTTCTGCCGGTTCTGTGGTGGTTACCGGGTCCACCGAGAGGCCAAGTAGGCTCCGGTCCCGAGGGTTCCCGCCCGGCTCACCAGATGCCGGGCGGTCCCACAGGGGAGTAGCTCAGCTGGTAGAGCAGCGGACTCCAAATCCGCAGGTCGCGGGTTCGAACCCTGTCTCCCCTGCCACCTTCCCGGCCCCGGCGAACCAGCCCGGGGCCAGGTTTTTCTCACCGAATCCTTTCCACGGGGTCCATCGTGATTGGTGCCATCAAACAGCAGGCCAGGGATCTGTTCGCAGAGCTCGACCGGGTGGACTGGCCCAGCAAAGAGAAAGTGCTGACCTCCACCTACACGGTGGTGATCATCTCGGTGTTCGTCGGGGCCTATCTGTGGGCGGCGGACTGGGTCTTCTCCAAGGGCTTCGCCTACTTCTTCCTGAAGACCCGCTGAGCCGGAGGCAGCCATGACCGATCTCATGAGCACTCCCCAGGACACGGTGGTTCCCGCCCAGATCCAGGGCCGCGAACTCAAGTGGTTCATCATCCACACCTACTCGGGCTACGAAGCCAAGGTGATGGAGCATCTCCGCCAGCGCATCAAGATGGAAGAGCGCGATGCGAACTTCGGGGACATCCAGATCCCCGAGGAGACCTACGAGGAGATGAAGGTCGACGCCAAGTCCGGCAAGAAGGAGCGCGTCGTCAAGAAGCGCAAGTCCTTCCCCGGCTACCTGCTCGTGCAGATCCAGGTGGAGCGCAAGCCCGACGGCTCCGTGGAGATGGCGGACGCCGACTGGCACCTGGTGCGGAACACGCCCAAGGTGACCAGCTTCGTGGGCGCCAACAAGAAGCGCCCCACGCCCCTGACGGACGAGGAAGTCCGCCAGATCATGCACCACACGGAAGAGACGCAGGAGAAGCCCAAGCCGAAGTACCACTTCGAGCGCGGCGAGAAGGTGCGCATCATCGATGGCCCCTTCGCCAACTTCGAGGGCGATGTGGAGGAAGTCCACGAGGAGCGCTCCACCATCAAGGTCATGGTCACAGTCTTCGGACGGTCCACGCCGGTGGAACTGGACTTCATCCAGGTGGAGAAAAGGTAGGATCCTCCATTTCCTGAGGACTTTTCGAGGTTCTTCAGGTAGACTTTTACGTCCCGGTCCGTCTGGACCGGGACGTTTTCAACCCGGCTGGGCGATCCGAAGGATCCCCACCCTACAAGGCGGGCGTCGCCGGCATGCGCCGGAATCCCCCGCGGGAGCAATGACATGGCAAAGAAGATCACCGGCTACATCAAGCTGCAGCTGCCCGCGGGCGAGGCCACGCCGGCCCCTCCCGTCGGTCCCGCGCTGGGCCAGCACGGCGTGAACATCATGGAGTTCGTGAAGCAGTTCAACGCGAAGTCCGTGGGCGCGGTGGAGAAGGGCACCACCCTCCCTGTCGTCATCACCGTCTACGCCGACCGCAGCTTCAGCTTCATCCTCAAGACCCCGCCCGCCGCCGTGCTGATCAAGAAGAAGATCGGCCTGGACAAGGGCAGCCCCACGCCCAACAAGCAGAAGGTCGGCAAGATCACCAAGGCGCAGCTCGCCGAGATCGCCAAGGTGAAGATGCCCGACCTCACCGCCGGCAGCCTCGAGGCCGCCGTCCGTTCCATCGCCGGCTCCGCGCGCTCCATGGGCGTCGAAGTCATCGATTGATTTTTTTCGCGCGGGTCCCAAGCCCGCGCGAGCGTTTCGATTCACCTGTTGGAGAACTGCGTCGTGCAGTGATCCCGGCCACCGCGACCGTCATCGCGGGAGATCGTTCGAGTAGGAGCCAATATGGCAAAACCTGGAAAGAAGTACCGGGCTGCCGCGGCCAAGATCGAAGATCGCCCCTACGAGCTCAAGGATGCGCTCACCGTCGTGAAGGACACGGCCTACGCCAAGTTCGACGAGACGGTTGAAGTGCACATGCGGCTCGGTGTGGATCCCCGCCACGCGGACCAGATGGTCCGCGGCACCATCGTCCTGCCCCACGGAACGGGCAAGACGATGCGCGTGGCGGTGATCGCGGGTGGCGAGAAGATCAAGGAAGCGGAAGCGGCGGGCGCCGAGATCGTGGGCGGGGACGAGCTGGTCGAGAAGATCGCCGGCGGATTCCTCGACTTCGATGCTCTGGTCGCGACCCCCGACATGATGAAGGGCGTCGGCCGTCTCGGTAAGGTGCTGGGCCCCCGCGGCCTCATGCCCAACCCCAAGACCGGCACCGTGACCTTCAACGTGGCCCAGGCCATCAAGGAGATCAAGGCCGGCAAGGTGGAGTACCGCGTCGACAAGACCGGCATCATCCACGCGCCCGTGGGCAAGCTCTCCTTCGGCGTCGAGAAGCTGGAAGAGAACGCCAAGGCGCTCATCGATGCCGTGAACAAGGCCAAGCCCGCCACGGCGAAGGGCAAGTACGTGAAGACGATGTATATCGCTTCCACGATGGGCCCCTCGGTCACCCTCAACACCACAAGCGTTGAGAAGTAGGAGGCCGACCATGGAAAAGAACCAGAAGATCGCTGAAGTCGCCGAGCTCAAGGAGACCTTCGCCACGGCCACCTCGGCCGTCGTGATCGAATTCAAGGGCCTCGGGGTCGAGAAGGACACCGCGTTCCGCAAGAACATCCGCGAGAGCAAGGGTCACTACCGCGTCGGCAAAAACACCCTGCTCCGCCTGGCCGTGAAGGACACCACCTTCGAGGGCCTCGGCGGTTCCTTCAAGGGCAACAGCGCCGTGGCCACCACCAAGGACGACGTCGTCGCCCTGGCCAAGGCCGTCAACGGCTTCCTGAAGGACAACCCGGCTGCCACCTTCAAGGCCGGCATCATGGACGGCAAGGCCATCAACGCCGCCCAGCTGCAGACCCTGGCCGAGCTGCCGAGCCGCGATGTGCTCATCGCCAAGCTGCTCTATCTCATGCAGTACCCCATCTCCGGTCTGGCGGTCGCCCTCGATGGCATCCGCAAGCAGAAGGCCGGCGAGTAGTTCCCAACCCCGAATCCAAAACCTTTCATCGCATGTAGGAGGCCATCATGGCTCTCACCGCCGACCAGCTCATCGCTGAGATCGAAACCATGACCGTCCTTGACCTGGCGAACCTGGTCAAGGCCCTCGAGGAGCGCTTCGGCGTCTCCGCCGCCGCCATGGCCGCTCCCGCCGCCGGCGGGGCCGCCCCGGCCGCCGCTGCCGAAGAGCAGACGGAATTCAACGTCATCCTGGCTGACGCCGGCGCCAACAAGCTGAACGTCATCAAGGCCGTCCGCGAGATCGTCGCCGGCCTGGGCCTGAAGGAGGCCAAGGACCTCGTTGACGGCGCCCCCAAGCCCGTCAAGGAAGGCGTGGCCAAGGACGAGGCTCAGAAGATCAAGGAAAAGCTCGAAGCCGCTGGCGCCAAGGTCGAAATCAAGTAGTTCCTTTTCCTGCACTAACGCAAAGCGTGGGGTGCCTCCTGCACCTTGCGCTTTGCGGTTTTGTCTGGACATGGTACGATTATTCCTTCCGCCCGGCCCCTCGGGCGGTCCCGCCACCTTCAAAGGCCCCTGGTTGCGAAACGCCTTCCGCCGCAGCGCCAATCACCTTGCTGGGCCGCTCCCTCCACCGATGGGTGGCGGGGTGGCCTTCGGTGCGTGTGCCTGCCTGATCCGCGTCGCCGACTTCTGATCCCTTACCCCGGGGCCGCGGCTCCGGGGCATCGCCGTCTTTGCTCAAGGCCCGCGACACCGCCCCATTGCGTCGCGCGCCGTTCATCGAAGGTTCCGCCAACTTCATCTGGAGCGAACCATGAGTGTTCAGCAGAACATCTACCGCCAGCGCCACAACTTCTCGAAGATCCGGTCCCTGGTCCCCATCCCGAACCTGATCGACATCCAGAAGCGGAGCTACGACGAGTTCCTCCAGATGAACCTGCTCCACAGCGAGCGGGAATCCCGCGGCCTCAAGGCCGTGTTCGAGTCGATGTTCCCCGTGCACAACGGCAAGAACGCCGATGGCACTGACGCCACCCTCGAAGTCGAGTTCCTCGACTACACCGTGGGCCACTGGGCCTGCAAGTGCGAAAAGTACCTGGGCCTGGAGCATCTCCGCACGAGCTGCAAGCAGTGCGGGCACAGCATCGTGTCGGACCATCCGAAGGATCCCACGGTGGACTGCCCCAAGTGCGGCACCCGCAACAAGAACGCCGCAACCATCTGTGACGTGTGCCAGGAGCCCGTCTCGATGAAGCAGAAGATGGGCATGGACGAGTGCGTCGAGCGCGGCGCCACCATGGCCGCCCCCCTGAAGATCCGCGTGCGCCTCAACCAGTTCGACAAGGACGACAAGGGCAACCGGCGCTTCAAGCAGAGCCAGGATTCGGAAGTCTACTTCGGCGACCTCCCGATCATGACCGACCGCGGCACCTTCATCATCAACGGCACCGAGCGCGTGATCGTGAGCCAGCTGCACCGCAGCCCCGGCGTCTTCTTCAGCATCGCGCCGGACAAGAGCCTCTACAGCTCCCAGATCATCCCGTACCGCGGTTCCTGGATCGAGTTCGAGCTCGACTCCAAGGGCCTGCTCTACGCCCGCATCGACCGCAAGCGCAAGTTCCTCGGCGCCACCTTCATGCGCGCCCTGGGCCTGTTCAGCGAGGATCTCGGCTCCAACGAGACCATGCTCCGCCACTTCTACGCCCCCGCCACCTTCTTCCTCAGGAAGGGCAAGCTGAGCGTGGCTGTGAGCGAGCTGCTGGTGGGCCGCAAGCTCGGCGAGGCCGTGAAGCACCCCAAGACCAAGGAGGAGATCCTCCCCAAGGACAAGAAGATCACCCGCCGCGTCCTGGAGCAGATGGAGAAGGCGGGCATCAAGGACGTGCCCGTGGAGCGCGAGATGCTCGACGGCGCCGTGCTGCTGCAGGACATCGTGAACATGGGCACCGGCGAAGTGCTCATGGAGGCCAACGAGCCCTTCCTCCAGACCCACCTGGAGATGTTCCTGGCCAACGACGTGCAGTCCTTCGACGTCTGCTTCCCCGAGGCCGACCTCACCGGCAAGATTTTCTCCGAGACCCTGGCCAAGGACCACACCGAGGACAGCGAGGAAGCCGCCAAGGAGCTCTTCAAGAAGATCCGGCCCGGCGAGCCCGCCACCCTGGAATCCAGCAAGAAGCTGCTCTACGGCATGTTCTTCGATCCCCAGAAGTACGACCTCAGCAAGGTGGGCCGCCACAAGATCAACGCCAAGCTGGGCCTCAGCACCGACCTGGACTTCCGCACCCTCGGCACGGACGACTTCGTCTCGACCGTCCACTACCTCCTGCGCCTGAAGAAGTACGACACCACCCGCCAGGACATCGGCGAGATCGCCCCCGTGCGCGCCGACGACATCGACCACCTGGGCAACCGCCGTGTGCGGTCCGTGGGCGAGCTGCTGGAGAACGGGTTCCGCGTGGGCCTGGTGCGCGTGCAGCGGGCCATCAAGGAGAAGTTCAGCATCGCGCAGGACCCCAACAGCCCCCTGCAGGCGCACGACCTGATCAACAGCAAGCCTGTCATCGCGGCCATGAAGGAGTTCTTCGGCAGCAGCCAGCTCTCCCAGTTCATGGACCAGACCAACCCGCTGTCCGAGATCACCCACAAGCGCCGCCTCTCGGCCCTGGGACCGGGCGGCCTCAGCCGCGACCGCGCGGGCTTCGAGGTGCGCGACGTGCACACCTCCCACTACGGCCGCATCTGCCCCATCGAGACGCCTGAAGGCCCGAACATCGGCCTCATCAGCTCGCTCTCCTGCTACGCCCGCATCAACGAGTTCGGCTTCATCGAGAGCCCCTACCTGAAGGTGGAGAACGGCCGCATTGTCCACTTCGCCAAGGTCACCAGCGTGGGCGACTCCAAGTTCGGCTACATGGACGTGGTCCGCCTGGAAGACCTGGAAGCCGAGAACAAGAAGCTGACCAAGGCCGGCAAGCGCGCCGCCAAGTTCGAGATGCATGCCTTCTACCTCTCCGCCTGGGAGGAGGACGAGCACGTCATCGCGCAGGCCAACGTTCCCGTGGACGCCGACGGCGCCATCCTCGACGAGGACGTGACTGTCCGTGTCGCCGGCGAGACCAAGATCGTCGCCCGCGACAAGGTCACCCTCATGGACGTGAGCCCCAAGCAGGTGGTCTCCGTCGCCGCCAGCCTCATCCCCTTCCTCGAGAACGACGACGCCAACCGGGCCCTCATGGGCGCCAACATGCAGCGCCAGGCCGTGCCCCTCATCCGCACCGAGGCCCCCATCGTGGGCACCGGCATGGAGTACGTGGCCGCCAAGGATTCCGGCGCCTGCGTGGTCTGCCGCCGCTCCGGCATCGTCGAGACCGTGGACGCCAACCGCATCGTGGTGCGCGTCGAGGATGATCCCGAGACCGAGGGCGTCGAGTCCGGGGTGGACATCTACACCCTGGTGAAGTTCGCCCGCAGCAACCAGAACACCTGCCTCAACCAGATGCCCCTCGTGAAGAAGGGCGAGTACGTCACCGAGGGCCAGATCCTGGCTGACGGCCCCTGCACCGACCACGGCGAGCTGGCCCTGGGCCGCAACCTGGTCGTGGCCTACATGCCCTGGCGCGGCTACAACTTTGAGGACGCGATCCTGATCTCCGAGCGCGTGGTGAAGGAAGACCTCTACACCACCATCCACATCGAGGAGTTCGAGGTCCACGCCCGCGACACCAAGCTGGGCCCCGAAGAAATCACCCGCGACATCCCCCAGGTGCGCGAGGAGGCCCTCAAGAACCTCGACGAGTCGGGCATCATCCGCACCGGCGCCACCGTGCGCCACGGCGACATCCTGGTGGGCAAGGTCACGCCCAAGGGCGAAACCATCCTCAGCCCCGAGGAGAAGCTGCTCCGCGCCATCTTCGGCGAGAAGGCCAGCGACGTGAAGGACGCCAGCCTCACGGTACCCCCGGGCATCGAGGGCACCGTGGTGGACATCAAGGTGTTCACCCGCAAGGGCCAGGAGAAGGACCTCCGCACCCAGCAGATCGAGCGCGACCAGATCGCCAAGTGGGAGAAGGACCTCTCCGACGAGGAGCGCATCATCCGCGCCGAGGCCAAGAAGAAGATCGTGGCCTTGCTGAAGGGCAAGGAGCTCTCCGAGACCCTCACGGACGACAAGGGCCAGAAGGAGCTGCTGCCCAAGGGCAAGAAGCTCACCCAGAACATGCTCGAGGCCGTGCCCTACCACCGCTTCCGGCAGATCTCCGTGGCCGCGGGCAAGAGCCGCATCGAGACCGAGGTGCTGGACATCCTCGACAAGACCGAGAGCCAGCTCAAGGTCCTGCGCAACATCCTCGACGAGCGCATGGAGCGCCTGCTCAAGGGCGACGAGCTCATGCCCGGCGTCCTCAAGACCGTGAAGTGCTACGTGGCCGTGAAGCGCAAGCTGCAGGTCGGCGACAAGATGGCCGGCCGCCACGGCAACAAGGGCGTGGTCAGCCGCATCCTCCCCGTGGAGGACATGCCCTACCTGCCCGATGGCCGCCCGGTGGACATCGTGCTGAACCCCCTCGGCGTGCCTTCCCGTATGAACATCGGCCAGGTGCTCGAGTGCCACCTGGGCTGGGCTGGCAAGACCCTCGGCGTCCACTTCTCCACGCCCGTCTTCGACGGCGCCCGCGAGGCGGACATCAAGGGCTTCCTCACCCAGGCCTGGGAGAAGAACGGCAAGCTGGGGCCGGACATTTCCGGCAAGACCATGCTGTTCGACGGCATGACCGGCGAGGCCTTCGAGCAGCCCGTGAACGTCGGCTGCGTCTACATGCTCAAGCTGCACCACCTGGTG
The DNA here is from genome assembly GCF_022808885.1 of Geothrix alkalitolerans. Taxonomy (NCBI): domain Bacteria; kingdom Pseudomonadati; phylum Acidobacteriota; class Holophagae; order Holophagales; family Holophagaceae; genus Geothrix; species Geothrix alkalitolerans. Next base: position 32,250 of record NZ_JAKZLE010000007.1, on the reverse strand, counting down.
GACAACAAAATCCACGCCCGGAGCATCGGGCCCTACAGCCTCATCACCCAGCAGCCCCTCGGCGGCAAGGCCCAGTTCGGCGGCCAGCGCTTCGGCGAGATGGAAGTGTGGGCGCTGGAAGCCTACGGCGCCGCCCACGTGCTGCAGGAGCTGCTCACCTACAAGTCCGACGACATGCACGGCCGCACCCAGATCTACCAGGCCATCATCAAGGGCGAGACCATCAAGGATCCCGGCCTCCCCGAGAGCTTCAACGTCGTGAAGAAGGAACTCAACGCGCTGTGCATCGATGTCGAGATGCTCACCCGCGAGGAGCTGGATCCAGGCCTGACGGAAGAGGAACCCGCAGTCTTCACCATCGAAGGCTGATCTCCTTCCGCATCCGTTCCCGACGAATCCTGAGAGGTCCACATGTATCCTGAGCAGCAGAACATCAACGCCTACGAGTGCATCCGGGTGTCCCTGGCCAGCCCGGACAAGATGCGCTCCTGGTCCAAGGGCGAGGTCACCAAGCCTGAGACCATCAACTACCGCAGCCTGAAGCCCGAGCGCGACGGCCTCTTCTGCGCCCGCATCTTCGGGCCCGTCAACGACTGGGAATGCCTCTGCGGCAAGTACAAGCGGCAGAAGTTCAAGGGCGTCACCTGCGACAAGTGCGGCGTCGAGGTCACCAAGAAGTCCGTGCGCCGCGAGCGCATGGGCCACATCGCGCTGGCCAGTCCGGTCAGCCACGTGTGGTTCTTCAAGGGCGTGCCCAGCCGCATCGGCTACCTGCTGGACATCCCCCTGAAGGATCTTGAGCGGGTGCTGTACTTCGAGGCCTATGCCGTCACCGAGTCCGGCGGCACGGGCATGAAGGAAGGCGAGATCCTCAACGAGGACAAGTTCCGCGAGGCCCGCAGCCTCCACGGCGAGGGCTTCAAGGCCCAGATGGGCGCCGAGGCCATCAAGGAGCTGCTCAAGCAGGTGGACATCGAGGCGCTCACCATCGAGCTCCGCGACCTCATGAAGAAAGAGACCTCCAGCCAGAAGCGCAGCAAGATCGCCAAGCGCCTCAAGGTGGCGGAGTCCTTCCACCGCTCCGGCAACAAGCCCGAGTGGATGATCCTCGACGTGGTGCCCGTGCTTCCCCCCGAGCTGCGCCCCCTGGTGCCCCTCGACGGCGGCCGCTTCGCCACCTCCGATCTGAACGACCTCTACCGTCGCGTCATCAACCGCAACAACCGCCTCAAGAAGCTCCTGGAACTCAAAGCCCCCGACGTCATCGTGCGCAACGAGAAGCGCATGTTGCAGGAGGCCGTGGACGCCCTCTTCGAGAACGGTAAGCGCGGCCGCCTCCTGCGCGGCGTGAGCAACCGCCCCCTCAAGTCCCTCAGCGACGCCCTCAAGGGCAAGCAGGGCCGGTTCCGCCAGAACCTGCTCGGCAAGCGCGTGGACTACTCGGGCCGCTCCGTCATCGTGGTGGGACCCGACCTCAAGCTGCACCAGTGCGGCCTGCCCAAGAAGATGGCGCTCGAGCTCTTCAAGCCCTTCATCTTCAACCGGCTCGAGCACAAGGGCTTCGCCGCCACCATCCGGCAGGCCAAGGAGATGGTGGAAGAGGGCCGTCCCGAGGTCTGGGACGTGCTGGAAGAGGTCATCAAGGACCACCCGGTCCTGCTGAACCGCGCCCCGACCCTCCACCGCCTCGGCATCCAGGCCTTCCAGCCCGTGCTGGTGGAAGGCAAGGCCATCCGCCTGCATCCCCTGGTCTGCACCGCCTTCAACGCCGACTTCGATGGCGACCAGATGGCCGTGCACGTGCCCCTCAGCCCCATGGCCCAGATCGAGGCCAAGGTGCTGATGATGTCCACCCAGAACATCCTCAACCCCGCCAACGGCCGCCCCAACGTGGTGCCCAGCCAGGACATCGTGCTCGGCGGCTACTACCTCACCAAGAAGCGCACGGGCCGCAAGGGCGAGGGCATGGTCTTCGGCAGCGTCAACGACGTGGTCGCGGCGCACTACGCCGGCGTCGTGGACACCCACGCCATCATCCAGCTGCGCTACACCGGCGAGTGGGTGGACACCGAGGCCTGGCACGCGAAGGATCCCAAGAAGAACTCCGAGCAGGAGGTCTTCGAGGCGCCCGCCGAGACCGTGAAGAACCAGCTCAAGACCACCACCGTGGGCCGCGTGCTCTTCAACCGCGCCCTGCCCGCCGAGCTGCCCTTCATCAACGGCCTGCTCAAGAAGGAGGGCCTGCTCTCCCTCGTGAACCGCGCCTACAAGCTCAACGGCCCCGAGGTCACCATCCGCATGCTGGACGCCATGAAGGACACCGGCTTCCAGTGGGCCATGCGCGCCGGCGTGTCCGTGGGCATCGACGACCTGGTCGTGCCTGACACCAAGACCAAGCTGCTGCGCGGCGCCACCGAGGATGTCCGCGCCATCGAGAAGGAGGCCTACGAGGGCCGCCTCGACTCCTCCACGCGCTACAACCGCATCCTGGAAGTCTGGTCCAAGACCAGCGACCAGGTGGCCAGCGACATGATGAAGGAACTGGAGAAGCGGAACGAGAACGACACGTTCCTCAACTCCATCTACATCCTGGCCGACTCCGGCGCCCGCGGCTCCAAGACGCAGATCCGCCAGGTGGCCGGCATGCGCGGCCTCATGGCCAAGCCCAGCGGCGACATCATCGAGACGCCCATCACCGCGAACTTCAAGGAAGGCCTCTCGGTGCTGCAGTACTTCATCTCGACCCATGGTGCTCGTAAGGGTTTGGCGGACACCGCCCTCAAAACGGCCGACTCCGGCTACCTCACCCGCAAGCTGGTGGACGTGGCGCAGGATGTCATCGTCAACGAGGACGACTGCGAGACCCTCGGCGGCATCGAGGTGGAGGCCATCGTCAACAGCGACGGCACCATCCGCTCCCGCCTGCGCGACCGCATCATGGGCCGCGTGTGCCTCGAGGACATCGTGGATCCCTACGATCCGTCCATCGTGCACGCCCCCGCGGGCACCCTCATCTCCGAAGAACTGGCGTTCAAGATCGAGACCAGCGGTATCGCCAAGGTCAAGATCCGCTCCGCCCTCACCTGCGAGGCCCGGCGCGGTATCTGCGCCAAGTGCTACGGCCTGAACCTCAGCACCGGCCGCCTGGTGGATCTCGGCGAGGCCGTGGGCGTCATCGCCGCCCAGTCCATCGGCGAGCCCGGCACCCAGCTCACCATGCGCACCTTCCACGTGGGCGGCGCCGCGAGCCGCACCTCCGAGAAGAGCACCCACGAGGCCCAGATCGCCGGCATCGTGAAGTACGACGGCCTCCAGGGCAAGACCGTGGTCAACCGCAAGGGCGAGACCGTGGCCCTCACCCGCAACGGCTACATCCTCGTCACCGACGAGGACGGCAACGAGCGTGAGCGCTACAAGATCACCTCCGGCGCCATCCTCAAGGTCAAGGACAAGGAGGCCGTCGAGCCCCGAACCGTGCTCGCCGAGTGGGATCCCTACAACGACGTGCTCCTCACCGAAGTGGGCGGCGTCGCGGACTTCAAGGAATTCGAAGTCAACGTCTCCTACCAGGAAGAGAAGGATCCGATCTCCGGCAACTTCCGCAAGAAGGTCATCGATCCCACCGACGACAAGATCCACCCCCACATCAACGTCAAGGGGGACAACCACAAGGTCCTCAAGCGCTACAACATCCCCACCGGCGCATACATCGAGGTGGAGGAGGGCCAGGAGCTGCTGCCCGGCGACGTCATCGCCAAGACCAGCCGCCAGCAGGCCAAGACCTCCGACATCACGGGCGGCCTGCCGCGCGTCACCGAGCTGTTCGAGGGCCGCAAGCCCAAGGAACCCGCCATCATCAGCGAAGTCTCCGGCATCGCGAAGTACGGCAACCGCGTCCGCGGCAACCAGAAGGTCATCGTCGAGGCCGAGACCGGGGAGAAGGGCGAATACCTCATCCCCCGCGGCAAGCACATCCAGGTACAGGATGGCGACGAGATCCGCGCCGGCGAGAAGCTCACCGAGGGCGCCGTCAGCCCCCACGATCTGCTCAAGGTCCAGGGCGACCGCGCCCTCCAGGCCTTCCTCGTCAACGAGGTGCAGGAGGTCTACCGCGCCCAGGGCGTGGTGATCAACGACAAGCACATCGAGGTGATCATCCGCCAGATGATGCGCTGGGTCCTCATCACCGACGTGGGCGACACCCCGCTCATCGTCGAGGAGAAGGTGGACAAGCACCGCTTCAAGGAGATCAACGAGCAGGTCATGAAGGAGGGCGGCCAGCCCGCCACCTGCGAACCCCTGCTGCTCGGCATCACCAAGGCCGCGCTGACCTCCGAGAGCTTCATCTCCGCCGCCAGCTTCCAGGAGACCACCCGGGTCCTCACCGAGGCCGCCCTGGAAGGCCGCGTGGACTACCTCCGCGGCCTCAAGGAGAACGTCATCCTCGGCCGGCTCATCCCCGCCGGCACCGGCATGGCCCACTACCGCAACCTGGAGATCGAGGAGGGCGAGTACCCCGAGCCCACCCCCAACGAGTTCCAGGGCGGCGAGGACTTCGACGACGAATACGCCCGCATGGCCCAACACGTCGAAGAGCTCCAGGGCATGACCGAGATCGACGGCGAAGACCTGTAGTCGCAATCTTCACGACAAGAGGAAGGGCGGGAGCTATCCCGCCCTTCCTCTTGTCGGTCTTACGGGACTCCGCTGGGCTCCGACCCGGAATCTCGATAATCTTATTCTTTCCAACCGTTTCTTGATGGCCGGACCCGCGCGTAGACGGCTTATCTGACGATCTGGGTTCTCGGCCAGGTGGATTGAAGGAGAAATCATGAAAGGTATCGTGCTGGCTGGTGGAACGGGGTCGCGTCTATTCCCCCTGACCAAAGTGACGAACAAGCATCTGCTGCCGGTGGGGATGGCCCCCATGATCTGGCATCCGCTGTGGAAGCTCAAGGAGGCCGGGATCGAGGAGATCCTCATTGTGACCGGCACCGAGCACATGGGTGATGTGGTGGCCCTCATGGGCTCGGGCAAGGATTTCGGTTGCCGCTTCACCTACAAGGTGCAGGACGAGGCCGGCGGCATCGCCCAGGCCCTGGGGCTGGCGGAGAACTTCGCGGGCGGCTCCCCCATCTGCGTGATCCTGGGGGACAACATCTTCCAGGACAGCCTGAAGCCCGAGGTCGAGGCCTTCGACAAGCAGGGGAGGGGCGCCCGCATCCTGCTGAAGCCCGTGGAAGATCCTCAGCGCTACGGCGTGGCCGAGGTGAAGGATGGCCGGGTGCTGGGCATCGAGGAGAAACCCAAGGCGCCCAAGTCCAACCTGTCCGTGACGGGCATCTACCTCTACGACGCCACGGTGTTCGACATCATCCGCACCGTGAAGCCCTCCGGTCGCGGCGAGATGGAGATTACGGACGTGAACAACGCCTACATCGCCAAGGGCCAGCTCAGCTTCGGCACCCTCCAGGGCTGGTGGACTGACGCAGGCACCTTTCCGAGCCTGGCTCACGCGAACGAGCTGGCCATTCAGGAGGCGACGCCGTTCCCTCAGGCCAACGGAGGGAAGTAGCCATGGCCTTCCAGAAAGGTCCCATTGAGGGCGTGGTGATCACCTCCTTCCGCAAGTTCGTAGATGAGCGCGGGTGGCTGGCGGAGATCTTCCGCCACGACGAGCTGCCCGCCTGGTTCCGGCCCGAGATGTCGTACGTGAGCGTCACCAACCCCGGCGTGCTGCGGGGGCCTCACGAGCACGTGGACCAGGCCGACCTGTTCTGCTGGGTGGGCCCTGGCGACTTCAAGCTCACCCTCTGGGACAACCGCCCGGACAGCCCCACCTACCGGAACCGCATGGAAGTGGCCATGGGCGCCAACAATCCCGGCTCCGCCATCATCCCCAAGGGCGTCGTCCACTGCTACCGCTGCATCAGCGCCGAGCCCGGCTTTGTCATCAACTGCCCCGACCGCCTGTTCATGGGTCAGGGCAAGGCCGAGCCCATCGACGAGATCCGCCACGAGGACGACCCCGAGAACCCGTTCGTGAAGGACGAGCGCGCCCGCCGGGTGCACGCCTGATGCGCGTCCTCGTCACCGGCGCCTCAGGGCAGCTGGCCCACGCCATCCGCCTCGTCTGGGCGGGCCACGAGCTGGTGCTTCCCGAGGAATCAGTGCTGGACCTGTCGAAGGAGGCCGCCATCCGCTCGGTGGTCACCGAGGTCCGCCCCGACGTGGTGGTGAACTGCGGTGCCTTCACCCAGGTGGACCGCTGCGAGTCCGAGGCGGAGCTGGCCCACAAGATCAACGCCACCGCCGTGGGCTGGCTGGCAGAAGCCTGCGAGGCCCAGAAGGCCATGCTGATCCAGGTCAGCACGGACTACGTCTTCGACGGCACGGGCACCCGCCCCTACCGGGAGGACGATCCCACGAACCCCGTGTCCGTCTACGGCCGCACCAAGCTGGAGGGCGAGCGCCAGGCCGCCCGCTGCTCCCGGCACCTCATCGCCCGCACCAGCTGGCTCTACGACGCCTGGGGCAAGAACTTCCTGAACACCATGCTGAACGCTGCCGCCCAGGGCCGGTCGCTTCGGGTGGTGGATGACCAGCGGGGCGCCCCCACCACCTGCCGGGCCCTGGCCCGCCAGCTCAAGGTGGCCGCCGAGCAGGGCTGGCAGGGCCTCCTGCACACCACCTGCGCCGGCGAGACCACGTGGCACGGCTTTGCCCAGGCGATCTTCGAGGCCAGGGGTATTGCCGCCGACCTCAGCCCCTGCACGACGGCCGACTACCCCACCCCCGCCAAGCGCCCGGCCTATTCGGTCCTCGACGGGAGCCGCCGCCGCGGCCTCGGCCCTGACCTCATGCCTGACTGGCATGGTGCCCTCCTGGAAGTGATCCAACAGCCCGTGCTGTGATCGCCTCCGATCTCCCCTCTTTTCTTTTGTGTCCTCCGTGTCTCCGTGGTGAACCTCCATGCCTGAAACCATTCTCATCACCGGCGGCGCCGGCTTCATCGGCAGCAACCTGGTGCACCGCTGGCACCGGACCCATCCGGACGACCGCATTATCGTGCTGGACAAGCTCACCTATGCGGCCGATCCCGAGCAGATCGAGGGTCTGGACCGGGTGGAGCTGGTGGTGGGCGACATCCAGAACCTGGAGCTGGCCCGCCACCTCATCGAGAAGAACCGGGTGCAGAAGGTCTTCCACCTGGCCGCGGAAAGCCATGTCGACCGCAGCATCACGGGCCCGGCGGCCTTCATCCAGACCAACCTGGGCGGCACCTTCGCCATGCTGGAGGCCGCCCGCCAGGCCTGGGCCGGTCAGAAGAACTGCCGCTTCCTGCACATCAGCACGGACGAGGTGTACGGCTCCCTGGGTGAGACCGGCAAGTTCCATGAAGCCATGGCCTACGCCCCCAACAGCCCCTACAGCGCCAGCAAGGCCGGCAGCGACCATCTGGTGCGGGCCTACCACCACACCTACGGCCTGAACGTGGTGACGACCAACTGCTCCAACAACTACGGCCCCCGCCAGCACCCCGAGAAGCTCATCCCCCTCGCCATCACCCGCATGGCCAAGGGCGAGCCGATCCCCATCTACGGCGATGGGTTGAACATCCGTGACTGGCTCTTCGTGGAAGACCACTGCGCCGCTCTGGAGACCGTCATGCACAAAGGTTTGGCCGGCGAGACCTACTGTGTGGGCGGCGATAATGAGCAGACCAACCTGGCCCTGATCGATCTGCTCTGCGACCTGGTGGATGCGCATCTGGGGCGCCCGGAGGGCACCAGCCGGAAGCTGAAAACCTTTGTCCAGGACCGCGCCGGTCACGATCGCCGCTACGCCATTGATGCGACGAAGATCAAGGCGGAGCTGGGATGGCGGCCGGAGACGGCTTTCCATGATGGGCTCAGGGGCACCATCGAATCGCGGTTGGGATCGGCGAAGCCCAGAGCCTGAACGGCTCCAGGCCCTCCTCTCCTCGCTTCCGTCAGAGCACCTGCCCCTGCGAGAGGAGGACCACCTTGAGGACAGGGTAGGAAACGATCTGGACCGAGCTTCCGGAACGCGCGGCGAGAACGGCGGCGGCCGCGGCGCTCTGCCCCAGCATCATGAAGTGGGGTTCCATCCGGATGGCGCCGAAGGCCACGTGGGTGGCCGAGAGACAGACCGGGACCAAGAGGTTGCGGCACTCCTTCCGGCTTGGGGTGAGGGCTGCGTATCCCACGGAGAATCCCCCGGGGATCTGGGCCAGGACTCCTCCCTCGTTCTGGACCCAGCCTTGGGGGGTCACGACCCTCTGGACATGGTGCGAATCGATGGGATAGGCCATGCAGGCGATGGGGTCAGAGACCTGGACGCGACCGAATGCGTGGGCCTCCGTCATGACCGCCTCCCCCACCATCCTGCGGGCTTCGCGGACATACAGCTGGTCCGGCCATCCGCCAGTCTCGGGGAATTCATCAGCCGCAAGTCCCCAGGTGGCAGCCTGGGTGCGGATCGAGAGGGGGATTCTCGGATGGTTGGCCAGGGTCCACAAGAGCCCCTCTTGGTAGCTCCGGTGGGCGGCGAGGATGAGCTGCCGATCCGTCCACGTGGCCTCGGGGTAGGCGCGGTTCGCGCCCACATGGTCTGTGGAGAACGCGACACCGGAATTCGAGTCGACCTTCAGGTTGGGGATGGGGTCCCGCCCGAACGCCAGGGGCGTGGTCGGGGCGGCGGAGTAGAGGCGGAAGAGCAGTTCATAGTTCCGTTCGTCGTAATCCGCTGGTTTGGTGATGGGGCGGCGGTTGGAGGCCAGGGTGGTGAGACAGAGCCGGTAGGTATAGGCCTGCGTGCCCGGATCGGCTTGGCCATTGGTCGCATCCGCCAGCAGGCGGAGGCCGGGCAGCAGACCGCTCGAGGCATCCGCTTGAATCACGTAAGGGTCGATTCCCGTCGGGAATTGATGCAGGGCTGAGGGGTTCAGCTGGAGCCCGTTGAGGGTCTCACCATAGGTGGCGTTGCTCTCCCGGCCTGTAACATGGTGGACGCCCGCCGCCGCCATGAGGTCGCCTTCGTAGGAGCAGTCGATGAAGACGCGTCCAGTCACCACGCGGCCCGAGACGAGCCGGATGGACTTGATGACACCAGATTCCATGAGCACCGGGCCGGGAGCAGTGTCATCCAGCCGCTCCTGGAGGGCGACCTCGACACCGGCCTCTAGCAGCATCTTCTCGAAGATCATCTGGGCGGCGTGAGGCTCAAAGTAGCGCATCGTGCCATCCACGCCCCAGGCCCCGCTCCGGAAGGTCGTCGGAGCCTGGAGGGGCCAGGCATCGGGAGATTGGTAGTACGCGAGCATGCGCTGCAGGAACTCGCGGGCCACTCCTCCAATGACGGACACCCCCGAAGCATCGGTGTTTCCCAGGCCGTTGGTCATCATTCCGCCCACCCAGCGGTGGGGCTCGATCAGAAGAACCGAGGCCCCCATGCGGCGTGCGGTCACGGCCGCAGATATGCCGGCGGGTGTGCCTCCGTAGACCACCAGGTCCGGGGCCGAAGCTGGCACGGAGGCATACAGGTTTTCAGAAGGAGGAGGCGCCTGGGTGGACTGGTGACAGGCCAGGGTAAGCGCGACCAGAAGGCCCGTGGCCCAACGCATGAGGAGGGGATGGCGTGCAGGGGGGGTCATGGCATCCAGGGAACGGGGGGAGGGGGCTTGGCGAGGCCACACCAATCGACCCGCGCCTCGGCACGCATCGGCCGGAAAGGTTCTCTTCGGCGGCTGAGCCAGTCCCAATGATTTCGGATACGCTTGCAGTTCTCAAGGCTTCACTTGGGTGCGGGTCCCAGGTCTGGGAAGTACCTCGCTCGACGACGCAATTCCCGGCATGATTGACCCAGGGGTCGCCAGTCTTGAGGCCTGGTGCGCTTGGCCGGGAGCGCATTGGGATCCAGGCTGAAGGCATTTTCCGGAGAGAGCAGGATGGACTTCAGTCCGAAGATGATCTTGAAACATGCGGGGAGGGGCTTGGTTATCGCCCTCTTCGGAGCCGTGGGCACCCTTTTCATGAAGGACTCCTTCGTCTCCGAGGTGCGGATCGTCGCCGCCGAGGGCAAGGACCTGGGCAGCCTGTCGGGCCTGTCCGCCGCGGCCGCGGCCCTGGGCGTAGGCGGCGGCGGTACGGAAGACCCCTCGAACCTGTTCATGGAGATCCTCGACAGCCGCTGGTTGAACGAGGAAGTCCTGAAGACGACCTACACCTTCCATGTGCGCGCCTGGCGTTTCGGCCGCCCGGAACGCAACACGAAGACCCTGTTCGAGCAGCTCCAGGCGAAGAACATGGATCGGGCCGTCATGAAGATGGACGCCATCCTCCAGAACCAGCGGGATCCCCGCACCAAGCGGGTGACCATCACCGTCGAGACCCGCTCGCCGGAGCTCTCGCAGGGCGTGGCCAGGCGCGCCACAGAGCTTCTCCAGGAGTTCCTGCGGGAGCGCACCCAGACCACGGGGCGCCTCAAGGCCGAGTTCACCGCCGACCGGCTGAAGGAGGCACGGATGAACTACCAGGATGCCGAGGACCAGCTGCGCACCTTCGCCCTCAACAACCGCGGGTACGCCCAGAGCACGGACCCCGGGGTCCGCCTCAAGGGCACGCGCCTGGAGCAAGACCTGCAGCTCCGCCGGCAGCTGGTGACCACCCTGTCCCTCAGCATGGAGCAGGCCCTGCTGGACCAGAAGAACGACACGCCCCAGATCACCGTGATCGACGCGGCCAACCTTCCCGAGGAGAAAAGCAAGCCCAGGCGCTCGGTGATCGTGATCCTGATCTTCCTGCTCGGTGCCGCCGGATCCTTCGGGTGGGACAACCGGCGCTGGATTGTCGAGACAGCTCTGGGGAAGGGGAACCTGGATGCCGCCTGAGGCGGTGCCCACGCGCTTGCGCTCGCTCATCCTCGGATCCTTGGACCGCGGCCGTGCCCTGATCGCCGGCCGCACGGCCAGGAACACCCTCCTGGTGACCGGGGGGAACCTGGCGGGGCAGGCCATCGGGTTCGTGGCCAACCTATGGCTCATGCGCCGCCTGGGGCCCGAGAGCTACGGGCGATTCGGCGTGGCCGTGGCCATGATGATGCTGGCCAGCCAGCTCTCGGACATCGGCATCACCACGGGTTTCGTCCGCTACATGGCCCTCTACCATCGCGATGCCCCCGCCAAGGCCTCGCGCCTGCTGCGCCTCACCTTCCTGCTCAAGCTCGGCGTGGGGGCGGCGGTGTTGGCGGGGGGCTGGACCCTGTCCGGCGTGATGGCGGGCCGCTTTCTCCACGCGCCCGAGCTGGCGCCCCTGCTCCGCATCGCGTTCGTGGGCTCCCTGGGGGCCACGCTGTTCGGGTTCTTCCAGGCCGTCTTCCAGGCCGGGGAACGGTTCGGCCCCTATGTCCGATCCAATGTGTCCAACAACGTTCTTAAGGTGGGCCTGGTGATCGGAGCCGGTTGGGGAGGGTGGCTCCAGCCCCTCTCCGCCATCGGCATTTTCGCATTGGTACCCTTCCTCGGCGCCGTGGGCGCCTTGGCCTCCCTCCGCAAGGAGGAGCGGCGGGACATCTTCACGGGCCCCTGGGACAGTGAACTGGCACACGTGCTCATTGGGTTCAGTAAATGGATCACGTTTTCTACGGTCTGTGTTCTTGTTTTTAATAATATCGATACCTTTCTGTTGCAGCGACTTTCGAGCGCGCGAGAGGTGGGCCTCTATACGAGCGCTTGGCAGCTAGCCTCCATATTCCCAGTTGTTACAGGGGCTCTGACGACTGCGATCACGCCGAAGGTATCCGGTTATCGGACAGCAGAAGAGATGGACCGCCACATGCAAAAAGTAAAATCGGTCACTGGCGTAGCCATCGTGGGATTCTTGGTATTATCGGGCCTATCCAATTTGATTATTAAGATTTTATTGGGTCAACAATATATAGCTGCTATAAGTATATTTAATATTCTGCTATTAAGCTTCATGATCAGCTTGATCATGGCCCCCGTGAGCGTATTGTTTTTTACGATGGATAAGCCACAAGTTTTGTCCTGGTTGAATCTGATTCAACTTCTGATGGTAGTTGTTCTCGACTTGGCTTTGATACCCAAATTTGGTGGTATAGGCGCTGCTATTTCAGCTCTTATAATTAGATTTTTTGCGATTCCATATATGTTTATTTTACTTAAGAAATATCGACGTGAGTGGGCACATGGATAAGGAATTGCGCTCGCGTGTGCCTAGGTTCCTGGTCTCCGGCTGGTACGGCTTCGGGAACCTGGGCGATGAGGTGATCCTCCATGCGATCCGGCTGGCCCTGCAGGAAGCAGCGCCGGGGTGCGAGGTCGAGGCTCTGTCCTACCGGCCCGATCATACCCGGCGCTACCTGAGCCTGGGGGCCGCCCACCAATTGCCCTTCGGCTGGCGCGAGTGGGCGGGCAGCCTGCTGCGTGGCCGCGTGGGGGGGACCTTCCGGGCCCTGTGGCACTGCGATGTCCTCCTCCTGGGCGGGGGCGGTTTCCTGTCCGACTGGCAGCCCGAGGCGCCCTGGTGCTGGCTGAGGCAGGCCCTGCTGGCCCGCCTGCTGGGGAAGAAGGTGCAGCTCTACGGCATCGGCGCGGGCCCCTTCAACCGGCGCTGGGGCCGCTGGATCACGCGCACGCTGATCCGGCTGGCCGTCGACACGATCACCGTCCGCGACGTGGGCTCGAAGGTCTGGCTGGAGCGGGCCGGGGTGCCGGGCGACCGCGTGCGGGTCACTGCCGATCCGGTGTTCGGGCTCTGGAAAGGGACGGGAGAACAGACCGTGGGACAGCGCGCGGCCATCGGGCTTTCCCTCGCGCCGGTGTTCCACCTGGAGCACCTCTGGCCCGGGCAGGGCGAGCGCTACCAGGCCTACCTGCGTGCGGTGGCGGAGGCCTGCCGTGTGCTGGCGGACAGGGGCTACGAACTGCGCTTCCTCCCCATGCAGGAAGAAGTGGACGGCAAGGTCTTCCAGGACCTCGACGCCCTCCTGCCCGGAGTGGTGTCCTACCAGCCACTCCCGGAGGACGTGGACGGGGCCATCCGTGAGCTGGGCCGCCTGGATGCACTGGTGGCCATGCGCCTGCACGCCGGCATCCTTGGCGCCCTCCAGGGGGTCCCCCCGGTGGGGATCATCTACCATCCCAAGGTGGCGGCCTTCCTGGATCGCATCGGCTTGCGCCACCTGGCCGAGGAACTGGGCGACGGGAGCAACTGGCGCGAGTCCTCCCTGGACGCGACCCGGCTCGTGCAGTCCGTGGAGACGGTCCTGCGGGAGCGCGGCGACCTCCGGCAGGGGATGGCGGCCCGGCTGGCTCCGCTGCGCGAGGCCGCGCTGGCGACCGCCCGTTGTGCGGTCGAACTGGCGGGGCCGCGATGAAGGTGGTGATGGCCTGCTGGCGGTTTCATCCCCATGCAGGTGGGGTGGAGCGCCACGTGCTGGAGGTCTCCCGGCGTCTGATGCGGCGTGGCCACGAAGTCGTCGTCGTGACCGAGGCCCACGAGCCCGACCTGCCGGTCAGGGACGTGCTGGAACTCCCGGAAGGCCGGCTGGAGATCCGGCGCGTTCCACGGCTTGAGCATGGGCGGGCCAGGTTCCTGCGCCCGGCCTGGTGGCGGGGGTGGGCCCGCGCCGGCGCGGCCTTCCGCGAGGCGGGCCTGCTGCACTTCCACGACTACCCCCCTTACCTCTACTGGTTCCTGCCTGTCCGGTGGCTCTTCCCGGGGAAACCCGCCTTCGTGACGTTCCACGGCTGGGAAGGAGCCTGCCCGCCGGACCCGCGGGTGGTGCGGATCCGCCGCTGGGTTGAGCGGTGGACCCGGGGGAACATCTGCGTTGGGGCGTTCATTCCGGTGTGGTACGGCACCCGCTGCCGCCACCTCACCTACGGTGGCGTGGAGGCCCCGTCGCCGGCGGCGGCCGAGGGATCCGAAGGAACCAGCGGCCTGGTCTTCCTGGGGCGCCTGGCGGAGGACACAGGCGTCCGCCAGTGTCTCGAAGCTTCGGCGCTGCTCCAGCGGCAGGGCGTCGGAATTCCCCTCACCCTCTGCGGAGATGGGCCGCTCCGGGGGGAGCTGGAGGCCCGGGCCGAGGTCCTGGGGCTCCAGGCAAAGTTCCTGGGCTGGGTCCGAGAGCCCGCACGGGAATTGGCCCACGCCAAGCTGGTGTTCACGTCGGGATACCTGGCCATTCTCGAGGCCATGGTCCAGGGGAAGGTGGTCTGCGCCACCTACGACAACCCCTTGAAGGAGGACTACCTCCGCCTGTTCCCCGAAGCGGAATCCCGAATGGTGGTCGCCGGGGATGCCGAGAGCCTGGCCGCGCGGATGGCCGGCCTGCTGGCGGACCCTGGGCACCTGCGGGTCATGGGGGAGGAGGCCGGGGCCTGGGCCCTCACCCAGACCTGGGACCGGGTGGCGGATCTGTACGAGGACCTCTGGGGGCGCGGATGAAGGTGTCTCTGGTGAGCACCATGCTCAACGAAGCGAAAGGGCTGCCCGAGTTCCTGGCTTCGCTCGAAGGCCAGCGGCAGGTGCCGGACGAGTGGGTGGTGGTGGATGGCGGCAGCACCGACGCCACCCTCGATCTGCTCCGCGACTTCGCGGCCCGCGCCCCTTTCCCGGTGCGCGTGCTGTCGGAACCGGGCTGCAACATCGCCAAGGGCCGGAACCTGGCGATCCGCCAGGCCGCCTTCGACCTGATCGCCGTGACCGACGCCGGCTGCCGCCTGGATGTCGCCTGGCTCCAGGAGCTGGTCCGTCCCTTCGAAGGCGAGGGCGAGGGCGAGGCCGAAGGCGCCGCGGCCGTGGCCGGATGGTACGAACCGGATGTGCGCACCCCCTTCGAGCGGCGCGTGGCCATGGCCACCTTCCCTCGCCTGGATCGCTTGGATCCTGCCGCCTTCCTCCCATCCTCGCGCTCCCTGGCCTTCCGGCGGGAGGTGTGGGCCCAGGTGGGGGGCTACCCTGAAGCCCTGCGCCTGGCCGGTGAGGATACGGCCTTCGACCTGGCGATCCTGGCGGCCGGGCACCGGTTCTCGTTCGCCCGGGGCGCGATCGTGCGGTGGCGCCCCCGGGGAACCTGGAGGAGCCTCCTGCGCCAGCAGTACCTCTACGGCTTCGGCGACGGCGAGGCCGGCCAGAATCTCCCGGTGGCGGTCCGGAACGGGGTGAAGGTGCTCCTGGTCGTCTCGATGCTGGCGGGGCTGGTGGTGCGGCCCTGGATCGGGGCGCCTCTCCTGGCGGTGGTCCTCGGGGCCCGGTTCATGCAGTTGGGAAGGGCGGGCTGGGCCCTCCGGGATAGGGTGCCCTCATTGGTGTTGTTCCCGGCCCTTTGGGGGCCCCAGGCGCTAGGATACCTGGCAGGCCTGCGGCATCGGAGCCGCACCCGCCAGGCCCACGAGACCGAGTAGGGAGGGAGTCATGATGCGACGACTGCTGGCCTTCGTGCTTGGGGCGTGCTGCCTGGCCATGGCGCAGGTGCCTTCGGACTACCGCATCGGGGTCTACTACTACCCGGGGTGGAAGGCCACGGCCAAGGAGGACCCCTGGGCCAAGATCAAGCCATACAAGGAGCGGGAACCGCTGCTGGGTTTCTATCCCGAAGGCGATGTGGCCACCGCTGAAACCCAGCTCGGCTGGATGCATCAGTACGGGATCGATTTCGTGCTCTACGACTGGTACTGGTCGCCCAGCGGCCAGACCTACCTCAATCATGCTGTGGACGCATACCTGCAGGCCAAGAACCGGACCCAGGTGAAGTTCGGTTTGATCTGGTGCAATCACACAGATATAGTTCCGAGCAACCTAGCGAACTTCGACGCCATGGTGGACTACTGGATCAAGAGTTTATTCTCTCAGCCCAGTTACCTACGGCAGGATGGCAAGCCGGTAATGGTGATCTATTCGCCTGCGGAGCTCTACAAGACGGCTCGTAAGATCGGCACCACCTCTAACGCCCTGCTGGCAAGGGCCCGTGCGAAAGCGCGTCAAGCCGGTTACCCGGGGATCTACTTCTTGGGGTGTACTGCGGCTCAGAAGGAGTATGTGAATGGTCTGATCATGGGTGATGGTTACGACGGGCTGACAGCCTACAACTACGGCAGGGGCGCTAGTGGAGAGGTGGATTACGACAAACCCCTCCCCTCCACGTTTCTGGCCTTGGCTGAGGGCTACCGTGAGAACTGGGATTGGATTATCAAGCAGGGGACGCTTCCCTACTGGGTACCTGTCATCGCTGGCTGGAACAAGCGCCCCTGGGGTAGCAACACACCGCATGACAATTGCGTGAGCACCCCCCTTACCTTCACCCAACACCTACAGTCGGCGAAAGTCTACCTGGACAAGTACCCCCAAAAGACTCAGAGAACAGTTGTGATCTGCGCCTGGAATGAGTTCGGAGAGGGTAGCTACATCGAACCCACCCGGCAGGCTGGGAAGGCCTATTTAGAGGTTGTCCAAAACGTTTTTCGAAAAAAATAGGTCCAAACTGGATGCTAATCTCGTCTTTGCTGATGCTGTCTTGTCGACCCTCGATTCATGGGTCATCTATAACCATCTAGCCCCCGGTTGCGACCGGGGGCTAGTATTTCTCATCACCCAGGGATTGCTTGATCAAACGCATTGGATTCATCCTCGGCGCGGCCCTGTTCGGCGCCTCGATGCTCGTGGTGGGAGGCCCGGACGTGGGCTTCTTGGCAGGAGTCGGGCTGGCGATGGGCGTGTTCGCGCTCGTCCTACTCCGGAACGATGGACCCGCTTGGGGCATTTCGTTACTGCTACCGGTAACGGTTCTGACTAATTTTGCGGATATTCCCATAAGCAGCCTGCCGCTCTTGGAAACGCCTCGCTCCGTCTACATGTTGCTGCTCTGCCTAGCTCTGGCGACCCGTCATGTATTCCATGGCCGGCCGATCAAGATTCCCATCCATGCCAAGCCATTTCTCGTGTTTCTTGGTATTCTCTTTCTCACTGTTCCATTCTCACAAAGCCCATACAAAAGTTTTGCATTTTTCATAAAAAATTTCTTTTTAACGGGCGCTATGTTCATATTCGGCCTGGAAATTTTTGCAGATCCGCGAGGGCGTAGAATCTTCGAGCGGACCATGATGAACTTGATCTTCATCGTATTCATCTTCGGCCTTTACCAGTTCTTTACTCAATCCCTTGGTTTCGGAGAAGAACTCCGAAACCAAGCCATGATGGAAGAGATCAAGAGATTCCAAATTATCCGCGTGCCAAGTTTTTTCGCATCACCGTATGCGGCTTCTGAATTTTATTTGTTATTAATTCCATTTATGTTGATTCAATCAGAAACAAACAGTGATTTCGATCGAACTTTGTTCCGATTGTGCGTGGCCATGTTGATTGTAGGAGTATTACTCACTCAACAACGATCTGGATTGTTAATAATTTTATTTCAGGTGGTAGCATTTAAGGTGTTGGAGCGGCCAGGTAATAGCATCAAGCGTCTATTAAAGACATCTATACTGTTGGTCATTATAGGCGCTTTGTCTATTTTTATTCTAACTAAGACAAGTTATGGGCAAGGCATGTTTGAACGGATGCAGGCGACCTTTTCTGCAACGTCCGTAGAGGACATGCAAGATGCCGGTTCAACCTTAGTCCGCCTACAGCGAATGTTTATCGCCTGGCTCATTTTTCAGGATCACGTGATCACCGGCATGGGGATTGGTCTTTCCCCCTTGATCTATCCACGTTATGGCTGGAACTGGCTTCAGTTTGATGGTGGGGCTCATAACGTATTTCTCTACTTGTTGAGTGAGAGCGGAATCGTCGGCCTAGTCGGCTTCATATATTGGTTCAGGGGGTTCTTCAAGACTTTCGCAGGCCGTCTTGGGAACTCGGATGGATCCAATCGGATTTTCTGGGCTGGCTGCTTGGTGTTCGGGGCCTCGCTGCTGCTGGACGGCATGTTCTCTGGCCTTTGGGGCTACCCTTCGCTGATTTTCATCGCACTGGGGTTTGCCTACATGCACTCCCGTCCTCCCATGACTTCCCCTGTACGGACAAGCTAGATGGCCGATTCATCCATAGATTTCCTGTTCTTCGTGGGTGAGGAGTGGACCCCATTCAGCCAGCGGGAGCAGTCCATCGCGCTGGAATGTGCGGCCAGGGGACACCGGGTGTTCTATGTCGAGCCCATGCTGTCCATTCCCAAGGCCTTGGCCTGGGGAATGAAGGGGCGCAGCCTGCGACCTCCGGATCCAGGCCAGGCCGGATTGACGGTGCTGCGTCCTAAGCTGAGCCTGTGGGCTTTCCGGGGCAGCCCGCTCCGGGCCCTCGATCGCCGGATCTTCTCCGGGTGGTATCAGAACGTCCGCCGGGAATTCTCCATCTCCGACGACGCCGTGCTCTACCTGAACCTGCCCTATTGGTGGGGGAATATTGTCACGCCAGAGACCGTGCCCCACTCCCTCCTCGTCTACGATTGCATCGACGACTGCAGGATCTATTCGCGGAACAAGCGGGTGCTCCGCTTGATGGAGACCTCCGAGAAGCGGCTGGTCGGGCAGGCGGATCTGGTGCTGGCGACTGCCCAGGTCCTCAAGGACAAGCTGGCCGCTTGGGGTAGCCAGGTCCACCTCCTTCCCAATGGCGTGGACACCCGCCGGTTCCTGGACCCCAGGGCCGGGCTCACCCGGCCACCCGAGTTGGAAGGGCTGCCCGGGCCCATCTTCGGGTTCGTCGGGGCCCTCTTCTACTGGATCGACTTCGAGGCCCTCGAAGCGCTGGCCAGGGCGTACCCGTCCGCTTCGGTGGTGCTGGTGGGGCCGACGGACGGTTCGTTCCCGGTGGATCTGCCCCGTCGCTGCCCCAATGTCCATGTGCTCGGCTCGCGTCCCTACGAGCAGGTCCCCGCCTACATGCGGGCCTTCGACGTGTGCCTCAACCCGTTCCGGATGGGCCCGCTGGGCGACACCATCAATCCGCTGAAGCTGTATGAGTACCTCTGCCTGGGCAAGCCCGTGCTGAGTGCCAGGACCCGGGAGACGGAGCGCTTCGCTGACCACCTGTACCTCTATGGGTCCCAGGAGGAACTGGTGGCCGGGGCGGCCCGGGCTCTCGGGGAACCGCCGGGACTTGCCGAGGGCCGTCGCCGCCTGGCGGGCGCCAATAGCTGGGTGGGCAAGGTCGATGTGCTGGAGGACCTGCTCGAGCAGGCTCGCGCCAAGGCGGAGACCCGGATGGGTGGATCAGGTCGGAGACCCTCATGCTGAAGGTGCTGTTCCAGTCTCGCCGGTCACTGTTCACCGCCTTCGGCGGAGACACGGTCCAGATCCAGAAGACGGCGGAAGCCTTGGAGAAGCTGGGTGTGCACGTGGACCTCGACATCAAGGGCGAGGCGAATCCCAGGGATTTCGATGTTGTCCACCTATTCAACCTGATGCGGCCCCAGGAGACCTGGATCGCCGCAAGACGCGCCAAGGAGGCGGGCAAGCCCGTCGTCATCTCCACCATCTTCGGGCCGTATACAGAGCTTGACCGTGCCGTGCGTCGCGGGATGACCGGCTGGATGGCCAGGCATGTGTCTCCCGACCGCTTCGAGTTGATCAAGATCCTGGGCCGCTGGGTGGTGAACGGGGAGTGTCACCCGGGTCTTTCCCGATTTCTCCTGCGGGGGGTCCACCAGGCCCAAGAGGACATCATCGCCGCCAGCTCGGTGCTGCTTCCGAACTCCCAGGGGGAGGCCGAACGGGTCAAGGCCCATTTCCCGGAGGCGGCTGCCAAGAAAGTCGTGGTCGTGCCGAACGCGGTGGACCCCGAGCTGTTCACCCAGGACCACCACTGTCCGGCGTGCGCGGAAGTCGAGGCAGCCTATGGGAATCAGATCGTTCTCTGCGCGGCTCGAATCGAACCCCGGAAATGCCAGGTGGAGCTCGCCGAAGCCATGGAAGGGCTGCCCTGGAAGCTGGTGCTGGTGGGAAAGCCGGGAGCCAACAGCGGCGAGTACTACCAACGGCTTCAGCAGACCGCAGCCAGGACGGGCAATTGCGTGATCGCCGGCCCGGTGGACCCCCAGCGACTGCCCTGCCTGTACAGGGTCGCCAGGGTCCATGCCCTGGTGTCGTGGATGGAGACCCCGGGCCTGTCGTCCCTGGAGGCGGCCGCCAGCGGATGCCAGGTGCTGATCACCCGGAAGGGAGACACCTACGAGTATTTCGGAGACATGGCCGAGTACTGTGACCCCGCCTCGATCGAATCCATCCGCCAAGGGGTCATCCGGGCCTATGAGCGTACGCCCGATCATTCGGCCATGGCTTCTTTGCGGGAGCGCTGCACATGGGAAGCCGCGGCAAAGGCTACATTTGAGGGTTACCTGTTGGCTCACCCTGAGATGGGATGAAACCTCGCGTGGATGATCTATAATGACCGTTCCATTTGTTGAAATAGATGAATTCAGATGAACATGCTAATTTTCGTTAATTTAGACAATTTTATTGATCGGCTGATTCATGGTAGAAAAAAATACAAACATTGATTTAATGAGAGTGATCTCCGCATTTGCGGTGGTCTGGTTGCATGTATCCGCAAACGTCGTGACTCGGCATCCGAACGTACATAGCAATGCTTGGTGGGTGGCCAATACTGCAGATGCCTATAGCCGTTGGTGCGTCCCTGTTTTTGTTATGATCAGCGGAGCCTTGCTGCTTTCAAAATCGAACCGCACAACTGTGAATAATTTTTACAAAAAAAGAATGACCAGGATACTCCCACCGTTGGTGATCTGGACCGCAATTTACCTGATTTTTCAAATATTCACCAATTCTGCATTCGGTTTTAAATATGCAATTATGAGCATTATCAAGGGGATGCCCTATTATCATCTTTGGTATGTTTATATGTTGCTCGGATTATACGCCGCAGCTCCATTTATTTGTATTTTTGTTTCAAACATAGAGCAACGCATTCTTAATAAGCTTACGTTTGGGATCCTTGCTGTTTCTGCCATCGAGTCAGTCCGAATGGCAAATTATTTTACGTTTCTACCTTCTTTTATTCCATTTACTGGTTATTTTTTGGCTGGGTACAATATTTATAATAACCGCATGAAATACAATTCATATTTATTAATTATTATTATTATTGCTTGCGGATTCGCGATTTCCACGGGGACTGGAATTTTGTTACCAAGGCTGGGTTCAAGATCATGGGAGATAATGTATTCATATCAAAACCCATTTGTAATATTGATGTCACTTTGCGTGTTTATATTGATCCTTGGAAGCACGAGATCTTCTCGGATCATCACTGGTGTCACCAACCACATTGCACCAGTTTCACTGGGTATATATCTGATCCATCCACTCTGGTTGTGGGGTTTATCTAAAATGGGGATAGATGGTTTTTTGGGACACCCTGCTATTGGGATTCCATTCGCGGCCATTATCGCTTTTGCTCTATCGGCGGCCACGACTGCTTTGATGGCTAAGAACTCTATATTGAAGCGTCTTGTATGTTGAATTAATTACATAACATTAGCGTTTAAGATTTCGAATCATATTTGGCTAGTGTTTTGTAGGCTTCAGCAACTCCGGCCCAGGTGTAATGGGCCTCCAAGTGAGCTTGGCACGCTCTTCGGAAGGAGGCCATTGACCCCGGTAGATAGGTTTCGTCATCAAGGATTCTCTGGATCGACTTCGAGTCATCGAAGAAGGTAGCAAGGGTTCCAGCAACCTCCCGGTTGAACGGGTTGTCGTGGGCGATGATGGGCTGGCCCGCCGAGATGGCCTCCAGGAGGGAGGGATTGGTGCCCCCGACCGTGTGGCCGTGGAAGTAGGAACGGGCATGGCAGCGGAGGGCCGCGAGGCGGGGCTTGTCGTAGACCCCCCCCAGGAAGCGCACCCGATCCGAGCCGAGGGCGAGCAGTCGTTGCACGTAGGCATTGGGGTTCTGAATGCCACCGACCACGACGAGAGGGTGGGGGGCGTCGGATCGCAGGTATCCCTCGACGATCTCCACAACCTGATTCTCGGGCTCCAGGCGGGCGACGACCAGGTGATAACCCCCGGACTCCAGGCCCTCCGGAAGCAGATCGGCGGGGTGGGCATCCGAATCGATTGGATGGGCGCCGTAGGGGATGAACGTGCAGTCGAGTCCCTCGCCGTAGGTGTCGAGGTAGTACTGCCGGATGGCTTCAGCGTCGGCGATGAGCCGACTGGCGGACCAGGTGGAGATCCGCTCCATGACCTTCAGGTAACCCCGGATGGGTAACGGCCACTTGCTGCGTTTCCATTCCAGGCCATCCATGTTGATCCACACCTTGGTACCCCACAGGCGTGGCAATGCACAGCCGAAGGCAGCTCCATAACCAAGCATGTACAGGATGTCGAAACTACGGCGGTGATCCCATAGGCAGCGAAGGTCGAAAGCCACGTTGGTGAAGGGCCCGACCTTGGGCTCAGGCACATAGTCGAGGCGGACCCGGCCAAGAGATTCTGGTTGATCCGGTCGCCGAGGACCGGGGCATACCACTGTGATTTCGAACGTTTCATCCTCAGCCCAGCGGGTGGCCAGTTCTTCAGCGAAGGTTTCGAAGCCGCCATATCGGGCTGGGATACCTTGGGTGCCGAGGATACCGATACGGATGGGCTTCGACTCACCGTGAGACCCATGGGGCGCCTGTTGGGCCCGAAGTGAAGGCTCCGGCTGTGTTTTCATGGGGTCCTCTATGCTTGGGGGACAGTCGGCAGGTACCCGGACGTGGTCATGGACACTCTTCCACTGAGCGCCATCTTGAGGATGCTGGCGATTTGGTTGGCCGCCTTCCCGTCGCCGTAGGGGAACCTTGGCGTTCCCATGGACGAGTAGAAAACTTCATCCTTCCAGATGCGCTCCGCCAACTGCCGGAACCGCTCCGTATCGCTTCCGACGAGCAGCACACCCCCGGCTTCCACGGCCTCCGGACGTTCGGTGACCTCCCGGAAGACGAGGACGGGTTTGCCCAGCGCCGGGGCCTCCTCCTGGAGGCCGCCACTGTCGGTGAGCACCAGGAAGGCCTGCTTGAGGGCCGAGACGAGGGCGGGGTAGTCGAGGGGATCCACCAAGTGGACGTTGGGAACGCCCCCGAGGATCTCCCGGGCCGGGCCGGTCACGTTGGGGTTCGGATGGACGGGGTACAGGAACCGGGCTTCCGGATGTGCGCCCGCGAACGCTTTGAGGCCCTCCAGGATCCTCCGGAGGGGCTCGCCGAAGTTCTCGCGCCGGTGCAGTGTGACCAGGACGAGCCGCTCCCCGGGGCCCAAAGGCCGGGGAAGGGGATCCAGAAGGTCGGCGCGGGAGGCGACCTCGAGCAGGGCATCGATGACGGTGTTGCCGACGACATGCACCTGGGCGTCCGGCACCCCCTCGCGCAGCAGGGCCGACCTGGAGGTCTCGGTGGGGGCGAAATGCCAGCGGGTGAGGACGGCGGAGAGGCGGCGCATGCCCTCCTCGGGGAAGGGCGCGGCGAGATCGCCGCTCCGGAGGCCTGCCTCCACGTGGCCGAAGGGAATGCCGGCGTAGAAGGACGCCAGGGCCGTACAGAAGACCGTGGTGGTGTCCCCCTGGGCCAGGACCAGGTCTGGCTGGGCCTCCCGGAGGATCGCGTCGAGGGCGGGCACGAGCCTCCCCGTCAGCGAGGCCAGGGTCTGGTTGGGTTGCATGGCGTCCAGGTCCCAGTCCGCATGAAGACCGAACGTTGCCATCATCTGATCCAGCAGGCCCCGGTGCTGGGCCGTGGCCAGGACGGACACCCGAAAGCCCTGCTCGCGCAGGGCTTTCACGACGGGTGCCATCTTGATCACTTCCGGGCGGGTGCCGAAGGCGCAAAGAACGTGCGGATTCATCACCATCGCCCCGACTAGCGCCGGGGCCTCGGCCGCCGCTCCCGGCGGGGCTCGTCGCCGCCTTCGCTGGCGGGCTCTTCTTCCATGCCCTCGGGCTTGGGGATGAGGGCCTTGCGGCTGAGCTTGATCTTGCCGTTCTTCTCGTCGATACCGATGCACTTGACCATGACTTCCTGGCCTTCGCTCAGCTCGTCGGCGGGATCCTTCACGCGGTGGTGGGCGATCTCGCTGACGTGCAGCAGGCCGTCCAGGCCGGGGAGGATGGTGACGAAGGCGCCGAACTCGACGACCTTGGCCACCTTGCCGAGATAGGTCTTGCCGACCTCGGCGGTCTGGATGAGCTCGCCGATCATCTTGAGGGCGATCTGCAGCTTCTCCTGGGTGGGGCCGGCAACCTGGCAGAGGCCGTCGTCGTCGATGTTCACCTCGCAGCCGCTCACCTCGATGATGTTGCGGATGGTGGCGCCGCCCTTGCCGATGACGTCGCGGATCTTCTCCTTGGGGAGCTGGATGCTGTGCATCTGGGGGGCGTTGCTGGCGTAGTCGCTGCGGGGGGCGGCGAGCACTTTGCCCATGGCCTCCAGCAGGTGCAGGCGGCCGGCCTTGGCTTGGTCGAGGGCCTTGGTGAGGATCTCGGTGGTGATGCCGCCGATCTTGATGTCCATCTGGAGGGCGGTGATGCCCTTCTCGGTGCCGGCGACCTTGAAGTCCATGTCGCCGTAGTGGTCTTCCTGGCCGGCGATGTCGGAGAGCACCACGAACTTGTCGCCGTCGCTGACGAGGCCCATGGCCACGCCGGCCACGGGGGCCTTGAGCTTGATGCCGGCATCCATCAGGGCCAGGGTGCCGCCGCAGATGGTGGCCATGGAGGACGAGCCGTTGCTCTCGGTGATGTCACTCACCACGCGCACGGTGTAGGGATTCTCCTCGGCGGGAGGCAGCACGGCGAAGAGGCTGCGCTCGGCCAGCATGCCGTGGCCGATCTCGCGGCGGCCGGGCCCGCGGTTGGGCTTGCACTCGCCCACGCTGTAACCGGGGAAGTTGTAGTGGAGGTAGAACTTCTTCTTGTACTCCTCCTCCAGGCCGTCGATGATCTGGATGTTGTTGATGGTGCCCAGCGTGGCGGTGACCAGCGCCTGGGTCTCGCCGCGGGTGAAGAGGCAGCTGCCGTGGGCCGCGGGGAGGACGCCGACCTCGATGTTGAGGGGTCGGATCTGGTCGAACTTGCGGCCGTCCAGGCGCACGCCCTGCTTGAGGATGGCGTTGCGGAAGAGGGTCTCCTTCAGCTCGTCGAAGCAGGCGACCACGTCCTTCTTCAGCTCGGGCTTGTCCGCCGTGAACTGGGCCACGGCCTCCTTCTTCAGGACGTCGATGGCCTTGTAGCTCTCGATCTTCACCTTCATGGTCAGCGCCGTGAAGAGCTTCTCGGCGTAGGCGGCGGCCACCTGGCCGTACAGCTCCTCGTTGCGCGCGGCCTTGGCGGCGGCGACCTTGGGCTTGCCCACCTTGGCCTGCAGGTCCTTCTGCAGCTTCACGAGGGTCTTGATCTGGTCGTGGCCGAAGGCCAGGGCCTTCACCATGTCCGCTTCCAGCACTTCCTTGGCGCCGCACTCCACCATCACCAGGGCGTCGGCCGTGCCGGCCACCAGGAGGTCGATGTCGCTGTCGGCGCGCTGATCCACCGTGGGGTTCACGATGAGCTGGCCGTTCACGCGGCCCACGCGGACACCGCCCACGGGATTCACGAAGGGGATCTCGCTGATGATGAGGGCCGCGGAGGCGCCCACCATGGCGAGCGTCTCAGGGGCGTGCTGGCCGTCGTAGCTGAGCACCTGGGCGGTGATCATGGTGTCGCCGTTGTAGCCCTCTTCGAACAGGGGCCGCAGGGGGCGGTCGATGAGGCGGCTGGTCAGCGTCTCCTTGGTGGTGGGGCGGCCCTCGCGCTTGAACCAGCCGCCGGGGATCTTGCCGGCCGCCAGCACGGGCTCGCGGTAGTCCACGGTCAGCGGGAAGAAGTCGATGCCTTCGCGGGGGGTGCCGTAGCACACGGCCACGAGGACCATGGTGTCGCCCTGGCGGACGATGACGGCGCCGTGGGCCTGCTTGGCGACGCGGCCGGTCTCGAGGCTGATGGGCGTGCCGCCCAGGTCGACCGAGACGGTCGTGGGATTGAACTTGAGTGCGTTCATGCGGTCTCCGGGCCGTGCGGCCCTTGGGGGCTCCCCCTGAGCCCGGGCACCGGCCGGGGCTCCTGCGATCGCTCCATGAAACCCGTCCGCCGGGGGCCTTGGTTGGCCTGGGGAGGTGGGCTTCCTGCAGAGGTCGCCGCCGAAGGGGAGCAGGTGGAAAATCGGCAGGTCCAGCATACCACCTGCGGCCCCCGGGGAAAGCTCGAGACCCCATCAGGGCGCTGTAGGGGGGAATGACCGTTCGGAGGCGAAAATCAACCGTTCGGGGGTCGGATGGGTCTCTACCTCCTGTCAGTGTGGTTTACTGGCCCGGTAGTAGTTGTTTGCGCGGATGATCGATTTTTGCCGATCAGGGGCTCGAAAGGCTGGATACCGCAGATGTCTGCCGGATCTGCCTTTTGGATCAGGGACTGGGCCTGTTGCTATACTTGATGGGCTCGTCCTTGGATGCACCACGGCAGAGGTGCCGCAGAACCAGGCGGCTCTCAGGCAGGGTTGTGGATCCGGATCTCTCCGCTTGGCTGTCTCCACCCACTCCCCAGGTTCATCATGCTTTCCTCCCTCGGCATCACGGCGATTGCGGCTCTGGGCACCGGTCTTCTGGTGCCGGCGCTGGCCCGAGTGCTGGGCCCGAGGGGGTGGATGGACCTGCCCTCCCTGCGGAAGTCCCACGGGCAGCCCGTGCCCAGGGTAGGGGGGGTGGCCCTGCTGCTCGTGCTGCTGGTGGCGAAGGCGCTGGGGGTGCTGCACCTGGGCCTGACCCACCTGGAGTGGGCGGTGATCGCGGGCATGGGCGCCGTCGGCATCCTGGATGATCGCTTCAATCTCCGGGCGCGCTGGAAGGCCATGGCGGGACTGCTGGTGGCGGTCCCCCTGGCCTTCGTCCACACCCAGGAACTCCTGGTGAGCGGGATGAACGTGACCCTTTTCGGGCTCGACATCCCGGATCATCCGCTGGTCTTTTTCCCTCTGCTGACGCTCTGGTACTGGGGGGTGCCGAACGCCTTCAACCTCATCGACGGGTTGAACGGGCTGTCCCTGGGCTTTTCCTGCGCGCTGCTGGCGGCCCTGGGGCTGGGGCCGGCCTCGCACATCGGCTCTGGCGCGGCGCCCCTGCTCGGGGCCCTGGTGGCCCTGCTGGCGCTGAACTACCCGAAGGCCCGGCACTTCATGGGCGATGCCGGGTCCCTGGCCCTGGGAAGCCTTTTCGCCATCCTGGTCATGGAGCAGGCCCTTCCGGTGCACCGTGGGCTGGGCCTGTGGCTGATGGCCTACCCCATCCTGGATGTGACGACGGTGGTGGCCATTCGCAAGTACTGCGGGCGTCCCCTTGGGCAGGCGGACCGGAGCCACCTCCATCACTGGCTGCTGGAGCGCTTCGGCGGGCGGGCCTGGCTGGTGACGCCCGTGCTGGTCGGCCTGGCGGCCCTGCCCATGACTCGCGACCTTCCCTGGGCGCACGCCAGAACCATTTCCTTCCTGGGATTCGGGGTGCTGGTCATCCTCGCCGTCCGGGTGTTCATCGATCGGGCCATCCTCAACCCGAGCTCCGCCTTCGTGCCGCGGAAGGAACCCAGGCATGCGTTCCTGAATGAGGCTTCCGGCACCCACCAGCAGGCGAGCTGAGGGCGTGCTAGCGTAGGGAAGCGCTTCCACTGGACCTGTTTACGAGGTTTTTATGCGTACGAGGATGATTCTGGGCCTGGTCTGGGCCGGCACGGCTGTTTTCGCCCAGCTCCCTCCCGGCTTGGATCTCCAGGCGCTGAAGCAGGCTGCGGCTTCGGCTGGCGTGCAGGTTCCGGGGGGCCAGCCGGATGCGGTTCCAACCAAGGGCGTCACCATCCCCCCTCCGGCGGCGCAGGGCCAGGACCTGACGGCGGAGGAGAAGCTGGATCGGGACATCAAGGCCATGAAGGCCCGGGAGAAGGGCCCCCGCCGCTTCGCCTCCGACTTGTTTGATCAGCGCCAGCGGGGCACGGCGGCCACCGAGGGCGGCATCGCCGAGGACTACGTCCTGGGCACCGGTGACCAGCTGAGCCTCAATGTGTTCGGCAGCGCCACCTTCGATCTGCCCGTGCAGGTGGATGGGCGTGGCGAGATCGTCATCCCCAAGGTGGGCACGGCCAAGGTGGGCGGTCTCACGCTGGGTCGCGCCAAGCAGGTGGTGCAGGGGGTGGTGGGTCGCAACTTCTCGCGATCCACGGTGGACCTGCAGGTGGTCCAGCTTCGCGAGGTGCGGGTCTTCGTGCTGGGCGAGGTCTACAAGCCCGGCAGCTACCTGGTGTCGAGCCTGAGCTCCCTGGTGAACGTGCTGAGCATGGCCGGAGGGCCCACGGCCGTGGGCAGCTACCGGGACATCCGCGTCATGCGAGGCGGGAGGAAGGTGTTCGACCTGGATCTGTACCCGCTCCGGGCCGAGGGCCTGGGCAACGCCAATGTGGCCCTGCAGAGCGGGGACACCATCTTCGTGCCCCTGGCCCAGAACCAGGTGTTGCTGGAAGGGGCCTTCCAGCGGGTGGTGGCCAGCGAGGAGCGGGCCGGAGACAAGCCGCAGCCCGGCGTGGAGAGCCTGGATCTGGATCCCCTGAAGGACAGGCGGGACCGGATCCAGCGGGAGATCAATGCCATCGAAGCCCGGCTGGCTCCGCGCCCGGACGCCGCCAATGGGGAGGGGGCGCCGGGAGCCGAGGCCTCCGCCCAGCCCCAAGCCCAGGCCTCCCAGCCGCCCCCCCCGCCCCTCAGCCTCACGGAGCGGGCGGACCTGGAGGATCGGCTGTCCTTCCTGAAGCGCCAGTGGGTGCGATTCAAGGAGGCGCCGCCCACGGACCACCGGCTTCAGATGGATCCGGACACAAACCTCCCCTACGCCTCGACCGAGGAGGACTGGAGCCGTCCAGGCTGGCTGCGCCGCTGGGAGCAGTCAGGCCGGCCCCCCGTGATGCAGTTCGAGATGAAGCCAGGCGAGACCGCCGCCGATGCGCTCCGGTTCGCGGGAGGATTCGCCGCGGAGGCCGGGGAGGGGACGCTCACGCTCCGGCACCGGGATGCCTCGGGAATCGTCCGGGGCCAGGAGGTGCCCTCGGGTGAGGGCGCCCGGGTGGGTCTGGGCCGGGGGGATGTGCTCTCCGCACCGATTCGCCGGGAGCGGACGGGCCCGGTGGTGGAGCTGGCCGGATGGGTGCGGGTGCCTGGAACCTATGCCAGGACCGAGGGTCTGAGGGTGGGCGACCTGCTGCGCCGGGAAACCCAGGTGCTGCCGGACACCTACCGGGCGCGGGGTGAGATCGTCCACACCGCCTTGGATGGGACGACCCGGTTCCAGACCTTCGACATCGACAAGGCCCTGGCAGGCGACGCCGCCCACAACCTCCTGCTCGAGGACCGCGACCGGGTCGAGCTGTTCCGCCTGGAAGATCTGCGCCTCCCGCGCCTGGTGACGGTCACGGGCCCTGTGGCCCGGCCGGGCACCTACCGGTTCCATGAGGGCATGCGCGCCTCGGACCTGATCTTCCGGGCTGGGGTTCCCTCCAAGTCCGCCGATCGTCTGGTGGCCGAGCTGGCGCACAGCCGGGTGGGGGAGGCCAGCGACGTGGTCCGCCTCGACCTGGCCAAGCTGCTGTCCACGGAGGCCGGCAGCCCCGTGGCGCTGCTGGACGACGCGGTCAATCCCCTGATCCGGCCCGATGACGCCCTGAGCCTCTTCGAGAAGCCCGACTTCAGGGTGCACCGCGCGGTCCGGGTCACGGGACAGGTGGCCCGCCCCGGCTCGTACACCCTGGATTCAGAGCACGCCAAACTGTCCGAGGTGATTCGGCGGGCCGGGGGCCTGACTCCGGAGGCCATGCCGAATGCGGCGGTGTTCCTCCGGCGCCTGAACACCCAGGACGCCTCCCTCCAGCGTGCCGCGGAGGAATCCGGGCTGATGGCGAAGGATCCCACCGCCAAGGGCATCAACGAGATCCTCGAACGCCTCAATGAGACCAAGCGCCAGCCCGTCACGGGACAGCTGCTGAAGAACCCCCTCCTCCATGGTCTCCTGGCCGGAAACCTCAACCGCATGGTGGTGGACTTCCGGGGGGCCCTGAAGGGGAATGCGCAGGCGGATGTGGAACTGGAGGACGGGGACGAGATCATCATCCCCCGGGCCACGGAGGCGGCCTACGTCGTGGGCGAGACCGCCAGCCCGTTCGCGACGTACAAGGTCACGAAAGGGGCCAAGGTGTCCGACCTGCTGAAGCTGGCCGGCGGCCCCACGCGCAATGCCGACACCTCGAACATCCGCCTGCTCAAGGCCGATGGCCGCATTATCGACAGCTGGGTGGAGGGGAAACCGGTGGAACCCGGCGACACGGTCCTGGTGCCCCAGCGGTTCCGCCGCGACACCAGCTGGCAGGAGAACCTGCAGGCCCTGACGCCGCTGGCCCTGATCCTGAACGCGATCAAGTAGGCGGCCGCTGCTAGAATGAAGGGCCCCGCGACCGCGGGGCCTTTTCTTCGTGAGTGCCATGATCCTGCGCAAAGAGTACTGGTTCGAAGCGGCCCATTTCATCTACAACCACCCCGGCAAGTGCCGGAACCTGCACGGCCACAGCTACAAGCTGTTCGTGTCGCTCGAAGGCCAGGTGAACCCGGAGACGGGCATGATCATCGACTTCGACGACCTCTCGAAGGTGGTGACTGAGAAGGTCATCGGGAAGCTGGACCACCGCTTCCTCAACGACCTGATCCCCCTGTCCACGGCCGAGAACATCTCCGTGTGGATCTGGGAGCAGCTCAAGCCCGCCCTGCCGCAGCTCTGCCAGGTCGAGGTGTACGAGACCACCGACAACTGCGTGATCTACCGCGGAGCCTGACATGAAGCGCGCCCTCGCCCTCTCGGCCCTCGTGCTCCTCGCCGGCTGCGACGCCATCAATCCGGCCCTGCGCTACCAGGAGGCCGCCCGTCAGCTCCGCTTCTCGCTGGACCGCGTGGAACCCCAGGTGGAGCTGGCCTTTCCCCTGGAGCAGTCGCGGCTGCGGCTGCGGCTGGATGTGGGCGTGGACAACGCGTCGGACATGCGCCTCCGCACCCGGCGCGTGAGTGGGAACCTGCGGCTGGCGGCCCAGGGCGGGGACCATGCTCTGGGCGCCATCGGCTTCCCCGAGGGCATGGACCTGGCCCCGAAGGGCCGCAGCACCCTGCACGCCGAGGTGGTGATGACCTACGCAGACCTCAAGAACGCGTGGGGACCGATCACGGCCGCCGCCGTCCGCCGCGAGTCCGCCACCTGGAGCCTGGCCGGCGAGGCCCGCTTCGAGGTCATGGGCATCGAGTTCGGCGTGCCCTTCCGCACGTCGAAGAGCACCGGACGCTGACCTCCGGAGCCGCATGATCCGCGCCGTCGTCTTCGACCTTTGGAACACGCTGGTCTTCAGCCCGGCGGGCAGCCCGTTCCAGCGGCTGAAGGGCCTGCTGCGGCCCGAGCAGGAGCACCTGCACGCCGCCCTCATGCGGGATGGCATGATCCGGCCCTACGCGTCCGTGGAGGCCTTCCTGGAGGCCTGGCGGGAGCCCGCGGGACTGGAGCCCGGGCAGATGGAGGCCATGGCCCAGGCCTTCCGCGAGGCGGGGGACCAGGCGGAGTGCTTTCCTGGCGCGCCGGAAGTGGTGGCCGCGGTGCGGGACCTGGCGCGGGTGGCGCTGCTCTCGAACACCCAGAGCTTCGGCCTGGAGCTGCTGGACCGCCTGGGCATCTCCGAGCGCATCCGCCTGCAGCACCGCAGCGCGGACCTGGGCGCCCTCAAGCCCGAGCCCGCGGCCTACGAGGCCGTGCAGCGGCGACTGGGGCTGTTCCCGGGCAACCTCGCCATGGTGGGCGACAGCTGGACCGACGATGTGGAGGGAGCTCTGGCCGCGGGCTGGACGGCCATCTGGGTGAACCGCGAGACCAAGCCCCGGCCCCACCACGATCCCGACGCCCCCCTCTACGAAGTGCGCAGCCTGGACCGCGTGCCCGAGCTCATCGAGAACCTCCAGCTGGGGATGCGCTGCCCGACATGCCTGGGGTAGCCTTCAGCTCGAAGCAAAAAACGTTTTTCGCCACCGATTTCGCCGATTTCAGTGATGAAAAGCGATTCCATGCCCCAGCGCAGCATGGGCTCATGGGGGGTGGCAGGGCCGCGCTCTCAAAAGGC